>NZ_LMSF01000001.1:0-525182 GCF_001428325.1 Arthrobacter sp. Soil761 | reverse complement strand
TCCGGATAATGAAGAAGTCCCCGCGCCCATTTGAACTGCTCCCCGGAAGTTGGACTGACTAAATAAGAGCCTAAGCCGCGAGGGTCTGGGTCCGGTATTGCACCGGGCTCAGGCCCTTGAGCTTTGTCGAGATTCTTTCGGTGTTGTACCAGCGGATGTATTCGTGCAGTGCCCCTGCCAAGGCGTCGGTGCTGAGGTATCGCACGTGGTGAAAGAGCTCTTCCTTAAGGTGGCCGAAGAAGTTTTCCATCACGGCGTTGTCGTAGCAGTTGCCCTTGCGTGACATCGACTGGCTCGCGCCGGCTTCCTGTAAGAGTTTTCGCCACGAGACGTGCTGGTACTGGAAGCCCTGGTCCGAATGCACGAGTGGCTGCTGGTTATCCTCAAGGCAGGCAAGGGCCTGGCGCAGCGAATTATTGGTGAGCTCCAGATTCGGAGACGGGCTGATCGAGTAGGAGATGATCTGCCGGTCGAAAAGATCCATAACCGGCGAAAGGTAGAGCTTACGGTCGCCGACGCTGAACTCCGTCACATCCGTTACCCACTTCCGGTTCGGGGCATCAGCCTCGAACTCCCGGTTCAACACGTTCGGAGCAACCCGGCCCTGCCCGCCCTGGTAGGAGTTATAACGCTTCTTCCGCCGGACCTTGCACACCAGATTCAGGGACCGCATGAGCTTCAGAACGGTCTTTTTCGCGACCGTCCACCCTTGCTTGACCATCTCGGTGTGGACCCGCCGGTGCCCGTACCGGCCATGGTTCTTCTCGAAAATTTCCCTGACAGCGGCCTTGATGGACTCCTGCGGATCAGGGCCTTGGATGCGTGCCTGATGATAGAAGAACGTCGATCTGGCAAGAGATGCTGCCTGCAGCAGGACCGGAAGCGGGAAGTCAGCCTTGAGAGCGATGAGGGCTTGGACCTTCACCGTCGTTCCTGCGCCCTCAAGGCCCGCAATTTTCCCAGGTAAGCCACTTCCGCCCGCAACCGTTCGTTCTCCCGCCGTAACCGCTCCAGTTCCGATACCTCGGCCGGCTGCGGGGCATCAGGTGCCTTAGGCCTGCCCTTGGACTTGGGACGTAATGCGTCCGGGCCCTCGCGGCGATACGCCCGGGCCCACGTCTTCAGTAGCGTGGGCGAGGACAAACCCACCTCCGCCGCGAGATCCGGGGCAGTCTCACCGGCGATAAACCGTTCAACCAGCGCGAGCTTGAATTCGAACGAGTACACCTGTTTCGTCGGCTTGGCCACCAGCGCTCCTCGACCATGGATCTTCCACCGCCGATAGAGAACCCTTATCGGCGGGCGGGACACCCCTAGCAACGTCGCCGCCGCACTATCCGCGATGCCCTTCTCAAACCACGCTACAGCGGCCTCACGCTGAACCTCAGACAACGAACTACGTGCATGCATAAAACTGCTCCCCGGAAGTCGGAACTGAATTTCTCAGTCCAACTTCCGGGGAGCAGTTCACAGTTACGCCGGCCGGGGTCTTTCTTTTCCTACACAGTTACGCCGGCCGGGGTCTTTCTTTTCCTCTCACGCTGAACCTCAGACAACGAACTACGTGCATGCATAAAACTGCTCCCCGGAAGTCGGAACTGAATTTCTCAGTCCAACTTCCGGGGAGCAGTTCACAGTTACGCCGGCCGGGGTCTTTCTTTTCCTTGGATGCGCACAGTTCCTAGTATTCTCTTTCGAAGGGTCCCGCGATCTGCGGGCTGCCCCAGTCATTCTTGAGAGGTATGTTGTTCGATGGCCACACCCACGAAGAAACCCGGCGCCGCGACGGGTAAGCGGTCCCGGCTCTACTGGGCGGTTCCTGCTGTCCTCGTGGCGCTGGTCCTGGTGGTTCTGGCGGCCAGGCTGGTCGTGGGACTGCCCGCCGTCGCGTCCTTTGTCACCGACTACCCGGGCCAGTCGGCACTGCCGGCCGGCGCCCCGGTGGGATTCCCCGCGTGGCTCGCCTGGCAGCACTTCCTCAACGCCTTCTTCCTGCTCCTGATCATCCGCACCGGATGGCAGGTGCGGACCACCACACGGCCCAGCGGGCACTGGACCCGGAACAACAAGGGCCTGATCCGCACCAGGAACGCGCCCACCAAGATCAGCCTTGAACTGTGGTTCCACCTGACGCTGGACGCCCTGTGGATCCTGAACGGGCTCGTCTTTGCCGTGCTGCTGTTCGCCACCGGGCAATGGATGCGCATCGTCCCCACCAGCTGGGACGTCTTCCCCAACGCCCTGTCGGCCGCGCTGCAATACGCCTCGCTGGACTGGCCCACGGAAGACGGCTGGATCAACTACAACGCGCTGCAGCTCCTGGCTTACTTCGTGACGGTCTTCCTCGCCGCTCCGCTGGCGTTCATCACGGGCCTGCGGATGTCCTCCGCCTGGCCAAAGAAGGCTGCCGGCCTGAACAAGGCCTACCCGATCGAATGGGCCCGCGCCGTCCACTTCCCGGTGATGATCTACTTCGTGGCCTTCATCGTGGTCCACGTCTTCCTGGTGCTCACCACGGGTGCACTGCGGAACCTGAACCACATGTACGGGGTCCGGGACGACGACGGCTGGTTCGGCTTCTGGGTGTTCCTGGCCTCCGTGGCCGTCATGGCGGCCGCGTGGTTCCTGGCCCGCCCGGTCTTCCTGCGGCCCATCGCCTCCCTCATGGGCAAGGTCAGCCGCTAAGGCCACCCGGCACCCCACAGCCGGGGCGGCTCAGCCGTCCTTGAGCTGCTGGTAGGCAGCCAGCGCCCGTTCCCGGGACTGAGGAAGCTCCACAAGGGGTTCCGGGTAGTCCGGGACCCCGGTCTTCCAGGGCTCGTGGATGGACTTGTTGTCCAGGTCCGCGAGCTCCGGAACGAACTCGCGCAGGTACCGGCCGCCGGCGTCGAATTTCCTGCTTTGGGTGACGGGATTGAAGATCCGGTAGTACGGCGACGCGTCCGCGCCGGAACCGGCCACCCACTGCCAGTTGGCCGGATTGCTGGCGGCGTCGGCGTCCACCAGCGTGTCCCAGAACCATTGCTCTCCAATCCGCCAGTCGGCCAGCAGATTCTTCACCAGGAACGAGGCCGCGGCCATCCGCACCCGGTTGTGCATCCAGCCGGTCTGCCAGAGCTGCCGCATCCCGGCGTCCACCAGGGGGTAGCCCGTGCGTCCCTGCTGCCAGGCCGCGAGCTCACTCCTGCCCGGCTGCTGCCAGGCGAACCGGTCGAATTCGGGCCGGTAGTTGCGGGTGGCCAGGTCCGGGTTGTTGTACAGCAGCTGCCAGCAGAATTCCCGCCAGCCAAGCTCCGAGCGGAAAATTCCGACGTCGGCCGGCACCTTATGCGGGAAACGTTGGCGGATCTCACGCCACACCCGGAACGGGCTGACCTCGCCGAAACGCAGGTGGGGTGACAGACGGCTGGTTCCCTCGATGCCGGGCAGGTTCCGTCCGGTTCCATATTCCTCGGCAGGGCCGTCCAGGAAGTCCGCCAGCCGGTGGCGCGCGCCTTCCTCGCCGGGAATCCAGGTGGCGGAGAGGCCGCCGCTCCAGTCGGGGGAGGAGGGGAGCAGCCGCCAGCTGTCGAGCTCGTCGCCGGCCTGGAGACGGCCGCCCTGCGGGGGTCCCGGGATCCGGGCCGGAGGCTCCTGGGGGTCCCGGACCTCCTGGCCGGCAAGGCATGCCCGCCAGAAAGGAGTGAACACCTTGTAGGGGCCGCCGGAGCCGGTCTTGACCGTCCAGGGCTCGAACAGGAGGTTTGCCTGGAAGCTTGAAGCCTCCAGGCCGTTCTCCCCGGCCCACTCCTTGACCGCGGCGTCGATGCTGCGCTCGGGTTGACCGTACCGCCGGTTCCAGAACAAGTGCGTTGCTCCGGCGTGCACAGCCACTTCCTTAATCACCCGCCCGGCCGGCCCCCGGCGAAGGAGCAGCCGCGAGCCGCGGGCCTCGAGGGAGGAAGCCAATCGTGCCAGTGAGTGGTGCAGCCACCACCGGGTTGCACCGCCCAGCGGCCGGATGCCCGCAGATTCTTCATCCAGGACGTACACCACTGTCACCGGCAGGCCCAGCGCGGCGGCGGAGTTGAGGGCGGGGTTGTCATCCAGGCGAAGGTCATCGCGCAGCCAGACCAGGGCGGTCTCTTCAGAGGAGGTCATGGCTCCACGCTACACACTGCGGACATGCCGGTGGCCGGGACCACGGGGTCCCGGCCACCGCCTGGTTTCGACTGTGTGGTGCTGGCTGGCCTTAGAGCTTGTCGAAGTCCGCTTCCTCCACGGTTGCCTCGGACTCCGCGGCGTTGGCGGCGCCGAGGGCAGGTGTGGCGCCGCCGGCCTTCAAAGCGGCCAGCCGGGCCTCGATCTCCGTCTGCTCGCCAAGGTCCTCCAGCTGGTTGAACTGGGCATCCAGGCTGGACGCTGCCAGTTCCTCCTGGCCGCGGACCCTGGCCTCTTCGCGGCGGATCTTTTCTTCGAAGCGTCCCACTTCGCTGGTAGGGTCCATGATGTCGATGCTCTTGATGGCGTCGTGCACCTGGGACTGCGCCTCTGCCGTCTTGGACCTGGCCACCAGTTCGTTGCGCTTGCTGGTCAGCTGGTTGAGCTTGTTCTTCATCTGGTCCAGGCCGGTCTTCAGCTTGTCCACCACCTCGCGCTGGGAGGCGATGCTCGGCTCTGCGCCCTTGGCTTCGTTCTCGGCCGCCATCTGCCGCTGCAGGGCGACCTTTGCCAGGTTGTCGAACTTCTCGGCGTCGGCAACGTCGCCGGCGGCGCGGAACTCGTCAGCCTTGCGGGAGGCGGCCAGTGCCTTGTTCCCCCAGTCGCGGGCGTTCTTGACGTCTTCGTTGTAGTCGTCTTCCAGCATGCGGAGGTTGCCGATGGTTTGCGCCACGGCGGACTCGGCTTCGGCGATGTTGTTGGTGTAGTCGCGGACCATCTGGTCCAGCATCCGCTGCGGATCCTCGGCGTTGTCCAGCAAGGAGTTGATATTGGCCTTTGCCAGCTGCGCGATCCGGCCGAAAATGGACTGCTTAACCATGGTGTTTGCCTTTCGTCCTGCTCTGTGTTGACCACTGACGTCCGTGAACAGTGGTGTCGTGCTTCTGTCCGCCCGCCGGGTTCTCCAGCGTGTTCCGACGGAAGTGTTTAGAAACTGCCGGAGTCTCCGCCGCCGAAATCACCGCCGCCAAAGCCGCCGTCCCCGCCGAAGCCGCCGCCTCCACCGCCATCACCCCAGCCGCCGCCGCCGCCCCAGCCGCCGTGGCCACCGTTGAGGATTGAGTTGATCAGGATGCCGCCCAGGATGGCGCCGCCCAGTCCGCCGCCGCCTCCGCCGCCGAACATGCCGCCACGGCCGAAGCCCTGGTTGGCATAGCCGTCGAAATGCTCGACGTCGGCCTGGGCCAGCTGTGCGGCCTGTGCTGCCAGGGCGTGGGCCTGCTGCGCGTAGGTAAGCGCGGTGACGGGGTCGGTGCGGGCAATGGAGAGTGCGTAGTCGAGGTTCCGCTGCGACTCCGCAAGCCTGGTGCGTGCCTCGGTGCCCACCCCGCCGCGGCGCGCGGTGATGTAATCGGAGGTGGCACTGATCTGGGCCTGGGCGGACATGATGGTCTGCTGCAGCGACGCCTGTGCGCGGCGGGCCTGCTCCTGCTGGTCCCGGATCCCGGTCAGGGCCTGGTCCAGGGACTGGTGCGCGGTTTCCACCCTCTGCAGGGTGGCGATGGGGTCAATCTTTCCACCCTGGATTTCGGTCTTCACCTGGGCAAGGGCGGCCTCCACCGCTGCCACTGGACCGGCCAGTTCGGCGTGGGTGCCGGACTGGATCATGGCCTTTGCCTGGGCCAGGTCCTGGGACGTATCCACCACCGCCGCTTCGAGGCCGTTGCGGGCCTGGTCGAGATTGGCGGCGACCTTGGCGATGGCATCCAGCAGGACGTTGGTCTGGTGCAGGCTTTCTTCGGCTGCGCGAACGGCCACTGCCGCCAGGCTGCTCTCGCCCTCGCCGAGCTTCTGCTGCGCGGTTTCGGAGGCGTTCTGGACGAACGCCAGCCGTTCCTTGGCCTGCACGATGTTGTCCGAGACCTGGGTCAGCGCACTGTCGGCGTACTTTGACCGCATGGCGGCAAGGGACTGCTCCGCGCTGGCGATCTTGGCGTCCGCTTCGCGGGCTCCGGTGTTGACCGCCGCAAGGGCCTGCGGTGCGTTCTTCTCCAGCTCACGCAGGGAGTCAAAGTCCGCCTTCTGCTCCTGCAGGGAGGCGAGGGCGGCTTCCGAGCGCCGGATGATCTCGCCCAGCCAGGTCCGCTGCTGCTCCTCGGTGTCCGGAATGTGGTCGTCCAGCTGCTGCTGAAGCTTGAAGGACTCCGTCATGTGGGCCTTCGCTTCCGCCAAAGCTTTGGTGAAGTTTCCGACGGCGGCATCACCGTACTGTGCCTGGGCAAAGCCGAGTTCCTGCTCGCTGGACTTGATGGCGTCATCCGCTTCGATGAGCAGGGATCCGCTCTTCCGGCGGAGTTCCTCCACGCTCAGTGACGCCAGCGGGTCCAGTTCTGCGCCCTGGGGGCCGTAACTTCCAGTGGACGCATCCTTGCCGGCGGCCTTCTTTCGCCGGTTCCGGTAATACAGGTACGCACCGCCGCCGGCCACCACCACGCCGGCACCCACCAGGATGCCCGCGCCGGCCCCGTCACCGGATGACACATTGCCGCTGCCGCCGCCGGCAGCATCGCCGATGGCTGAGGCGGTATCGATGGCAGCCTGCGCGAAGTCGCGCTTGCCCGCCCCGAGGTTGGCGGCGACAGCGTTCTGGGTGATGTTGCTGCGCTTGGAGTAAATGGAACTGGCGGAATTGGGCGAGAAGTAGTACTTGCCCTGCTCGGTGGCGATGGCAAGAATGGCGTCTGCTTTGCCCATTCCCTTGGCCTGCGCCACCGCATTGCTCCAGGCTGCGGGATCAGTGGGGTTCTCGAACGACTTAACCGTGACCACGTACAGGTTGTACTTGTGGTCCTTCAGCAGCTTCTGGATGGCGTCCTGGACCTCGCCCTTCCGGCTGCCCAGGACGTTCGCGTCATCAACAATGTTGGTGCCGGAGGGGATGGTGACCGGGTTTTCGGCCCAGGCGGCGCCGGCGGGTACCGCCAGCAGCCCGGCAAGGCCGATCACGGCGAGGAAACGTTTGAACTTTGACCGCATGTGCAACCCTTCAGCACGCCTGACACCGATTCGGGACGAATCAGTCGTCGAATCCAACAGCGCCCCCACGCTTGGTGTGAAGCCGCAGGTCGCTGTGGCAATTCATCTTTGATTCTATGGTGCACCCCACAGCCAGTCCATGACGGCGAATATGCCCCCAGCGAAACGCCCCGCCCTCCAGAAGGACATGACCGGAACGTTCAGGAAGCTCTCAGCAAACATCCGAGCTTGTTCCAGCGGGACGGTCCATAGTTAATGGCAGACGAGGATGAAAGGAAGTCCCATGACTGAGAATCAAACCCCAGGACCGGTCCCGGAGGACAGCCACGCGGGCAACCGGAACCCGTGGCAGCGGCAGGGCCAGCAGCAGGACGCGCAGCAGCCCGGTGACCGGCAGGTGGCCACTCAGTATGGGAACGGGACCGCGGACCAGGAGCCCGGCGGCTACAGCGGTGCGGAGCAGCGCGACCACACCCAGGAGTTGCCCGGAGCTCCACGTCCGGTGTATCCGCAGCGCCAGCCGTTTTACGGCCAGTCCGGATACTATGGCCAGCAGCAGCACCACGAAGGCCAGCCCGTTCACGGCGGGGGCCCCGGCACGCCGAACGGCAACGCCGGCTACACCCCCAATCCCAAGGACGCGCCGCGCCGGAAGGCAACCTTTGGCGTCGGTACCCTCGTGGCCAGCATCCTCGCAGCAGGCCTTGTGGGAGGCGGCGTGGCTACGGTGGGTGCCGGCGAACTGTTTGGGAACACCGGGTCCAGCACTTCAACCGTCGGCAGCAACAGCCAGCCCGGCACGGTCATCGTCAACAACAAGGACGACGTCAACGCCATTACCGCGGCTGCCGTGAAGGCCTCGCCCAGCGTCGTCACCATCAGTGCCACCAGCGGCAGCTCAGGGGGCACGGGTTCGGGCATCGTCCTTGACGACCAAGGCCACATCCTGACCAACACCCACGTGGTGACCCTCGATGGCCAGACTGCCAATGCCACCCTCGAAATCCGGACCAGTGACGGAAAGGTCCTGCC
Source organism: Arthrobacter sp. Soil761 (assembly GCF_001428325.1). Taxonomy (NCBI): domain Bacteria; kingdom Bacillati; phylum Actinomycetota; class Actinomycetes; order Micrococcales; family Micrococcaceae; genus Arthrobacter; species Arthrobacter sp. Soil761. Next base: position 516,974 of record NZ_LMSF01000001.1, on the reverse strand, counting down.
GGCAAAGCTGGTGGGCACCGACCCCCTGTCCGACCTCGCCGTCATCAAGGTGGACGACACGTCAAGCCTGACCCCTGCCACCCTCGGTGATTCCTCCAAGCTGAACGTGGGTGATACGGCCATCGCCATCGGTTCCCCGCTGGGGCTGACCGGAACGGTCACGGACGGCATCGTGTCCACGCTCAACCGGACCATCAGCGTTGCATCGTCCGCAGCCCCGAAGGGCGGCGACAACAGCCAGGGCGGCGACCAGGGCTTCCAGTTCGCCCCTCCGGGCGGCGGCCAGAGCCAGCAAAGCGCGGGCGAGGGATCCATCGCCATCAACGTCATCCAGACTGATGCTGCCATCAACCCTGGCAACTCCGGCGGCGCCCTGGTGAACAGCAAGGGCGAGATCATCGGCGTCAACGTCGCCATTGCTTCCGCGGGCTCCGGGACGTCCACTTCCCAGAGCGGCAACATCGGCGTGGGGTTCAGCATCCCGATCAACAACGCCAAGCGCGTCGCCCAGGAAATCATCGACACCGGCAAGGCCTCGCACGGCCAGCTGGGTGTCAGCGTCAAGGCCAAGACGTCGGGTGCCTCCTCCGAATTCTCGGTGGGGGCCGACGTGGCAACCGTTGACCCCAACTCTGCCGCAGGAAAAGCCGGTATCAAGGTCGGTGACGTCATCACCAAGTTCAACGACCTCACCATCGGCGAACCGAACCAGCTGACCGCGGCCGTCCGCGAACAGCCGGCGGGCTCCACCGTGAAGATCACGGTCCAGCGCAGCGGCAAGGAACAGACATTCGACGTCACGCTGGGTGCCGCAGCCAGCTGAGGCCAGGCAGCAACATCGTGCAGCAATGACGACGGCGGCGTTCCCATCCAAGGGGGCGCCGCCGTCGTCATGCTGAGCCACGGTGAGGGCCTGACACAGGCGTTAACGGAAGAGGGCGCAGGGGCGCGCCGATATGGTTAGCTAGGAGCTACCCGCCTGCCGGGCATTCCGCGGCCATGACCCACCCGGCTGGCTGTCCACAAGCATGGAAGGCTGCTGTAAACACAGTGGAAGAGACATTGAAGATCGTAGTCCTGGTCAAACATGTACCGGACGCCCAGTTCGACCGTCATCTCAACGGTGAGGGCAACACGGTGGACCGCGACGAAAGCATTCTGTCCGAGCTTGACGAGTACGCCCTCGAGGCAGCGCTGCAGCTGGCCGAGGCGAGGGGCGGGAGCAAAGCGGGCAACCAGGTCATCGCCCTGAGCATGGGACCCTCCGGAGCCGTCAACGCCGTCAAGAAGTCGCTGCAGATGGGCGCCACCGAGGGCGTTCATCTGACGGACGACGCCCTGGCCGGCTCGGACGCCGCGGCCACGTCGCTTGCGCTCGCAGCGGCCGTCCGCCACCTGGGCGACGTGGACCTGGTCATCACCGGCATGGCCTCCACCGACGGTGAAACCTCGCTTGTCCCGGCGCAGCTGGCGGAGCGGCTCGGGCTGCCCCAGGTGACCTTTGCCTCCACGCTGGAGGTCGACGGCGGCCGGCTGACGGCCCGCCGCGACGCCGACACCTCCTCGGAGACCGTAGAGGCGCCGCTGCCCGCCGTCGTATCCGTGACGGACCAGATCAACGAGCCCCGGTACCCCAACTTCAAGGGAATCATCGCAGCCAAGCGCAAGAGCATCACCACACTGTCCCTGGCCGACATCGGTGTGGACCCCGCCCAGGTCGGCTTCGCCGGTTCCTGGACCAGCGTGGCCAGCGCGGAACAGCGGCCGCCCCGGACTGCAGGGACCATCATCACCGACGAGGGCGACGCCGGCATCAAGCTGGTTGACTTCCTGGCCGCCCAGAAGCTGCTCTAAGAGGGACATCGACATGGCAAAAGTACTCGTATTCATCGACAACCCCGGCGAATCGCTCAAGAAGAGCAGCCTTGAGCTGCTGACCCTGGCCCGTTCCCTGGGCGGGGGCGCCGTGGCGCTCAACGGAGACCTTTCCGACGGCGCCGCAGCCACCTTCGCCGAATACGGCGTGGAAAGCATCCTGCGCCCGTCTGCCCAGGACCTGGATGACTTCCTGGTGGCACCCAAGGCCGCCTACGTGGCCGCCGCGGCTGAAGCCAGCGGCGCCGGCATCGTGCTGCTGGACAACTCGCCCGAAGGCAAGGAGATCGCGGCGCGGGCGGCTATCCGGTTGAACGCCGGGGTCATTACTGACGTGGTGGCCGTGGACCCGGACGGCACTGCCCACAAGTCCGTCCTGGCCGGCTCGTACAACACGGACTGCAAAGCCACCACCCCGGTTTCCGTGCTGACCCTGAAGGCCAACAACGTCACCCCGGAACCTGCCCCTGCACCCACAACGCCCGAAACAGCGACGGTTGAGGTCCCCGCGGTGGCTGCAGCCGCCCGGATCACGGCCCGTGAGCAGAAGGTGGCCAGCGGCCGGCCCGACCTCACGGACGCACGGATCGTGGTTGCCGGCGGACGCGGCATGGACGGCGACTTCGGCCCGGTGGAAGAGCTGGCCGATGCCCTCGGTGCCGCCGTGGGCGCCTCCCGTGCCGCCACGGACGCGGGCTGGATCAGCCACGATGCCCAGGTGGGGCAGACCGGCAAGACAGTTTCCCCGCAGCTGTACATCTCCGCAGGCATCTCCGGCGCCATCCAGCAAAAAGCCGGAATGCAGACGTCCAAGGTCATCGTTGCCGTGAACAAGGATGCCGAGTCCCCGGTCTTCGAGATTGCGGATTTCGGCATCATCGGCGATGTGTTCGAAGTCCTCCCGCAGGCCACCGCCGAGATCAAGAAGCGAAAAGGCTGAATCGTTGACTGCCTCCCACGGGCAGGCAGGGAGCCCGTTCAACCCGGACATACACCGGGTTGGGCGGGTGCTCTGTTTTGCGGCCCACCCTGACGACATCGATTTTGGCGCAGCCGGCACCGTTGCCGCCTGGACGGCGGCCGGCGTGGAGGTCAGCTACTGCATCATGACCGACGGCGACGCCGGCGGCTTCGACCCGGCGCACCGCGCGGACATCATCGCCATGCGCGACGCCGAGCAGCGCCGTGCCGCGGAACTGGTGGGCGTCACCGACATCCACTACCTTCACCAGCGGGACGGGTACCTCGAGCCGTCGCACGAGGTGATGAAAGGGGTGGTGCGGCTGATCCGGGAACTCCGTCCCGACGTCGTCCTCGCCATGCATCCGGAACGGAACTGGCAGCGGATCCAAAAGAGCCATCCCGACCACCTGGCCGTGGGGGAAGCGGTAACACGTGCCGTGTATCCCGCGCTCGAGAACCCGTTCGCCTACCCGGAACTGGCCGAAGCCGGCCTGGCAGCCTACAAGCTGCCGTGGCTGTGGCTTTACGCCGGACCCGAGGAACGGGAGAACCACTTCGTGGACGTCACCGCCCAGGTGGACGCCAAGCTGGCCGCCATCCATGTCCACGTCAGCCAGCATCCTGACGTGGCTGCCATGGAAGCCGCCGTCCGGCAGGGTATGCGGCTCAATGCCGCACGGGCCGGGCTGCCGGAGGGGCACAGCGCGGAAGCCTTCCACGTGGTGGCAATCAACGGGCCCGGGACCATCGCAGGCTTTTGAGTTGGAAAGCGCCCCCGGTTCCTTCCTCAGGAAGGAACCGGGGGCCGCTTTACTGTTTGACGGCTGGTGCCGGGGCCGGGTCAGGCTCCCAGCGGGGCTGCCGCCACCGTGGGCAGGGTGGGGGCCTTGGACCCGCCCGCCGGCTCAACAGTGATTCCCAGTGAAGCGGCCGAGTGGATGCCCTGGACCACCGCAGGCTTGGACAGGGCCTGTTCGTCCATGAGGCCCTGCGACACCGGTGCGGAGCCGTCCTTGGGGATCAGCCACATCTGGTAGACCTTGCCCGCCGGGGGAGCGGGCACGCCGCTCATCTTCACTACGGCCGCGTCCTCCGACGCTGAAATCAGGAGGGTGGCCTTGCCGCCGCCCACCACGTTCACGGAAGCTTCGCGCAGGTCCCCGGCCCTGGCCACCTGGTTGACCGGATCGTTTTGGTCGGCAATGTAGGCGCCAACGCCCACGCCGCCCAGGGCAATGGCTGCTGCAGCTGCCACGCCGACCAGCCAGCGCCGGGCGCCGGAAGCGCCGCGCCGGTCCTCCCGGCGCTTGCGGGCCTGCGCCAGCTCATCGCGTGCGTCCGGCCCTGCAGGCTTGCCTTCAAATGGGGTTGGCGGGGTGCCTGCGGCCGGTACGGCTCCACCGGGCAGCCCCTCCTGCCCGGGGAATTGGGCAGGAAGCTGCGCAATGATCCGCTCGAAGAGGTCCGACGGGGGTTCTTCCTCCACCCGGAAAGTGCGCGCCAGCGCCTCGCGGGACTGCCGGACGCGGTCCAGGAAGGCCAGGCGCTCCGCTGCCGGGGCCGAGGAGATGTACTGGTCAATGGCGTCGCGTTCCTGCTCCGTGACCGCATCCAGGGCGTAGAGCTCGGCCAGGTCAACGGCGCGGCCTGACGCAAGGTCCATGGCGACAGTGTCGCCGAAGGAACCCGAACGTCCACTGCGCCCTTCGTCCATACCGCTCATCTCAACTCACCCCCAAACAGGTCTTCAATCGGATCAGTCCATCGCGGATGCGGGACTTGATGGTGGGCACGGCTGCGTTCAGCCGTTCGGCGACCTCCCGGTAGGTGAGGCCGCCGTAGTAGGCAAGGCGCACGGATTCCTGCTGTGTTTCGGTCAGCGTCCCCAGGCAGCGGACCACCGCCTCAGCCTCAAGCCGGCTGCCCACTTCGTCGGAAACACTGTCGTGGTCGATGTCCTGCGTGCTGGCCCCGTACCTGGCTTCCCTGTCGGTGGAAGACTGCGACGAGCGCACCTTGTCCACGGCCCGCCGGTGCGAGATGGTCATCAGCCAGGAAAGCGGGCTCCCTGCCTGCGGATCGAACTTCGCCGCGTTCTGCCAGACCTGCAGGAAGACTTCCTGGGTGGTGTCCTCGCTGAGTTCGGGATCGATCAGGACGCGCCGTGCCATGCCGAAGACCCTGCGGGACGTCAACTGGTAGAACTCGGCGAACGCCGCCTGGTCTCCGCGGGCGATGCCCGCGAGCAGGATTGACAGGCGTTGGCTGAGGTCTGCCGGCGGGTCAGTCACCGCGGCGGAGCCCTCGGAATTTGGCGCGTTGGGAGTTTCCATTAAGTCCAAGCATAAGTCTCCGGGCGGCGAATCCTGAGCACTGCCGTGCCGGTTGCGGCTTGCCTGCCTGGATCCTGACTCCAGTAGTGTCACCTGCCGCTCCTTGCTCCGCTCGAATGTCGTCAAGAGTCATTCGAGGCCGGAGGCGGGGCGGATGGGACGGCGGCTGAAGAATTTGCATGGCTCCTGGGAGGGGACGCCGGTCCGGACGACTGCTACAGCCTGGCCCCCGCAAAACCTTGCTGGCGCCAGGCCTCATACACGGCAATCGAGGCGGCGTTTGCGAGGTTCAGGGAACGCAGGGCCGGCAGCATGGGCAGGCGCACGGTGGCCGTTACATGGGGATCGGTCTTCAGTTCCGCCGGCAGTCCCACGGATTCACGGCCGAACATCAGTACATCACCGGGACGGTAGGTGATGTCCGTGTAGCTGGTGGTGCCGTCAGAGTTGAAGGCGTAAACGTTCCCGGGCTGAAGGTGCTCCCAGGCGGCTTCGATCGACTTGTGCACAGTGACGACGGCGAGGTCGTGGTAGTCGAGGCCCGCCCGGCGGAGTTTTGCGTCAGAGAAGTCGAACCCCAGGGGTTCCACAAGGTGCAGCTCTGCGCCGGTGATTGCGGCAAGACGGATGGCGTTGCCGGTATTGCCGGGGATTTCTGGGGCATGGAAAAGGATGCGGAACACCTCCCCATCCTAGCGATCCGTTCTTAGTGCATTCCCCGCAGCAGCCTTGCGAGGACCGGAACGTTGACGGTGTTCGGGGCAGGGCCCGATGCCAGGAACTCCTTCAGGCCGCGCACCATGCCGGCGGCATTGACGATCTGGACGGTCTCCAGGGCGCCCGCGGGGCGCCGGTGGTGGTCGATCACGGGTTCGTGGAGGTTGCCGTCCGGGCTGTGCACCACGGTCCATCCGGTGACGTTGAGCTCGGGAAAGATGTCCTGCATGGCCCACACCACGCGGGCGAGCTGCGGTGGTGCCACCGCGCGGCCGCCGTGGTTGAGGGTCCGGCCGTCCCATGCATAGGCGCCCTTGGGCAGCAGCATGGAGTTGACCAGGGCCAGCCGGTAGCCGGACAGGACCGCGTGGTCGATGTGGCTGTTGTCCGCGGGCGACTGCAGGCCGTTGATGAGCCGGGCGGCCGGGATGGCCGGAAGCACCTGCCGGGTCAGCAGCTGAACGGTGCGCATCTCTCGCTGGATGCGGGCCTCGGCACCGAAGATACCCCGTTTCCGCGGCATCCCGTGTACCTGTTGGCGGGCCTGGGCAAAGGGAATGAGCGGGACCGTGGAGCCAGCTGCCTCGTACGGCGGAACGTAGACCGGCGGGTCGCCTGCGGTGTTCCTGCCGTTGTCCGGCCTGCGGACGGTGGCAGAGGCCCGGCTTCCGGCGGCGGGCGCATCAAAGTGGGCGCCGCCGTCGGACGTGTCACGGACCGCACCCGCGCCATAGGTGCGGTCGTAGGCTTTCCGGCGCTGCGGATCGATGAGGGTCTCGTACGCGGCGGTCACCCGGCGGAAGGTTGCGGCGTCACCCCCGTGGTCCGGGTGTGCCGCCCTGGCAGCGCGCCGGTACGCCACCTTGATTTCCTTTTCGGTGGCGGTGACGGCCACGCGAAGGACCTGGTAGTGGGAGCTGCTGCTCTCGGTCAAGATCTTCCTTTTCTTGATGCGCGGCGTCTTAATTCTCCGCAGGGAAAGCAAAGTGCCCGCCCAGTCTAGCCAGCACGGTTGATGGGCCTGCCGTAACAACGAATGTCCGGGGCTTCCAGGTTCCCGGCGGACGGCGTCTAGACTCTTGCCTGCGCGGCCGGACACCGGCCGAAGGGGATGCGACGGACTGGAGACGGATATGCCGACGACGGCGGGACGGGCCGGCAGGGCATGGAACCGGGGAGTGCAGCCCGCCATTGCAGGCCTGGTTGCGGTGCTTCTTGGCGGCTGCAGCGTGGACGTCCGGGATCCTTCCGTGCCTGCTGCCCCTGCCAGCACGCCCGTTCTGTCCACGCCAACCATCACCCCGGGCCACGACGCCGCTGCAGTGGCGGGACGGGACCTGCCCTTTGCCGCCGGTGGCACCTTGGCGCCCGGGGTGCCGGTGGGAATTTCTGACGGGCTGAAGGACGTGCCCGGCTGGAAGGTCACCAAGGACAACGTGTCGGGCGCCAGCGAATACGTCAAGGCGGATGGGTGCGTTGTCGCCGCACGGGTCAGTACGGGCCAGGGGCCGCTGGTCCGCGGCGATGACCGTGAATCGTCTGTCGCCCTTTTCCAGTACCTGGACGCCACCATCCAGCCCTCGTACCTGAAGACCGGGACTTTGCGGTGGGGTGGTACCCCCGAGGCTCCCGGCAAGAATGTGGACGTGCTGGCGCTGGAGCAGACGGCTCCCGGCGGAAGGTCCACCGCCGTGCTGGCGAGGGTCTTCGGCACCGCAGGCTCCTCGGCCTATATATCCGTGTCCTGCCCGGATCCGGCCACGTTGGCCACGGCGCGCGACGAGGTGGTCCGCTACCTGCCGTTGCTGCCTCCGTCTGCTTGAGCCCGGACAGCGTGCATGCATGGGCCCTGTTGCAGGGCTGGGGCGCGGGGTCCGGCTCGTAAAACCGCCGGCGGCTGGAGGGCTCAGCTGCCGGCGGCTTTGGATGTGCACAACGCTCCGCGCCGTGAGTAATGCTGTGCGCTGTCTGTAGTGCTTGCGCCTGGCGGCGCCAGCGGCGTCAGGCAGCAGTTCGGCTGGTCCCCATCGAAAGCCGGTTAAGGGCCAGCGCGCCGACCAGCAGCCCGAAGTCCCGGAGGGCCACGTCGTAGAAACTTCCCAGCAGGAGCAGGTTGACGATGATCCCTGCCAGCCACGCCGCCACGAGCAGCGAACCATACTTCGGCCGGACAGCCACGACGATGCCCGCGATGATCTCCACTGCGCCGACGATGTACATGAAGGTCTGGGGCGGCAGCGGCACCACCGCTGTTGCCTGGGGCGCCAGGTAGATGGTCCAGTCAGTCAGGATGTTCGTGAACTTGTCCAGGCCGAAAAGGACCGGAGCAACGGTGAAGACGGTACGCAGCAGCACGAACGCCTGCCGGGCCGCCGGCATGGTGGTTGATGCGTGCTGGGCCCGCACTGCCGATGCTGATTTCATGGTGTTCTCCTTCTAAAAGTAGGTATGCCCATTTTAGAAAGCGCACGTTCTATAATCAATAGATCTTGACTTTGGATTGGTGGGCATTATGTACCGACTTCCCTGGGCTGACAGGATTGCTGCCGTTGCCTCGCTGACGGACGCCAAGAGGCTGCATCTTTTCGAGCTCGTGGCATCATCACCACGGCCGCTGGGGCGCGACGATGTTGCCGAGGCCGCAGGCATGGCCCGCAGCACAGTGTCATTCCACCTGGACAGGCTGGTCCAGGACGGTTTGCTGGCCGTGGAGTTCCACAAGCCCGCAGGAAGGACGGGGCCGGGCTCCGGCCGCCCCGCCAAGATGTACCGGACAGTGGGGAGTGAAATCGGCGCGTCGGTGCCGGACCGGAACTATGACCTCGCCGGGGAACTCATGGCGGCCGCCATCGAAGCCTCCCAGGCCGACGGCGCGCCTGTGGCTGAGTCGCTCCGCGCGGCCGCCTTCCTGAAGGGCCGGGAACTGGCGGAAGCGGCGGGGGACCTGGAAGAGTTCCTGACCGAATCGGGCTACCAGCCAGAGCACGACGGCGAGGGCGGTTACCTGCTTCCCAACTGCCCGTTCCACCGCCTGTCGCGGGCACATGCGGCAGTGGTGTGCGATATGAACGGCGCCTTCCTGCGCGGGGCCGCGGTGGGGTGTGGCAGTCCGGAAGAGCGCGTTGCCCCGGCTGCCGGCGCCGGCCATTGCTGCGCGAGGATTACCGGCGGGGACTGACCGGCTCCCCGGGGATGCGGCGGCAGGCCACGATAGAATTGGGGGATGCCCGCCTACCTCGACCATGCCGCCACCACTCCGCTGTCCGCAGCGGCGCTCGCCGCCCTGACGCGTGAACTGGCCCGGACCGGGAACCCGTCGTCGCTTCATGGATCGGGACGCCGGGCGCGCCGTGCCGTTGAGGATGCGCGCGAGGTGATCGCAGCGGCCGCGGGAGCCCACCCCTCCGAGGTAATTTTCACCTCCGGAGGCACCGAATCGGACAACCTCGCAGTGAAGGGCATGTACTGGTCCCGCGTGGCAGGGGACCCACACCGGCGCCGCATCCTTTGCTCCGCCGTCGAACATCATGCGGTGCTGGACACCGTCGAATGGCTCGAACGCCACGAGGGTGCCGACGTGACCTGGCTGCCGGTGGACGGCAAGGGTGTCCTGGACCTCGACGTCCTCGAAGCCGAGCTCGCGCGCGACCCCGCCGCCGTGGCCCTGGTGACCGTGATGTGGGCGAACAACGAGGTGGGCACCATCCAGCCCATCCACCGGGTGGTTGAGCTGGCCCATGCCGCCGGCGTCCCCGTGCACTCGGACGCCGTCCAGGCATTCGGCTCCGTCCCGGTGCACTTCAAGGAATCGGGCCTGGACGCGATGTCCATCTCCGGACACAAGATCGGCGGCCCGGTGGGCGTGGGCGCACTCCTGCTGGGCCGCGCTGTAAAACTGACGCCGGTACAGCACGGCGGCGGCCAGGAACGTGATGTCCGCTCCGGCACGCTGGACACCGCCTCCATCGCTGCCTTCGCTGCCGCCGCGGAGGCCGTCACCGCCGGGCTGCCGGCGGAAGCGGCGCGGATTGCCGCACTGCGTGACCGCCTGATCGAGGGCGTCCGGGAAAGCGTTCCGGAGGCCGTCCTCCGCGGGGCACCCCACGACGGCCGGCTGCCAGGCAATGCCCATTTCACGTTCCCCGGCTGCGAAGGTGACTCGCTGCTGTTCCTTCTTGACCTGGCCGGCGTCGAATCATCCACCGGCTCGGCGTGCACCGCCGGCGTGCCGCGGCCATCCCACGTGCTGCTCGCCATGGGCCTGGACGAGGAAACGGCACGCGGAGCCCAGCGTTTCAGCCTGGGGCACGCGTCCACCGAGGCCGACGTTGATGCTTTGCTGAGGGCGCTTCCGGAGGCTTATGCGCGGGCCCGCCAGGCCGGCATGGCCGGGCACGAGTCCTCCATCCAGACAGCAGGAACCGTGGCGCGGCAGGCGCTGCGCGGCGTGTGAACGCGCCACCCGACGTTCTTCGTGCCCATACCGGCCAGTATCGTGCCGGCCGATTTGCCTGCCACCGTAGAATAGATAGGCGAAGATCGTTTCCGCTGCCGGTGGGTCCCAGCCCGGCCCGGAAAAACATATCCCTCAACAGAAGGCCAGAATGCGAGTACTAGCAGCCATGAGCGGCGGAGTGGACTCCGCTGTTGCCGCCGCGCGCGCGGTGGAGGCCGGGCACGACGTCGTCGGCGTCCACCTGGCCCTCTCGCGCATGCCCGGCACCCTGCGCACGGGCAGCCGCGGCTGCTGCACCATTGAGGACTCCCGGGATGCCTGGCGCGCCTGCGACGTTTTGGGCATTCCCTATTACGTGTGGGATTTCTCGGAGCGCTTCAAGGAAGACGTCGTCCAGGACTTCATCGATGAATACGCGGCCGGCAGGACGCCCAACCCCTGCATGCGCTGCAACGAACGCATCAAGTTCGCGGCCCTGCTGGAAAAGGCCATCGCCCTGGGCTTTGATGCCGTGTGCACCGGCCACTACGCCAAGGTGATCGAAGACGCCCACGGCAACCGGGAACTGCACCGCGCCGCGGACTGGGCCAAGGACCAGAGCTACGTCCTTGGCGTCCTCACCCACGAACAGCTCAAGCACTCCATGTTCCCGCTGGCCGACACACCGTCCAAGGCCGAGGTGCGTGCCGAAGCGGAGCGGCGGGGCCTGTCTGTCGCCAACAAGCCGGACAGCCATGACATTTGCTTCATTCCCGACGGCGACACGGCGGGTTGGCTTGCGGAAAAAATCGACATGACCACCGGCGACATTGTCGACGAGACCGGCGCGAAGGTGGGGGAGCACCCGGGAGCCAACGCGTTCACGGTCGGCCAGCGGCGCGGACTAAAACTCGGAACTCCCGCTGCCGACGGCAAGCCCCGCTTCGTCCTGGAAATCCGGCCCAAGGAAAACAAGGTGGTGGTGGGTCCCGAGGCGCTGCTGGCGATCGACGAGATCCGCGGCATCAAGGTGTCCTGGGCGGGACTTCCGATCGCCGAGGTGGAAACGGGAGCTGAGTTCGACTGCTACGCCCAGGTCCGGGCGCACGGGGACCCGGTGCCGGCCACTGCCAGGATGGAGCCTGCCACGGACGGAGCCGGAGGCCAGCTGGTGGTCCGGCTGGTGACACCCCTGAGGGGGGTGGCCCCCGGCCAGACAGTGGTGCTCTACCAGGGCAGCCGGGTACTGGGCCAGGCCACCATCGACACCGCCCGGTCGCTGCAGCGCGCCGCGCTCTAGCCACACGTTCCCAAAGCACCGTCCCGGTTGTCGCCGGGGCGGTGCTTTGGCGTTTCCGGCCGATTCCTGTCCCTCAGGCACCTGCATCCGCAGTCCGACCAGTGGGCAGGGGTACCAATGAGATAAATTTTGTGTTTCAACTCACAAATTGGCCGTCCCGAGGGCTGACTCTCTGATTGAATCTAGGGATCAGCCCTGTGCTCCGGGGCAGGGGCACACACGCCCATGTGCCCGGAGCGCACGTTCTCATCGGACAGAAAGCTCACAGATGACGAAGAGCAACAAAGCCCTGCATGGCGCGATCGCGCTGGCAGGCATTTCCGCGCTGGCAATGACGGCCTGCACAGGCCCGTCCGGAGGCGGAAGCAGCACAGCATCGGGAAGTGCAGGCAGCATCATTGCTTACGGCACCACCGACAAAGTCACTGCCCTGGACCCGGCGGGGTCGTACGACAACGGTTCGTTCATGGTGATGAACCAGATCTACTCCTTCCTGATGAACTCCAAGCCCGGCGGCGCCGAACCTGCACCGGACCTGGCCGAATCGGGTTCCTTTACTAAACCCACGGAATTCACGGTCAAGATGAAGAGCGGCCTTAAATGGGCCAATGGGCACGTACTGGACTCCAAAGACGTGAAGTTTTCGTTCGACCGCCAGGTCAAGATCGCTGATCCCAACGGGCCTGCATCCCTGCTGACCAACATCCAGTCCATTGCCACCCCGGATGCCACCACAGTGGTGTTCACCCTCAAGCAGGCCAACGATCAGACCTTCACCCAGATCCTGCAAAGTCCCGCGGCCCCCATTGTCGACGATGAAGTCTTCCCGGCGGACAAACTCCTCAGTGACGAGGAGATCGTCAAGGCCAAGGCCTTCCACGGCCAGTACGTTATCGACTCCTACAACAAGAACACGCTGGTGAGCCTCACGGCTTGGCCCGATTACAACGGTGTCCTCGGCAAACCGGCCAATTCCGGCGCCACCATTAAGTACTACACCGACCAGACCAACATGAAGCTGGAAGTCAAGGGTGGGCAGATCGACGTTGCCAACCGCAGCCTTAGCGCCACGGACATTGACGACCTCAAAAAGGACTCCAACGTCAAGGTCAACGTCGGCCCCGGCGGCGAGATGCGGTACATCGTCTTCAACTTCGACACCATGCCCTTTGGCGCCAAGACTCCCGAAGCAGATCCTAAAAAGGCGCTGGCCGTGCGGCAGGCCATGGCCAACCTCGTTGACCGCCAGGCCATTTCCGACCAGGTCTACAAGGGCACCTATCTGCCCATGTGGTCCAATGTTCCGTCCGGTTTCCTCGGCGCCAACGAATCCTTCAAGCAGGCGTACGGCGACGGAAGCGGCAAGCCGAGCCTGGACAAGGCGAAGAAGGTCCTCAGCGACGCCGGCATCAGCGGTCCGGTCAATCTCAAACTGCAGTACAACCCGGACCACTATGGCAAGTCCTCGGGTGACGAATATGCCATGGTCAAGGACCAATTGGAGAAGAGCGGCCTCTTTACCGTAGATCTGCAGTCCACCGAGTGGGTCACCTACAACTCGGCATCGAAGAAGGACAGTTACCCCGTCTTCCAGCTTGGCTGGTTCCCGGACTTCAGTGATGCGGACAACTACCTGACCCCCTTCTTCCCTAAGGGCGGCTTCTTCAACAACCACTACTCCAACACCGACGTCGAAGCGCTGATTGCCAAGCAGTTGGTCACTGCCGACAAATCGGAGCGTGTTAAGACTATCCAGGACATTCAAAACCAACTGGCCAAGGACATTTCCACCCTGCCGCTGCTGCAGGGAGCCCAGGTGGCCGTTTCAGGGAAAAACGTGAAGGGCGTGGATTCCACATTGGACGCATCCTTCAAGTTCAGGCTCGGGACCGTTTCCAAGTAATCACCAATCCGCCAGCTTAGGAGGTGGGGCCTGCGCGGCTCCGCCTCCTAACTGTTGGCCCCATACCTTTCGTTTTCTTACCAAGCAGGGACAGCATGGCCACAATGATCGATGCGCCGCCGCCAACGGTAGCGCCGCCCAAATCCAAATCCGCGGGAGGTGGCCTCGGGAGATACATCCTGATCCGCTTCCTGCTTATCTTTCCGACGATCTTCATCCTCGTCACCCTGGTCTTCTTCCTGATGCGGATCACTGGCGATCCCATCACCGCATCCCAAGGCGGACGCCTGCCGCAGGAGCAGATTGATGCGTTGATCCACCAGGCTGGTTATGACCGGAGCCTGTTCATTCAGTACGTCGAGTACCTTGGCAACATCGCCACAGGCAACTTCGGAAGGACCATCTCAGACGGGCGGCCCGTCATCGAGATGCTGACCACCTTCGGGGCCGCCACGCTGGAACTGAGCATCAATGCCTTGATCGTGGCGCTGCTGGTGGGGATTCCGCTGGGGATGTTTGCCGCCTACAAACGCGATAAGGTTCCGGACGCCCTCCTGCGGTTGTTTGCCATTCTTTGCTATGCCACTCCTGTCTTCTTCGCAGGTCTTCTGCTGAAGCTGGTCTTTTCCGTAGGCTTGGGCTGGTTCCCCGTCGCGGGCCGTGCATCCACCACAACGGAACTGGCGATGGGCAGGCTGGCAGCGCCCAGCCGGATCTACTGGCTGGACGCCCTGCGCAGCGGTGACCTGGCAGCTTTTGGCGACATCGTCCACCACGCGGTTCTGCCTGCCGTCGCCCTCGGCCTGCTTACAGCCGGTGTTTTCCTGCGCCTGGTCCGCACCAACGTCATTGGCACCCTGGGCAAGGATTATGTTGAGGCCGGCCGCTCCCGTGGAGTCAGCGAATTCCGGCTTGTGACAAAGCATGCCTACAAGCCGGCCCTGATCCCCATCATCACCGTTATGGGCCTGCAGATCGCCCTGATGCTCGGCGGCGCAGTGCTGACGGAAACCACTTTTGAGTGGAAGGGCCTTGGGTATCAGCTGGCGCAGTACCTGACGGCGCGTGACTTTGTTGCGGTCCAGGGGATAGTCATGCTTCTGGCCGTCATTGTTGCGGTCACCAATTTCGTGGTGGACATTGCTGCCGCCCTGATTGATCCGCGGGTGAGGTACTGATGAATAACGAAGCCCTGCCCCATCCCAAAAAGCCGCTGCTCGACCGCCTGCCGGTGGCGTCCCACATCCGCCAAAGCGTTGGCCTGCAGCGCACGATGCTGCTGATCGGCGTCGTGCTTTGTGTTGTTTTTGTGGTGGCTGCTGTTTTCGCGCCGCTGCTGGCGCCCTATGGTTTCTCCCAGATTTCCGATGAAGCAGGCTCGTTTCCGGCCCAGGCGGAACCCGGTGGCAAGCACCCATGGGGGACGACTGTTGGAGGCTACGACGTCCTGTCACGCGTGATCTGGGGATCACAGACAGCCGCAGCGGTGCTTGTGGCCGCTGTCGTGATGTCAATCTTCCTCGGGGTATTTCTGGGGCTCGTCAGTGGCTACATTGGTGGCTGGCTGGACCGGGTTCTTGTGGTGGTTGCTGATGCCATCTATGCCTTTCCGACCCTCCTCGTAGCGATCGTTATGTCCATCGCGATCAATAAGGGGCAGTCCGGATTCTGGGGTGGAATCCTCGCCTGCGGGCTGGCGATCACCGCAGTGTTTGTCCCGCAGTACTTCCGGGTGATACGTGCCGAAACCATACGGCTGAAAGCCGAACCGTTCGTGGAATCCGCCCAGGTGGTAGGCGCCTCCAGCGCCAGGATCATCGGCCGGCATATTTTCGCCAACGCCACCAGGACCCTGCCGTTGATCTTCACCCTCAACGCATCGGAAGCCATCCTGACCTTGGCAGGGCTGGGCTTCCTGGGCTTTGGCATTGAGCCGAGCTCCGCTGCGGAATGGGGATTTGACCTGAACAAGGCACTTTCCGATGCCTCCTCGGGCATCTGGTGGACCGGTGTGTTCCCTGGCTTGGCCATAGTCCTGACGGTCGTCGGACTCACCTTGGTCGGGGAGAGCATTAATGACCTGAACGACCCGCGCCTGCGCGGACGCAAGCGTGCCGGCGGCACGGCGCCGGCCCCGGTGGCCAATGAGGCCATCGCTGCAGAAGTGAGGAATTCATGACAGGCAACATCGACCCGTCGCCGGTACACCAGCCCGACGCCGGCCAGCACGTGCTCGACATCGACCACCTGCAGGTCACGTTCGCCACGGACGCAGGCGACGTCCACGCAGTCAAGGACGTGAGCCTCAACGTCAGGAAGGGTGAGGTCCTTGCCATCGTGGGGGAGTCCGGCTCCGGCAAGACCGTCACGGCCAAAACCATCCTGGGCCTGCTCCCGGAAACCGCCACGAGTTCCGGCGCGGTCCTGATCAACGGCACCAACATCATCAGCCTCAGTCCGCACCGGCTGCGGCAGATCCGCGGCCGGGATGTGGCCATGGTGTTCCAGGAGCCGTCCACGGCCCTGAACCCCGTATTCACAGTGGGCTGGCAGATCGCCGAGGGGATTCGCGCCCACGCCGCCGTGGATGGCGGAGGCCGCGTCTCGGCAAAGGAGGCCAAAGCACGGGCAATCGAGGCGCTCCGCAAGGTGGGCATCCCTGACCCGGAACACCGCGTCAACTATTACCCGCACCAGTTCTCCGGAGGGCAGAAGCAGCGCGTGGTGATCGCCGCCGCGCTGGCGCTGAACCCCGGACTGATTGTCGCCGACGAGCCCACCACCGCCCTCGACGTCACCGTCCAGGCCGAGATCCTGGAGCTGCTGCGAGACCTTCGCGACAAGTACGGCACGTCCATAGTGCTGATCACGCACAACATGGGCGTGGTGGCTGACCTGGCGGACCGCGTGGTGGTGATGTACCAGGGCGACGTTGTGGAGGAAGCCCCGGCGAAGACGTTGTTCGCTGAACCCCGCCAGGACTACACCCGCAAGCTCCTGGCTGCAGTCCCGCACCTGGGCCGGAATTCCGCGTCCGCAGGCCTTACCGAACGGCGCCACCAGGATGAGGAAGTCCTTGTGGCTGCTGACAACCTGGTCATCGAGTATCCGGGGCGGCTCGGCACCCCCGCTTTCAAGGCCGTGGACGGCGTCAGCTTCACCCTGTCCAGGGGTGAGGTTTTCGGCCTGGTGGGCGAATCGGGGTCCGGCAAGACCACCATCGGGCGGGCCATCGCCGGGCTCAACCGGACCACCGGCGGCAGCCTGAAGGTGCTGGGCTATGAGATGCTCAACCTTCGCGAACGCACTTTCAAGCCGCTCCGCAAGGACATCGGCTTCGTGTTCCAGGACCCCGCCGCCTCCTTCAACCCGCAGCTGACCATCGGGGAATGCATCGCCGAACCTATGGTCATCCACACAAATCCAAGCCCGGCCCAGGCGCGGAAACGCGTCGGTGAGCTGCTCGAATCAGTCCAGCTGCCGGCGTCGTACGCGGCCCGTTACCCGCACGAACTGTCCGGCGGCCAGCGGCAGCGGGCATCACTGGCGCGGGCGCTGAGCCTGAACCCGCGGCTGCTGATAGCGGATGAGCCGACGTCGGCCCTGGACGTTTCGGTGCAGGCAAAGGTCCTGGAGCTGTTCAGGGACATCCAGGAGGAGTTCGGCTTCGGCTGCCTGTTCATCAGCCATGACCTGGCTGTAGTGGACATCCTGTCCTCGTGGGTGGGCGTGCTGTACAAGGGCAAGCTGGTGGAGCAGGGGATCGGAAGCCAGGTCATGGGGAACCCCCAGCATGACTACACGCGCCGGCTGATCGCCTCCCTGCCCGTGCCGGACCCGGCCGAACAGGCCAAACGCCGGGAGGAGCACCGGGCACTCCTGGGCATCTGACCCTCCAGGCCCGCAGTGTGGGGCGCCGGTGCCGGCGGACGGCCGCACCGGCGCTTCACACCCGCGTCGATTCCGTCGGCTCCCATAGACTGGAGCCATGACGCAGCACAACCCCAGCACTCCTGGCTCCGACGATTTTGATCCCTCCGCCAGCTCACTGGCTGGCCACGTGGACGATTCGGTGATGGCTGAACTGCTGTCCATCCGCTCCAGCATCGACAACATTGATGCCACCCTGGTGTACCTCCTGGCCGAGCGATTCAAGGCCACACAAAAAGTGGGCTTCCTGAAGGCAACACACCGCCTTCCGGCCGGCGACCCAGGACGTGAAGCAGCCCAGATCGCGAGGCTGCGACGCCTCGCCGAGGACGCCCACCTTGACCCGGCATTCGCAGAGAAGTTCCTCAACTTCATCATCGGCGAGGTGATCCGCCATCACGAGGCCATCGCCGAGGACCACCAGGCCTCGTCGGGCCAGCAGCCGCAGACTTCCGCACTGGCGTGAGCCGGGAACAGCACCAAAGGGGCCCAGCCCCGCGTCCGGCCGCGGCTCCCTTCCAGGAGGTCACAGCCAGGGAAGTGACGGCCACCGGACTGGGACCGTGGCCGGGCGAGGACCCGCTGGAAGCCGCCCGGATCATCCGCGGCGAGCTCGGCAGCCCGCACCTGCCATTCCTCGCCGAACTGCCCGACCGCGGTGTCGGCTCAGACGCCCTGGGCCGTACGGCCTCGTTCCTGGAAGAGCTGGCGGTGGACGTCCAGCCCTACGGATGGCGGCTTGTTGACCGCCCCGGCAAGGACATGCAGCGTGCCGTGTCGGCGCTGTCCACCGACCTGAATGTCCTCGCCGACGTGGCCGGGGGCGAGGACGTGTCGGCGGGTGAACTCAAGGTGCAGCTGGTGGGGCCGCTCAGCCTTGCCGCCGGCCTGCACTTGCATAACGGGGAGCGCGCCCTCCTGGACTACGGAGCCCGCCGGGACGTGGCCGCGTCCCTTGCCGCGGGCGTCGGCGGTTACCTTCGCCGGGTTGCGGCGGCCGTACCGGGTGCACGCCTGGTGGTGCAGGTGGACGAGCCCGCCATCGCCGCCGTGCTGGCCGGAACCATACCCACGGCGAGCGGTTACCGCACCCTCCGCGCAGTGCCGGCATCGGAAGCGCGCGAATCCTGGCGCCTGGTCCTGGACGCCCTCCGCTCGGCCGGTGCCGCTGAGGTTGTTGTCTCATGTCCTGAAATCGAAGCGCCGATCGAGCTGGTCCTGGCGGCCGGTGCGGACGGCGTCGCCCTGCCGCTCAAGGCACTGACCAACCGCCAGTGGGAACAGCTTGCCGCAGCACTGGAGTCAGGGAAACAGTTCTGGGCCGGTGCGCTGGACGTCCCCGCCGGCGCCCCGCTGCCCAGGGTCGCCGACTGCGTGGAGTCAGTATGGCGTCCGTGGCGCCAGCTGGGTCTTCCGCCGTCGCTGCTTGGCGCCATCCGGGTGACGCCTTCAGCAGGACTGGCAGGCCACACACCTGCGCAGGCCACCGCCGTCCTGGGCCGGCTGATCCAGGTGGCCGACGGCCTGAACCAGCAGGCGCTGGGATAGGGCTACACCCTGTTCTCCCAGCGGTCCGGCTGGGCGTAGCGGGGCAGGAAGCTTTGGGCGGAACTGCCGCCAGTGTAGGGCCGCAGCCGGTAATCGAAGGCGCCCGCGTACACCAGCACCAGGCCGATCTGCGGCTGGATGACCTTCACCTGGATGCGGTGCCGCCCGTTGCTTCCTTCCGCGGGATCCCACCACTGTTCGGCGTACGCCTTGGCGTCCAGGCCTGCCGGAAGCGGGACCCGGAGCGGGCCCAGGAAGAGCCGCGACGCCTCTGAGACACCGCGCAGCCTTCCGGCAGCGGTGACGCTCAGGTTCAGGTCGGTCACCAGGCGCCGGTATCTGCCCACGTAGTCCACCAGCTGGGTGGTGCCACCCCGGTTGGTGACGCTGGTGGTGTCCTGGAAAAGCCGGGTGCGCGCCGGGAACCGGATCTCGCGCCGGGCGGTAAGGCTGGAACGGCCGAACGGATCCTGGTGGGCGTGGTTCTCGATCCGGAACGGAACGTTCTCCCCGTACTCGGGGAAGAAGGCCTCTTCGCCCCCGGTGACCCTCAGCAAAGGGCGCAGCCACCGCTGGCGGCACCCCACGACGTCGAACGTTCCTTCCCCTACGCCGTACTGGCCGGATCCCGGGACCAGCGAGAAGTACTCCTGGAGCTCGGGCTGCAGCCGGGAGAATTCCCGGCCCAGGGCCTGCTGGTAGATCGGGACGTTCATGAAGTGGACCTCCTGTTGCCGGGGGAGACGATAGCCTCCGGATTCACAATCTACCGGCAGCCTTGAGCCGGATGTACATGTCCGCCAGCCGGGGCGGCAACTCGTGGGGCTCGGCGTCCACCACTTCCACCCCGTAGCGGCGCAGCTCGGCTGAGACCGCCGCCCGCTGCAGGAGGGCGCGCTCGGCCGCGGCCGCGCGGAACACCGCCGTGGCATCGTTCCGTTCCCGGAGCATGGCGCCCAGCTGCGGGTCGCGGACAGCCGCCACCACCACAACATGCTGGCTCGCCAGCCGCTCCGCCACGGGAAGCAGGCCCTCCTCCGGCGCCCCGCTGTCCAGCGACGTCAACAGCACCACCAGCGACCGGTGCGCCGAAACAGCACGGACCTGGGCCGGGACCGCAGGCCAATCCATCTCAATCAGCTCGGTCTCAAGCGGAGCCATGGCCTGGACCAGCCGGCCCAGGATATTGCCCTGCCCGGCAGAGCCCGCCCGCGCCCGGACCCTGCGGTCGAAGGCTACCAGGTCCACCCGGTCGCCACCCCGTTCGGCCAGGACACCCAGAAGGAGCGCAGCCTCTATCCCGGTGTCCAGGCGCGATTCGTCCACGATCCTTGCTGCGGCGGTACGTGACGTATCCAGGACCATCACCACGCGCCGGTCCCGTTCCGGGCGCCAGGTCCGGACCACCACGGAGGAGCGCCGGGCAGTGGCGCGCCAGTCGATGGAGCGTACGTCGTCACCGCGGACATAGTCCCGCAGGGAATCGAACTCGGTGCCCGCGCCCCGGACCTGGACTGCCGCCTTCCCATCAAGTTCACGCAGCTTCCGCAGCTTTGACGGCAGGTGGCGTCGGGAATGGAAGGGCGGCAGCACCCGCACCGAGCCCGGACAGTCAATGGTCCGCTGGCGGGCTGCCAGGTGCAGCGGACCAAAGGACCGAAGCGTCACGTGCGGCGCTGAGAGGTCACCCCGCCGGACCGGCCGGAGCCGAACCGCGAACCGCCTGCCTTCCCCGGCCGGGACATCAATGTCCTGGACGGGGTTCCGGGCACCGGCGGAAGGTTGCCACCCGTCCCGGAACGATCCCCGAAGCCGCCTGCTGCCGCCGTTACGGATGGTGAGCGCCGCCTCCACCGCATTGTTCAGGGTTACGTTCTCCGGTTCGGCACGCACCAGATTGACCTGCCGGAGTTGCGCCGCGGCCAGCAGGTCCGCGCCCAGCAGCGCTGCAAGCGCGGCGATGGTGGCCAGGATTGTCAGCCATTCCGGGAACAGCAGTACCGGCACGAGTCCCAGCAGCGCCACTGCGACGAAGCGCCCGGAGATGGCCATCAGCGCGGAACGGGGACGGCGGCCAGGATGCTGCCCAGGACGTCGTCCACCCGGACCCCGTCCATCTGCGCCTCGGGTTGCAGCGCCACCCGGTGCCGCAGGCAGGGCAAAGCCAGTGCCTTGACGTCGTCCGGGGTCACGAAAGGACGGCCGGAGAGCCACGCCCACGACCTTGACGTGTTGAGCAGGGCGGTGGCTCCCCGGGGTGAGACGCCAAGCTGGAATGAAGGCGCTGACCGGGTGGCGCGCACCAGGTCAACGATGTAGCTGATAATTTCCGGTTCCACCGCCACCCGGCCCACTGCCTCCCGCGCCTGTTCCAGGTCCTCCGCGCCGGCCACGGCCCGGACGCCGGCGGCAGCCAGGTCCCGCGGATCGAACCCGGCGGCGTGGCGGCGGATGACTTCTATCTCATCCCTGCGTTCAGGCAGCGGCATGGTGAGCTTCAGCAGGAACCGGTCCAGCTGTGCCTCAGGCAGGGGATAGGTCCCCTCGTACTCCACGGGGTTCTGGGTGGCCGCCACCAGGAATGGCGAGGGCAGCCGCCGGGAGACGCCGTCCACAGACACCTGCCGCTCTTCCATGGCTTCGAGGAGTGAAGCCTGGGTCTTTGGAGGAGTCCGGTTGATCTCGTCCGCCAGCAGGAGGTTGGTGAAGACCGGTCCTTCCCGGAAGCTGAACTCGGAGGTGTGCGAGTCGTAGACCAGGGAACCGGTGACGTCACCTGGCATGAGGTCGGGGGTGAACTGCACCCGCTTGGTGTCCAGGCTCAGCGCGGAGGACAACGCCCGGACCAGCAGGGTCTTTGCAACTCCGGGGACGCCCTCCAGCAGCACATGCCCCTGGGAAAGCAGTGCAATCAGGAGGCCGGTGACGGTGGCATCCTGCCCCACCACCGCCTTGGCCACCTCCCGGCGGACCGCAAGCAGCGCCTGCCGTGCGCCGTCGTCGTCAACCGTATTAAGGACCCGCTGGCCACTGCTCTGTTCGCTCATCGGATCTTGACCTCTTTCTCGAGTTTGTCCAAGGCCTGCGACCAGGCAACCAGCCGGGCCTCGGTTGCGGGGCGTTCGTTGATCAGCGTGCGGACTTCAGTGGCGTCCCGGTTCAGGAGCCGGGCTGCTGCCGAAATCGTGTCCTCGGCGGTGGCGCCTGGTCCCATCCGCAGCTTCCCGGACAACCGGACCAGCAGGCCGGCCCGGAGGTTGTCCCGTGCCTGGTCGATGGCGCGCGCGTCCTGGTAGAGCCGGGCACGTCCCTCGGCCGTCTCAACAGCCTTGACCACCACCGGCAACGGCTCGAATACGAGCGGCCCGTGCCGCCTGCCCCGCCACACGACGGCCGTCACCGCCACCAGGAGCAGCCAGGGGCCCAGGAAGCGGGCCCAGGCCGGAGCAATGTCATCGAGGGTTTTCCCGGATCCGTTGGATGCTGCGTCCTCAATCGAGGGCAGGTACCAGACCAGGTCAGGCGACGCGCCGAGCAACCTGGTGGCAAGCGCGGCGTTTCCCAGTTCGTCCAGCCTCCCGTTGCCCAGGACGGCCGTGCTGCCCAGCACGGCCAGGCGGCCATCGCCGCTGACGGCAAGCATTCCGGCGGTTCCTGCTGTCCGGAAACAGGACGTGCCGCCGTCGTACACAAATCCTCCCTGTCCCGTGACCTGTCCCGCAGCTTCCGCGTCAGGGTGGGAACACCCGGCATCAAGGATCGGGAAGGCATCGGGAACAACGCCGGCCTGGTGGATGCCGCTGTCAAGGGCGGTGAGCGTCTCCAGCCGTGGGGAGAGCACCACCACCCGGTCTGCCTCCGCTCTCAGGTCGGCCAGCTGCTGCGCGCCCAGGATGCCGTTCCTGTCGTAGAGCAGGAGGGTGGGGGAGGAGCCGGAGCGCAGGTCCGCCAGCGCTGCATCGAACCGGCCGGGTGTGTGAACGGAAACCCCGTGCCGGCCCAGGATCTGCGCCAGCGCCCTGGCCCCTTCCGGCGCGGCATTGTGGACCGAGAGGGGAACGGCGTCACCCTTCGGAGCGAGTTGCGTGCCCACGACAAGTGCCAGCCCCGCAGCCACCACCATTGCCGCCGCGGTCAGGCCGCGGTGCCGCCGCAGCCAACCCCGAATCCTCCGGTTGTCAGCCACGGATCCGGTGGCCGGTTGCTTGCCACCGTCCGGTTCCCTGCCCGCGTCCCGGGGTTTCTCGCCGATGGCGGGAAGGCCGGTCACGGCGTCACCGCCGCAGTGCCGGCGGTGGCGGGCTTCATGGCGTCCAAGGCGGTATCAAGCTCCACCATCTGCCGGTAGTCCCCGCTGTCGGCCGCCCTGTTTCCGTAGCGGACCCCGTCGAAAGTGGCCGCTGCCCGGGCAAGGCGCCCGGACTGGCTGTTGAACGGAACGGACAAGGCCCGGGCCGCTTCGTCGGCAGTGCGGCCGGGCTGCGGGTCCAGGATGGCCCGGTCCTCCGCACTCCGGACCACCGCGCGGAAGCGGTCGACGACGGCGTCCCCCCACTTTCCGGCGGCGGCCGCCGCTTCCGCACGGGCCCGGTAGTCGGTGGCACCAAGGGTGGGTTCCCGTTCGAAGACGTCCCTGGCCTGCCGGGACCGGGCGTGCAGGCGGGGGCGGGCCAGGATGATGGCAGCCGCGATGATGGCGGCAATAACGAGGGCGATGACGGGGCTTGGCACCGGGGCAGCGTCTCCCTGGGAGCCATCCAGGGACTGCAGCCAGTCCAGGAAGTTCCGCCACAGGGTGCCGAGCCATGAGGGGGCGGCATCACGGTACTCCCGTTTGGCCAATTCCTCCTCCGCCCAGCGCCGTGCCTCCCCGGCACCCGGACGCACGGGTGGCTCAGCTGCCATAAGGCCAGGCTCCAGGCGAGGCTCCATATCCGGGATACGGGCGGTGGTTGCCGGGGTGCGCGCCCCGGCCCGGGATGCCGTCAGGATCAGCGCCGTTCTCCAATTGGTGCAGCAGCGCAATGTCCAGGCCGTCCCGGCGCATCCGCAGGTCCATGTAGAGCAACGCCATGACTGACGTCTGGAAGGCGTAACCGACCGCGCCCACCAGGGCACCGACCACCGCGGTGAAGATGCCGACGGCCACGGCGAGCGTTGCTTCCTGCCCGCTGCCGCCGTGCGGCGAGACCACCCCGGAGAGGACCGTTGGCAGGATGCTGGCCGGGATCAGGACCACCTGTGTGATGACGGCCACCAGGATCCCCACCACCAGGGTGATGCCAAAGATCCGCCACCAGTTGCCCCTGGTCAGTTTCCAGGACCGGCGAAGGCCGGCAAACGCCCCGAGTTCTTCGATAACGACGGCGGCGGGCGCCACCATGAGCTTGACCGCCACCCAGAGGAACCCGGCGCCGAAGGCCAGCATCAGGGGGATGACCAGCAGGGCTCCCGCGCCACGCACGTTGGAGAACAGGAGCACGACGACGGCGACGAAAACGATCGCCGTGGCCAGCACGGCTGCAACCAGCAGCGCCGCCAACCTGATCAGTGACCCAAACCTTGGGCGCGCCAACGACAGCATGCGCCGGAAGCCGGTGGGCTGGTTAAGGACGGACCGGGCCACCGGGACCACCATGGCACCTTGGAGGACAACGGTGATGAAGACGGACAGGATGGACAACAGGACGAAGGTGGCCATCAGCCCCAATCCCAGGGAAGCGATATCGGTGTTGCTCGCCGTCCGGGCCCAGGCTTCGATGGACCCTGACGACGTCGCGAGGACTCCCGTTAGCACCGCCGCGAGGATGGCTGACAGGGACTGCGCCAGGAGGCCGGCGCCGAGCATCGCCTTGGCGTTGCGCCTGATGGCCTGGAAGGAACCGTCCAGGACCTCCCCGAACAACAACGGCCGCAACGGAATGATCCCGGGTTTGGGCGGGGCTGCATACCTGGGCTGCGCTGAGTGCCAGGCGCCGTAGGAACCGCCGGAATACGGCGACCGGTTATCTGGGGGTCCGCCGTAAGGCTGGCCGCTGTATCCCGGGGTCCCGTAGGACTGGCCGCCGGATGGGAAGGCTCCGGGGGCCGGGGCGCCAGGGTAGGGGGCATCAGGGTACGGGGCATTTCGGGGCGGGTGCTGTCCGGGCTGCTGTTGCCACTGCGGTTGCTGCCGCGGCTCGGTTCCCGGCCAGGGGCCTGCTTGCCGGCCCTCGGGCGGCGTCCAGGGCTGGTCCCACTGCTGTTCCCGGGCGGGCGGCACCGGCCCGGGCCCGCCTGCGGAAGCCGGCCCGACGTCGTCGTGTCCAACGCCTGGCTGCTCCTGCGCCGGCTCCCCGGGCCCCGACTCCTGTGGTGACACTGATTCCTCCCCCAATACCAGTCCGCCTGCTCCTGCGCCGGAAATGCACCCGGCAAAAGGGCGCACCGGCCACGCGGGGCATGACCCCAAGACTATAGTTCCGGCGCCGGACGGCCTAGTGCCCCGCCATGCCGGAAGCCGCTCAACAGGACAAACCCATCCCGATAAGGGAATATATAGCTATGAAGGCACGCATTCTGGTGGTAGATGATGACGAAGCGCTGGCCGAGATGATTGGAATTGTCCTCCGTAATGACGGCTTCGAGCCGGTCTTTTGCGCCGACGGCGCCCAGGCCCTGGACGTGTTCCGGTCATCGCGGCCGGACCTGGTCCTGCTCGATCTCATGCTTCCCGGTATGGATGGCATCGAGGTCTGCCGCCAGATCCGCGGCGAGTCGGACGTGCCCATCGTCATGCTGACCGCCAAGTCCGATACCTCAGACGTCGTCCGCGGGCTGGAATCCGGGGCTGACGACTACGTGCCTAAGCCGTTCAAGCCTGCCGAGCTGGTGGCACGCGTGCGTGCCCGCCTTCGCCCGGGGGACCAGAAAGCGCCCGAAACGCTGCGCATCGCGGATATCACCATCGACGTCGCCGGGCACACGGTCAGCCGGGGCAATGAGCGGATCTCCCTGACGCCGCTGGAGTTCGACCTCCTGGTGGCGCTGGCCCGCAAGCCTTGGCAGGTCTTTACCCGGGAACTGCTGCTGGAGCAGGTCTGGGGCTACCGGCACGCCGCTGACACCCGGCTTGTGAACGTCCATGTCCAGCGCCTGCGGTCCAAGATCGAGCAGGACCCGGAAGCTCCGGAAGTCGTATTGACGGTGCGTGGTGTCGGCTATAAAGCAGGGGTCTGACCCCGCCGCGCAGGACGGGGAACCGGATCAGCGCCCAACCCCGGACTCCGCGGATGCCGTGAAACAGGACGGCGCCGTCCAGGACGTGCCGGAAGCCGGCGACGCCGCCACTCCCGGGCTGCGGCACATGGCGTTCCGGGCAAGGATCTGGCAGCGGCGTGCCCTGATTGTGGCGCTCCGCGTCGCCCGGCTCGTCCGGACGGGAGTCCGGCGCTTCCTTCCCGGTCTGCGGTACCTTGGGCGGGCCTTGCAGCGGCGCTGGCGCCGGTCCATTCAATTCCGCACCGTTCTCACCACCCTGATGCTCGCGGTGACCTCGTTCGCCGTGGTCGGTGCCTATCTGTCCAACCAGATTGCCAACAACCTGTTCCAGGAGCGGCTGACGCAGGCGGAGTCCGAGACCCGCTACAACGTCAAGCAGGTCCAGGAAACGTTCGACGGCGCCCAGGTCACCGACCAGTCCAGCGTCATCACCCTGGTCTACGACACCCTGAACGCGGTGGAGGGCCGGGGTTCAGTGATCCAGCGCCGGTACGTCTTCGAGGCGATGCCGGAGCAGACCAAGCCCCGCAACCGGTGGGTTGAGTCGCGGGCATCCGACCAACTGACGGTCAGCGTCATTCCCCCTGAGCTGCGCAAGGCCGTCCAGCAGTCGGGGAAGGACCAGTACTGGGCTTCCACCGTCATCCCCGTGGGCACCGAGGACCGGCCGGGGATCGCGGTCGGCAACAAGGTGACCTTCAACGGCACTGTCTACGAGCTTTACCTGATCTACGACCTGAACACAGCGCAGCAGACGCTTAACGAGATCCAAAGCGTCCTGTGGGCCGGCGGTGCGGTGCTGGTCCTCCTGATCGGCGCTGTCGCCTGGTACGTCACCCGCAACGTGGTGAGCCCGGTCAGCCATGCCGCGATGGTCTCGGAGAAGCTCGCCGCCGGGCAGCTGCAGGAGCGCATGGTGGTCAAGGGGGAGGACGAGGTGGCCCGCCTTGGCGCTTCCTTCAACCACATGGCCGCCAGCCTGCAGGAGCAGATCACCCAGCTGGCGACGCTCTCCCAGATGCAGCAGCGCTTCGTGTCCGATGTGTCGCACGAGCTCCGGACGCCGCTCACAACCGTGCGCATGGCGGCAGAGGTCCTGTACGACGCCCGCGATGACTTCGACCCCATCAACAAGCGGTCCGCAGAGCTCCTGTACAACCAGGTGGAGCGGTTCCAGTCCCTCCTCTCCGACCTCCTCGAAATCAGCCGCTTCGACGCCGGTGTGGCCGTGCTGGATGCTGAACCCGAGGACCTTCTCCAAGTGATCTCCCACGTCATTGAAGGCGCCGCGCCGGTGGCGGCTGAATACGGTTCGGAGATTGTCCTGACCGCTCCCGAGGGCGCCGTGGTGGTGGAGATGGACGCCCGGCGCATCGACAGGATCCTGCGGAACCTGATCCTGAACGCGGTGGAGCACGGTGAGGGCAAGCCGGTGGCCGTCACGGTCGCGGTCAATGAAACTGCCGTGGGCGTTGCTGTCCGCGACCACGGGATCGGGATGGACCAGGCACAGGCCGCCAGGGTTTTCGACAGGTTCTGGCGAGCCGACCCTGCCCGCGCACGCACCACGGGCGGCAGCGGGCTGGGATTGTCCATCGCCATGGAGGATACGAAGCTGCACCACGGCTGGCTGCAGGCCTGGGGCAGGAAAGGCGACGGCGCCAACTTCCGTTTGACCCTTCCCTTGCGCCAGGACGGTGGCATCAGCGAGTCGCCCGTCCAGCTGGAGCCAAAGGACGTCACCAATCCCGGAGCGCCGGGGAGCGTTCCCGCGGAACAGGACTACAAAAACATGCTGGTGCTGCAGGCGGGAGCGGCCCGGCCTGCTCCGGTGCGCGCGCCCGAGGAGACACCATGAGGGCCACCGTGCGCCTGGCGAAGTACCCGGCGGCACTGCTTGCCCTGCTGATCGTCCTCTTGTCCGGCTGCGCACGGATCCCCACGTCCGGTCCGGTGGGAAAAAGCAGCGAAAGCAGCGCCGGCAACGTCAGCGCTCCCGTGTTCCTCCCGGCAGCGCCGCAGCCCGGGGCATCACCCGAGACCATCATCGACTACTTCTACCGGGCAGGCAGTGGCTACGAGGACGACTATGCGGTGGCCCGCCAGTACCTGACGCAGGCCTCGGCTGTGTCCTGGAAACCGGACAAACGCGCGCTGGTATACCGGGAGGCGCGCGTTGTGCCCACGGGCACGGAAAACGTCTTCAACTACGAGCTCGATGTGTCCTACACGGTGGACGCCGACGGCATAGCCACCCAGTCGCCGCCGGGAACCGTGGAGCGCATCCCGGTGACGGTGACCCAGGTGGATGGAGAGTGGCGGATTTCGGCGATTCCCGACGGGACCGCCATTGCCGAGGAAACGTTCAAGGTGATCTACGGTGCCTACCCCATCTACTTTTACGACCCCACCTTCACCTATGCCATCCCGGACGTCCGCTGGTTCCTGAAGAACAAGACGGTCAAAGCAATGACCAGTGCCCTGCTGGCCGGGCCCGCCCCGTACCTGCGCGGCGCCGTCGCCAGTGCCTTCCCTTCCGGGATCAAGCTCGCCCGGGAATCCGTGCCGGTGGTGTCCGGGGCCGCACAGGTGGACCTGACAGCCAAGGAGCTGACGGAAACATCGGCGGAGGACCGGCTCCGCATGCAGATGCAGCTGACCCTGACGTTCCGCAGCCAGCCTGACGTGGTCAATGTTGAACTCCGTGCCAACCAGGACCTGGTCCGGGTGGAGGACAACGGGTCCGTTCTTCCTCCGGTGCTGGACAGGACCGTGCCCTCACGCCAGATCGCCATCAGCGGCAACGAACTGGTGCGCTATGAAAACAACCGCGTCTCGCCGTTGCCTGACATGCAGCCGGTGTCTGCGCTCAACCCCCGCTATCCGGCGGAATCCCCGGTGTCACAGACGGCTGCCTTCCTCAATGAAGGCCGCACCACGCTGTACAGCATCAATCCCGGCCAGCCTGCGCGCGCCTTGACTACCCGGAGCACCCTCACCCGCCCGTCCTTCAGTGTCTCCGACTGGGTATGGACGGCCGGACCCGGTGCCACCGGAGCCACGGAAGTAGTGGCTTTCCATCCCACCGGAGTGGCAGAGGGCGCCGCCGTTCCGTCCGTGACGCTGGCACCCTCCTGGCTTGCCGGCCGCACGGTCAAGGAATTCCGCGTCTCACGCGACGGTGTGCGCGCCCTGGTCATATCCGAACAGAACGGGAAGTCCAAGGTGCAGGTGACAGGCATGATCCGCGCCGCCGACGGTACGCCGCGCGAACTGACCGCGCCCGTCACCCTGGTATCCGGCACCGACCCTGATCAAGGGGTGTGGGTGAATGGCATTACCGTTGCCGTGATGAAGGGGGCTTCGGGTTCCAACGTCACACCGGAGCTGCTGTCCCTCACCTCCGGCCAGCCGCAGCAGCTTGCCCCGTGGCCGGGCCTGGTAGCCATCAGTGCCGGGAATGGCGCCGACGACATTTATGTCCAGTCCGGGGAAGGGATCTTCCAGCGCCTCGGCAATGGCTGGTCCCCGCAGATCAAGGGCCCTATCGACCCCGCGTTTCCCGGCTGACACCCCTGTTGGCGGCATCGCCAGGTTCTGCCTCCGCCGTCCCGATGGGGCCTGCCTTATGCACATAGCCCGGGCTGGCCCTCCAACTGTGACTGGGCTTCAGGCGACAGTGGAACCATGAAACGGCTCATCCGCAGGAACGGCGCGGCCGGTTCCGGCCACCGGGGGACCCGGAGGGTGGATCCGGACCTTCAACCGCCCCCGCCATGGGCGGCGCTGCACCGGGGTGAACACGCGGCCGCCCTCCTTCGCCTTGCCGACTGGCTGGCCGGCGCCGTGGCGGATCTGCTCGCCCTGGCCGTCCCTGTGGACTGTGTCTGCTGCGGGGCCGAAGACAGCACCCTGTGCCCATCCTGTGCCAGCCGCATCCGCCAGCTGACCAGGCAGCCATTCCGGGCCGAAAGCGGAGCTCCGGCCCTTATGGATGTCGCCGGCTCCGTCGTGCTTCCCGTCGTGGCAGCGGGGGTGTACCGGGACGAGCTGGCGCAGGGACTGCTGTCGTTCAAACGGCACGGCCAGCCTCAGCTTGGCAGAAGCCTTGGCCGGGCGCTCGCAGGTGCAGTCAGGGCCGCCGTCCCTGGCCCCAGCCGATGCCTCCTGGTCCCCGTGCCCACCAGCACGCCGGCCTACGTCAGCCGGGGCTTCAGCCCGGTCCACCTGCTCCTGAAGTCGGCGGGCCGGCAGCATCCAGGGCTCGACGTCGCGGATGTGCTGGGCAAGACTCCAAGGCCTGGCCCCGTCCTCCCCGGCACCCGCGGATCCGGCAGCGGAAGAGGTGTGGCCGGCCAAAAAGGCCTGGGGAGGGGAGCCCGTTCCCAGCGCGTCCGGGGGTCCATGCGGGTCAAGCCCGGGGCCCGGGCAAAGGTGGCAGGGCGCCCCTGCATCATCATTGATGACGTCCTCACAACCGGCGCCACGGTGGGCGAAGCAGCCCGCGCACTGCACCTGGCCGGCGCTGTGGTGAGGGGCGCCGTCGTGCTTGCCGCGACACGCCCGCCCGATACCCAGCAGCCGGGCTGCCGGGCCGCCGCCCTGCGTGAAAGCCCGCATGACTTAGAAAAAAATAAACCGGGAAAGGATGAATAACGGGTGGCTATGAACTAACGTCTGAGGTGGGTACCAAGAACAGAATGTACCTTTCGATGGCGGCTCGGAGAGGGGCTCGACTGTCACACAGCCCGGCCCAGGGAAGCGCCGCCGTCGTGTCACCGAAGTCATTTGGAGGGCACCATGGAGTTTATGATCAGCGGACGAAATCTGACAGTTTCAGACCGGTTCCGCGAGTATGCCGGGGAAAAGATCGCGAAAATTGAATCGCTGGGCGACAAAGTCCAGCGGGTCGACGCGAAAGTCTCCAAGGAGACCAATGCCCGGCAGACCGGCGACCAGCTGACCGTCGAGGTGACAGTCCTGGGCCGCGGACCCGTAATCCGTGCCGAAGCAAGCGCTGCAGACAAGTTTGCCGCCTTTGACCTCGCCTATAACAAACTGCTTGAGCGGCTCCGGCGGGCCAAGGACCGCAAGAAGGTCCACCACGGCCGCCACACTCCCAAGGCTGTCCGTGAGGCCACCGCCTCACTCGAGCCCGCCAGTGCCCATGAACCGCTGTATCTTGAGGCCAACCACCGGAATGAAGCGGTGGCAGCCCCCGAAGACAAATCGCCGTACGATGTTGACAACGACATCCCGGCCGGAAACTCACCGGTGCTGATCCGGCGCAAGGTCTTTCCCGCCGCATCCCTCTCCCTCGACGACGCCGTAGACAATATGGAGCTTGTGGGCCACGACTTCTATCTCTTCGTGGACAAAGCGACCAACACGCCCTCCGTCGTGTACCGCCGCCGTGGCTGGACCTATGGGGTCATTACGCTGGACCATGAATGCGAGCCGGGAGACACCGTGGTGGAGGAAAAGATTCTTGCCTACCGCTCCGACGACGCCGCCGCCAACGCTTAGGGTGGACCAAACCACCAGCAGAGAGGACTGAATTGTCAGCAACGCTGAGCCTTCACCAGGCACGGCGGATCGCATTGGCAGCGCAGGGACTCCATAAAGAACGGCCCACCGGCCCCGTGACATCACGGGCGGTGGGCCGTACTTTTGCCCGCCTCCAGCTCGTCCAGATCGACTCCGTGAACGTCCTGGTCCGCAGCCATTTCCTGCCCTTCTATTCCCGCCTTGGCAACTATGACCGGGACATCCTGCAGCGCATGTCTGCCAGCCACCCCCGCCGGATGCTGGAGTACTGGGCACACGAAGCAAGCTACATCCGGCCGGAGCATTACCAGGATCTGCTGCTGTGGCAAAAGCGCTCCTGGGTGGGCGCCTCCCGGCTGGATCCCGGGCTCCGCAACGACGTCGCAGACCGGATCCTGGCGGTCCTGGCCAGGTCCCGGCCCATGACGGCCTCCGAACTGACCGCCCGGATTGGCCACGTTGAGGAAAAACAGACAACCGACTGGGGGTGGAACTGGAACGCGGTGAAACGGGTCCTTGAACACCTCTTCGAAGAAGGGTTGGTATCGGCAGCCTCGAGGACCGGGCAATTCGAGCGCAGGTACACGCTGACAGCCAAAGTCCTCCCACGCCCTGCCGAAGCAGGAGGGGAAGTCGACCCAACAGCTGCGCTCCGCCGGCTGACCGAAGCGGCGGCCCGGGCGCATGGGATCGGAAGCATCCGCTGCTTCGCCGACTACTTCCGGACGCCCGTCAAGGCAACGGCGCTCGCCGTTGCGCACTTGGTGGAGCAGGGCAGGCTGGAACCGGTCAACGTGCCGGGGTGGGGGAGGGACGTGTTCCGGCATGTCGAGGCTGTACTGCCGCGGCGTGCCACCGGCCGGGCCCTGTTGAGCCCGTTTGATTCCATGGTCTTTGAACGCCGGCGCCTGCTGGAACTGTTCGGCTTCCATTACCGGATCGAGATCTACACCCCGGAGCCCAAACGGCGCTACGGCTATTACGTCCTGCCGTTCCTGCTGCGCGACAGGATGGTGGCCAGGGTTGACTTGAAGGCGGACCGGACGGGTGGCCGTCTGCTGGTGAGAGCCGCCTTTGCCGAGCCGGACGCACCCGCGGACACCGCCGTCGAACTCGCTGCCGAGCTGAGGCTGATGAGCCAGTGGCTTGGCCTGCCGGATGTGGAAGTGGGGCCGGCAGGAGACCTCGCTGCAAGGCTTGCCCATGAGCTGGCACGGCTGTAAGGAGTATCCGCTCTCAGGGAAAAGGGGGCACCGGCCGCGTGTCTCTCCCGTAGACTGAACACGCCAGAATTCGGCGGCATCAGACTGGGAGCATCTTCACGTGGCATCACTTATCGAAAAAATTCTCCGCACGGGTGACAAGAAAACACTCCGGCAGCTGCGGAACTATGCCGATTCCATCAACGCCCTCGAAGACTCATTCAAGACCTTTACCGACGCAGAGTTGCGTGAGGAGACTGACCGTCTCCGCGAACGCCACCAGGACGGTGAAAAGCTCGAAGACCTGCTTCCGGAGGCTTTTGCCGCCGTGCGCGAAGCGTCCTCGCGGACCCTGGGGATGCGCCACTTCGATGTCCAGCTGATGGGCGGCGCTGCCCTGCATTTGGGGAACATCGCTGAAATGAAAACCGGTGAAGGCAAGACCCTGGTGGCGACCGCTCCCGCCTACCTGAACGCACTCACCGGCAAGGGTGTCCACGTGGTCACCGTCAACGATTACCTGGCCGAATACCAGTCCGAACTCATGGGCCGTGTCTACCGCTTCCTCGGCCTGACCAGCGGCGTCATCCTCGCCAACCAGGATCCTGCCGTGCGCCGCCAGCAGTACGCCGCGGACATCACCTATGGAACCAACAACGAGTTCGGGTTCGACTACCTGCGCGACAACATGGCCTGGGACCGGAACGAATTGGTCCAGCGCGGCCACAACTTCGCCATCGTCGACGAAGTCGACTCCATCCTTATCGATGAAGCGCGTACGCCGCTCATCATCTCCGGCCCTGCCCAGGGGGACACCAACCGCTGGTACAGCGAGTTCGCCAAAGTGGTGCTCCGGCTGCAGCCGGAGAAAGACTACGAAGTCGATGAAAAGAAGCGCACCGTCGGCGTCCTGGAGAGCGGAATTGAAAAGGTCGAGGACTACCTTGGCATCTCCAACCTCTACGAATCCGCGAACACCCCGCTGATTGGGTTCCTGAATAACGCCATCAAGGCCAAGGAACTGTTCAAGCGGGACAAGGACTACGTCATCCTGGACGGTGAAGTCCTGATCGTTGACGAGCACACCGGCCGCATCCTGGCCGGGCGACGCTACAACGAAGGCATGCACCAGGCGATCGAGGCCAAGGAAGGCGTCGAGATCAAGGCGGAAAACCAGACCCTTGCCACAGTCACCCTGCAGAACTACTTCCGCATGTATGACAAGCTTTCCGGCATGACCGGCACCGCCGAGACTGAGGCGGCCGAGTTCATGAGCACCTACAAGCTCGGCGTGGTGGCCATCCCCACCAACCGGGACATGCAGCGGATAGACCAGCCGGACCTCGTGTTCAAGAATGAGGTTGTCAAGTTCGACGCCGTGGTGCGGGACATCGCCGAACGCCACGAAAAAGGCCAGCCTGTCCTTGTGGGCACCACCAGCGTGGAGAAGAGCGAGTACCTGTCCAAGCTGCTCGCCAAGGAAGGCATCCGGCACGAAGTCCTGAACGCCAAGAACCACGCCCGCGAAGCCGCCATTGTCGCCCAGGCGGGCCGGAAGGGCGCGGTCACCGTGGCCACCAACATGGCCGGCCGCGGCACCGACATCATGCTCGGCGGCAACGCGGAGTTCACCGCCGTGGCCGAGCTTGCCAAGCGCGGGCTGGACCCCGAGGAGAACTCGGAAGAATACGAGGCAGCCTGGCCTGCGGCACTTGAAGCTGCCAAGCAGTCCGTGAAGGACGAACACGAGGAAGTCCTGGACCTCGGGGGCCTCTATGTCCTGGGCACCGAGCGCCATGAGTCACGCCGCATCGACAACCAGCTCCGCGGCCGTTCCGGCCGCCAGGGCGATCCCGGGGAATCCCGGTTCTACCTCTCGCTGACAGACGACCTTATGCGGCTCTTCAACTCGGGAGCCGCGGAACGGCTGATGAACAGCTCGGTCCCGGACGACGTCGCGCTCGAATCCAAGCTTGTCTCGCGTGCCATCGCGTCCGCGCAGGGCCAGGTGGAAGGCCGGAACGCCGAGCAGCGCAAGAACGTGCTGAAGTACGACGACGTCCTGAACCGTCAGCGCGAAGCGATTTACAGCGACCGCCGGCGCATCCTTGAGGGCGATGACCTGCACGAGAAGGTGCAGTTCTTCATCGAAGACACCATTACGGCGCTGATCGACGCCGCAACGGCGGAAGGGAACGGTGACGACTGGGACTTCCACCAGCTGTGGACCAACCTCAAGACGCTCTACCCGGTCAGCGTTTCGGCGGAAGACATCATCGAGGAAGCCGGGGGCAAGTCCAGGGTCACCGTGGAGCTGCTGAAGGAGGAAATCCTCTCTGACGCCCGCCTGGTGTACCAGGCCCGCGAGGAGGTCATCGGCTCCGAAAGCATGCGCGAGCTCGAGCGCAGGGTGGTCCTGTCCGTCATCGGACGCAAATGGCAGGAACACCTCTACGAGATGGACTACCTGAAGGAAGGGATTGGCCTGCGCGCCATGGCACAGCGCGATCCGCTGGTGGAGTACCAGCGCGAGGGCTTCGCCATGTTCCAAAGCATGATGGAAGCCATCCGCGAGGAAAGCGTTGGATTCCTCTACAACCTTGAGGTGGAAGTAACCCCCGCCCAGGATGTAGTAGTACAGGATGCCGCCGGCGGGCATACCGAGCACGTTGACCCCCAGGTTCACGCCGCCGGCCTCGAAGCCCCCGAGAAGCCTGCGCAGCTGCAGTACACGGCTCCCTCGGAAAGTGGAGGAACCCAGACACGCGTGGAAACGCGCGCCGGAAGCGGTCGCTCCGGTAATCCTGCCAAGGCAGCTGCCCAGGATGCAGCCAAACGCCCCGCGAAAAAGAAGAAGCGCTAGCAGGACAGCTGCAGGTACCCGCCGGCGGCGGCAAACAGGGCAGGGACGGACGCGTCCCTGCCCTGTTTGCGCGTCGCCTGTTCCGTACCACCGCACGCCCCAGGTATTTCGACGGGTCAGCCGATGACAAGTTCAACAACCCGCCACACCTGCTTGCTGCGCTCAAGCCGGACAGCTACGGCACGGGCCCGCACATCATCCACCACTACAGCACTGGCCTCATAGATTCCGTCGGCCACTTCACAGACCCGCACGGAGCGGACTGTTGAATTCCGGTGGAGCCGGGCCAATGCAGGATTGCCGGTCCTGGTGAGCTCGCGCCTGATCAGCGCTGCCCGGTGCTGCAGCGATGCCAGGCAGCGCGGATCCAGGCGCCGCGCCAACTGCTGGATGGGGCGGGTACCGGCCAGGACCTCCATGGAAGCCTGAACTGTCCCGCGGGTAATGGCCCTGACCTCCGCAGCCTCGCTAACTGGCCGCAGCGATGGAGGGGTTGCCCCGGTGGATTGGCCGGAGCGGGTTGGCGTCGACACAGGCAGCGGCTTTGCGGAACCGGCACCTCCTTGCCTGGA
Organism: Arthrobacter sp. Soil761; assembly: GCF_001428325.1. NCBI lineage: Bacteria > Bacillati > Actinomycetota > Actinomycetes > Micrococcales > Micrococcaceae > Arthrobacter > Arthrobacter sp. Soil761. The sequence continues at coordinate 480,526 of NZ_LMSF01000001.1, read as the reverse complement.
CTCGGCGGCCGGACCTTCAACGGCCCGGATAGGTGTCACTGCGGTCATGGCGTTCCCCTTGGTTGGTGTGACTGGTGATTAGGCTTGCTTCTGGTTCGACGTGATGTTGGTGCTTTGACCGGTTATTGGTGCGACCGGGTCACTGGCAGCGGCTACGACGCTGCCGGCGCCTGGAGTATCTGGCCTGGAAGCAGGACATCCGGGCTTCCACCGATCAGCGCACGGTTCGCGGCATACCAGCGCGGCCATTCAAGGGCGATGTCCACATCCGATGCCTCCGGGCCCAAATGGGTGGCTACGATGTCCCACAGCGTGTCGCCCGCGAGGACCGTCACTGCCTTTGCCGGGCCACCCCTGCCATTGGCACCAGGGCCACTGCCGCCCCACTCCGGCGCGGTCCTGGTTTCCGGTCCGGCTAGCAGGCCGGGCTCCACCACAGGGGGAGCGGGCTGCCAACCGGGGTCGATCGGAGTGACGGTTGGCGGCGCAATGGAATTCGTTGCCGGCGACGGCCCTTCCTGGCCGGCTGGCGCTGCTGCAACCGGGAGAGGCGGGTTTTTAACGCGCACACCGCCCGGGCTGTCGCTGACCCTGGGCAGCGGACCATCTTGGGGAGCCGCCGGGTCTGACGGAGCCGACGACGCCACGTGTGCCTGTGTAGGCGTCCACTCGGGCCCGGGAGCGCTTAGGACCGCCGCATGTGCGGCGACACCTGACGCAAGTTGTATTGAGAGTGCCGCGACAACTGCCCTCCGCATGAAAGCGGGCGAGAGCCTCCGCGCGGCCGCTGCGGCCCGCCGTCGTCCCAGGCGTTCCAGCAGAACGGATGCCCCGGCGGTCAGGATCGAGACACCCCACCAGAGGAGAAGGCCAATGCCGGTGGCCGCTGTGGTCCCACCCAGGAGGAGGTCCACGGATTCGCCCTGGTGCCGGGCCATGGATTCCTGCCACTGGGACAACAGGCCCGTTCCGAGGAAGCAGAGCAGAATGCCGAGTACTAACAGGGCCAGGACCATGCAGGCATCCGACCAGTGGATTTTGTCTGCCCGATCCATTAGTACTCCTTTGATAGCGTTTGATGCTGTTTATTAATGTTTGAATCAGTTTGGACCGCAATCAAAGTATTTGTCCATACGTTGGAATGAAAAAGACGGCGCATTGACGGGCCGGACAGGGGGACCCTACGCTGGCGGAATGCGCTGGGATGCACTCTTCAATGACATGGAAAGCCAGCTTGCGGAGGCTGAGCGGCTGGCGCTGGACAGTGAGGTCAACGAGCGCGCGCGGGCAGAAATGGTGAGCCTGCCCCTTGAGGGCAGGTTGCGCGCCGCTGTTGGGTACCGGATCGGTGTTCAGCTCATCTGCGGCGAAACGGTGCACGGGGAACTGACGCATGCTGGAGCGGATGCACTGGTCCTGGATGAAGGCCAGCACCAGGTGCTCATCCCCTATGCGGCGGCGGCACGCTACGTTGGCCTGGGCAGGCACGCATTGGCGGAGACTTCACCGGTCCGCCGGTCGATCGGATTGGCGCATGCCCTGCGTGGCCTGGCGCGCGACCGGGCGGAGCTCTCGGTAACGATTGGTGGTGGAGCCGGGACCAGCAGGCTGGCAGGCGTGATCGACCGTGTTGGCAGGGACTACATCGACCTGGCCATGGTCAATACCGGGGAGCCCCGGAGGGGTCACAGTGTAGGCCAGGTTTCAGCAATACCTTTCACGGCCCTGGCCATGATCAGGTCATACAAACCCGGCGGGAGCTAGCGGCGTCAGACGGACTTCGAGCGCGATTCCTGGATCATGCGGCTGGCCTCGGCGTAGCGTTCCTCGATGTACTGCTCCAGCATCTTCTCTTCGACCCGCCATTGCCCGCGGCCACCCACCTGGATAGCCTTCAGCTCACCGCTGCGGACCAGGGCGTAGGCGGCAGGGGAATTGATCTGGAGCTGCTCCGCGACGTCAGCGAGTGTGAGGAACCTGGGCATGTATCCATTTTGCCATCAAGTGACTCATTTTGTGGCTGTTATCCACAGATTGGCGCCATTTAGACAAATGACTTTTGTTCACCGGGCCATGCGGTAACAATGAGGAGTCCGGCCAGAGCGGACAGGTTCGGTATACCCGGGGGGAGAACGGCATGGTTCCTGATTCAAGTGCCACTGCAGCGCGGCTTAAGCGTCCATCGTGGAAAGACCCCCGGCTGCTGGTTGGCGTTCTCCTGGTCTTGGTGTCCGTCGCCGGAGTCGTCTTCCTTGTCGGAAGTGCAGACCGCACCACCGAGGTCTACGCCGCACGGGACGGCATAGCCGTTGGTGAGCGCCTGACGCCCGACAATGTAGTCCGCGCCAAGGTCCGGCTGGGCGATGCCGAACAGCACTACATCACTGTCGAGGCCGGCCTGCCCCAGGACGTGGTCGCGATGCAACGAATCGCAAAAGACCAACTGGTTCCCAGGGCAAGCCTCGGTACGGTGGATCGGCTGGACCGGAAGCCCGTCGCCCTCAGCGTTGAGCAGACCTTGCCGTCACAGGCAGTTGCCGGTGCCCGCGTGGACGTCTGGGTGGCACAGCCGGATGCGAAGAATGGATTCAGCGAGCCCAGGCTGATCCTTCCCGGAGCGGAAATCGCAGAGGTCTCCACCGGATCCACCGCTCTTGGATCGTCAAAGACCACTGTGCTGATGGTCCTGGTGGAGGACAAGCAGATGCCTGCGTTGCTGGGGGCCCAGGCAAACGAGGCCAAGATCTCCGTGGTGTGGAATCCGGGCGGCGCCCGATGAACATTCCCGTTGTCACCGTCGGCCAGAGCCGCGAGGACCTGGTGGGCGGGCTCGAAAGACTCCACGGCCCGGTCACGGTGGTTCGCAGGTGCGCTGAACTTCCCGAACTGCTTGCTGCCTGCCAGAGCGGGCTGGCGAGGGCAGCAGTCGTGGCAGAGGGTTCAGAGGGGCTGACCGCGTCCCTGGTTGACCGTCTTGGAGCTGTTGGCGTGGCGATCGTCGCGCTGACTGATAACGCGGAGGAGGCAGCCAGACTCCGCACGATAGGTGTCGCTTCGGCGCTGTCGGGCGTTGAGTCCGCGGAGCTTTCGGACAGGATCGCGGACGCCGTCGCCCAGCTGACCGGCGCGCTTCGTCCGGCGAACCTCAGCGCGCCCGCCGATACCGCTGCTGCACTGGCAACGGATCCCGTTGTGCCGGCGGTGGACGAGGAGGGGCGCGGGGCCGGGCAGCTGATCGTTGTTTGGGGTCCCGCCGGATCTCCGGGACGTACAACGGTTGCTGTGAACATCGCCGGTGAGATGGCCGCCGACGGCCGGTCAGTCCTGCTGGTCGACGCCGACACGTACGGCGCCAGCGTGGCGGCAGTGCTGGGACTCCTGGATGAGTCAGCCGGGCTTGCCCAGGCGTGCAGGCTTGCAGACCAGGGCCTGCTGGACGCCGAGGCATTGCGGAAGGTGGCCGCCACGGTCGCCACCACGGCCGGGACGTTCCGGGTGCTGACCGGCATAACCCGGGCCGATCGGTGGACGGAACTCCGCGCCCCTGCCCTGGGACTGGTCCTTGAGCGGGCCCGGCAGATTGCCGATGTTGTGGTGGTGGACACCGGGTTTTGCCTTGAGGCGGATGAGGAACTGAGCTTTGACACCACGGCGCCTCGACGGAACGCGGCGACACTGCGTCCGCTGGAACTGGCGGACACTGTGTATGCCGTCGGCGCTGCTGATCCCGTGGGTGTTCCACGGCTGGTCCGTGCACTTGCCGAGCTGGAGGGCGCAGTCCCGCAGGCATCGCCCACGGTCGTAATGAACAAGGTGCGTTCGTCGTCCGTGGGAAGGGCCCCCGAGCGCCAACTGCGGGATGCGTGGGAACGGTACGGCCCCGCGTCCAGCCTCAAGGCATTCCTGCCTTACGACCCTGTCGCCGCCGACGCCGCACTCCTGGCCGGATCACTGCTGCTCGAAGCGTCGCCCGAATCGACCCTCCGGCGCGCTATCCGGGACCTGGTTTGTGCACCCGACCAGCGAAAGTCCAAATCATCTGTATTTTCTTCCACACCGCGGCGAAGGGCAAAGGACTAGGCTCGCCATAAGAGCTGCAAAGGTGCGGCGAGAATCTCTGATGGAGGCGTTGTCGATGTCGTCTGGATCCAGTGTGGAGGACCAGCCCCTCTCCATTGAAAGCCTTGAAGGCTTCATGGGGGACTACTACCAGCACCTGGCTGAGGAGGATGCCCGAAGCTACCCCCGCGACGTACTGGAGTCCCGGGCCGAGGAACACCGCCGGACAGCATCAGTACGGCAGCCCGGGCAGGCGAAGATCTCGATCATCGACGAAGAGGACAGCAGCGTCATCTTTGTCGTCACCGACGACATGCCGTTTCTTGTCGACTCCGTGAACTCAGAACTGGTCAGGCAGCACGCCGCCATCAAGCTTGTGGTCCACCCGCTTTTCGTGGCCACCAGGAACCGGGAAACGGGCGAACTGGTCAAGGTGAACAGGGTCCCCGCGCACTTGGGCATATCAAGTGGGGATACCGCGGCAATGCCAAACCTCTCCCACCTCATCGCGCAGGGTGAGAACGCGTCGCACATGGAGTCGTGGATCGCCGTCGAAATCCAACGCGTCTCCGACGACGTGAAGGCGTCCCTGCTCGCCGGCCTGACCCGCGTGCTGAAAGATGTGCGCGCCGCCGTCGAAGACTGGCCCAAAATGCGCCAAAAGGCCCTGGAAATCGCCGAAAGCCTGGACCGGGTGGCCAATCCCGCCCAGATTGCCGAACTGCGGCAGGCCAAGGACTTGCTGCGGTGGCTTGACGAAGGGAACTTCACGTTCCTCGGCTACCGTGAGTACGACCTTCTCAACGTGGACGGCGAAGACGTCCTCGAACTGCGCGAGGACAGCGGCCTCGGGCTGCTGCGCGCGGCCGCCGACTCCCCGCACATCCAGCACCTCACTGATACCGGCCGTAAGAAGGCCCGCGAAAAGCGTGCACTGGTCATCACGAAGGCCAATTCACGGTCCACCGTCCACCGCTCGGCCTACCTGGACTACATCGGCATCAAAAGCTTCGACGCCGCGGGCAACGTCAACGGGGAGCGCCGTTTCATCGGTCTTTTCGCCACCAGCGCCTACGCCGGCTCCGTCCGCGATATTCCCATTGTCCGGGAGAAAGTGGATGCCGTGCTGCAGAGCGCGGGTTTCCCGCCGGACTCGCACTCGGGCAAGGACCTCCTGGGAATCCTCGAAACCTACCCCCGGGATGAACTTTTCCAGATCGAAATTCCCGACCTTGCCGCCACCGCGCTGGGAATCCAGAAGCTGCAGGAACGGCGGCGTACCCGCCTGTTCCTGAGGCCGGACATCTACGGCCGGTTCATGTCCGCCGTCGTTTACCTGCCGCGCGACCGTTACACCACCAACGTCCGGCTTCGCATAGAACAGGAACTGCGGGAAACGTTCCAGGCGGTCTCGATTGATTACGAAGCCCGTATGACGGAGTCCGCCCTCGCCAGGCTGTTCTTCCGTATTCGGCTGCCCAAGGATGCCGACGTCAGCCACGTCAACAGCGATGAGCTGGAAAAGCGGCTGGTCCGGGCCGCAAGGTCATGGAGTGAAGGCATCGCGGAAGTCCTGCGTGAAGGGCGGGATGCGACCGAAGCCAAGGAACTCGCCGCTGTCTGGGCCGAAGCGTTCCCGGCCAGCTACCGCGTGGACTACGAAGTAGAGGACGCGCTTGAGGACATTGCGCGTTTCGAAAAGTACGGGGCCGCCGCGGAGCGGAGCACCGGCGCGCGGCAGGAACGGCCGGGCGTCCACGTGTACCTTCCAGAAGGGGCCGGCGCCACCCTGGAAGAGGATGCAAGGGTCAAGCTCTACATGTTGGAGCCCAAGAGCCTGAGCCAGATTTTGCCGTACTTCCATAATCTCGGACTCGAGGTCCTGGATGAACGGCCGTTTGAAATCGAAACAGCAGACCACCGCGACTTCTTCCTGTACGACCTGGGTTTAAAATACCCGGCCGGCGTGGACCCGATGTCAACCGGAGAGCTTCTCGCGGAATCCTTCGGGGCGGCTGTCACCGGCGCTGCGGAATCGGACAGCTTTGACCGGCTGGTGCTGAGGGAGGGCCTGCACTGGCGGCAGATCACCGTACTGCGCGCCTATGCCCGTTACATGCGCCAGATGGGCAACAGCAGCTCCTTCGGCTTCATGGCGGACACGCTCCTCGCGAACCCCAACGTGACAAGGGGCCTCACGGCGCTCTTTGCCGCCCGCTTTGACCCGGCCTTGACTGACGGAGACCGGTCCGAGGCACAGGCCTCCGTGGGACGGGACCTGGCAGCATCCATCGAAAAGGTGGCAACGCTGGACGCCGACCGCGTGCTGCGCACCTTCGTCAACCTCATTGAGGCCACGCTTCGCACCAACTTCTACCAGGACAAGCCGCACCTGAGCTTCAAGCTGGATCCCGCGCGGATCGAAGGACTGCCCTTCCCGCGGCCCATGTTTGAAATTTGGGTTTACTCCCCACGAGTTGAGGGTGTGCACCTTCGGTTCGGCAAGGTGGCGCGTGGCGGACTGCGCTGGTCTGACCGGCGGGAGGATTTCCGGACGGAGGTCCTGGGCCTGGTGAAGGCGCAGACGGTCAAGAACGCCGTCATCGTGCCAACCGGTGCCAAGGGCGGCTTCTTCGCCAAGCAGCTTCCCGATCCCGCCACGGACCGCGCCGCCTGGATGGCCGAGGGCGTCGAAAGCTACAAGACGTTCATCCGTGGGCTGCTGGATCTAACTGACAACCTTCTCACGGAAGGCGGCGGCGAACGGCTCGTGCCGCCGTCGAACGTTGTCAGGCATGACGACGACGACTCCTACCTGGTGGTCGCGGCGGACAAGGGAACGGCTACTTTCTCAGACATTGCCAACAGCCTTTCCGCGGAGTACGGCTTCTGGCTTGGCGACGCCTTCGCCTCCGGCGGCTCCGTGGGGTACGACCACAAGGCCATGGGCATCACGGCCCGCGGCGCCTGGGAATCGGTCAAGCGGCACTTCAGCGAGCTGGACCTGGATACCCAGACCGAGCCGTTCACGGTGGTGGGTGTGGGGGACATGTCCGGTGACGTGTTTGGCAATGGGATGCTCCTGTCCCGGCACATCCGCCTTCTGGCTGCCTTCGACCACCGGCACATCTTCCTGGACCCGGAGCCGGACGAGGAGTCCTCGTTTGCGGAGCGGCAGAGACTTTTCGAGCTGCCCCGGTCCTCGTGGGACGACTACGACAAGTCGCTGATCAGTGAGGGCGGCGGGGTCTTCGCCCGGCAGGCCAAGTCCATTCCCGTGTCCACGCAGGTTCGGACCGCGCTGGGGCTCCCGGCGGACACCACTGAACTCAGCCCTCCCGAGCTGCTGCGTGCCATCCTGCTGGCGCCTGCCGACCTTCTCTACAACGGCGGTATCGGTACCTACGTCAAGGCGAGTTCCGAATCCAACGCATCCGTGGGGGACAAAGCCAACGATGCCATCCGCGTCAACGGCCGGGACCTGCGCGTCAAGGTGGTGGGTGAAGGCGGAAACCTGGGCATGACCCAGCGCGGACGTATCGAGGCAGCGTTGCAGGGCGTCATTCTCAACACGGACGCGATCGACAACTCCGCCGGCGTGGACTGCTCGGACCACGAAGTGAACATCAAGATCTTCGTTGACCGGATGGTTGCGGCTGGCAAACTGCCGGCCGGTGAGCGGGCCGACTTCCTCGCCTCCATGACCGATGAGGTGGGCCGGCTGGTCCTCGAAGACAACATCGACCAGAACATCCTGCTGCTGAACGACAGGACCCGCGTCGCGGAGTGGAGCCCGAGCTACGAGCGGCTCATGGACTGGCTGGAGAAGAGCGCCGACTTGAATCGCGACCTGGAAGCGCTGCCCAGCACGGCAATGCTCCGGGACCGGCTGCAGCAAGGCCAGGGCCTGACTTCTCCCGAGCTTTCGGTGCTGGCCGCCTACGCCAAGATCGAGCTTGCCTCGGCGCTGCGGGACAGCGACCTTGCCGATGACCCGTGGTTCCGGCAGACGCTGCGTTCCTACTTCCCGCACCAGGTGCGCGAACGCTTCGACGCGGAACTGGACACCCACCCCCTGCGCCGCGAGATTATCGCCACCGTGGTGGCGAACGACATGATCAACCTGGGCGGCATCACCTTCGCCTTCCGCGTCATGGAGGAAACCTCGGCCAGTGAAGTGGCCGTGGCCAAGGCATTCGTGGCGCTGCGCGAGGTGTACGAACTGGATGCGATGGTGGGCGAGCTGAACAGCCTGCCTGCCTCGTTCCCCACGGAGCACTGGAGCACCGTCCACCTGGACATCCGCCGGCTTCTGGACCGGGCTGTCCGGTGGCTGCTGAGCCAGGAGAGCGTTTCACGCCCCATCGCCGACGTGGTGGCCGAGTTCAAGCCGCTCATGGATCCCATGCGGGCCCGGCTGCTGGACTACCTGCGCGGCGACGACCGCGAGCGGGTGGCGGAATGGCTGGCGAAGGGCCGCGAGTGGCAACTGCCCGAAGGCCTTGCCCTGCGCTGGGCAGAACTGTTCGAGAGCTTCGTGCTGCTGGACATCGCAAAGATCGCCCGGACCCGGAAAGACCCGGTGGAGCAGATCGCCGCCGTCTACTACACGGTGTTCAACCGGTTCCATGCCGACTCGCTGCTGGAGCGGATCAGCAGCCTGCCCCGACAGGACCGGTGGCAGGCGCTGGCAAGGGCTGCCCTGCGCGACGATCTGTACTCAACGGTGTCGGACATGACGACGGCGGTGCTGGACGCTACGTCTGCCGCCGACGCCCCCGATGCACGGCTCAAGGACTGGGAGGCACAAAATGCCGAGCAGCTGGGCAGGGCAAAGAGCATGTTCGACGAGGTGAATGCACTCGAGGCCGACGACATGGCCTCGCTGTCGGTAGCATTGAGGCTCTTGAGGTCAATCGTCCGACGCTAGCAATCCGGCGTCGCAAATGGAGGTGCAGTGGCAATCTTTACGGACCCTATCAGGGAACATGCTGATTTCGGGCCGGGCGATGCCGAATGGCTGCACCTCCTGGTGGGGGACTGGCAGATGGTCGCGGACTTGGCGTTCGCCGACCTGGCGCTCTGGTTCCCCCACCCGGAGCTTGGCTACATCGCTTTGGCGCACGTACGCCCGTCCACCACGCACACGGCGTTCCACAGCGACTTTGTCGGCGAGGGAATCCGGTCAGACCTGCAACCGCTCGTGGACAAAGCCTGGAACTCCCGGTCCATTGAGCGCTCCAGCGAGACGAACTGGAACAGCGAGATGGCGCTGCGGGTGGAGGCCGTCCCCATGGTCCGCAACGGCCGGACCCTTGCGGTAGTCACCACCCATATGGACCTCTCCAGTTCACGCATGCCGTCACGGCTGGAGTTGACCTACCGCCAGTGCGCCTACGACCTCCTGCGGATGGGCACGCTTGGGTTGTGGCCCGACTTCGCCTCACCTACCGGCTCCCGCCGGGGCGCGCCCCGCGTAGGGGACGGCCTCATCCGGCTGGATGCCGATGGCGTGGTCCAGTACGCCAGTCCCAACGGAGTGTCGGCCTTCCGGCGCCTGGGTGACGGCGAATCCCTGGAAGGGCGCTCGCTCGCCGAAGTCACCGCCGGCCTGCTCAAGGACCGGCGCATGGTCGATGAGACCCTGCCGCTGGTTGTCACCGGACGCATGCCATGGCGCAGCGAGATCGAGTCCCGCGGGGTCAGCCTGTCCCTGCGGGCCATTCCGCTCCGGGACGAACAGCAGCGGTTCGGCGCCCTGGTTCTCTGCCGTGACGTCTCCGAGTTGCGCCGACGCGAAATGGAGCTGGTGACCAAGGACGCCACCATCCGGGAGATCCACCACCGGGTCAAGAACAATCTCCAGACCGTGGCTGCGCTCTTGCGGATGCAGTCCAGGCGCATGGTCAGCGATGAGGCGAAGCAGGGCCTGGAGCAGGCGATGCGGCGCGTTGCCACGATCGCGCTGGTCCACGAGACATTGTCGCAGGGCCTGACGCAAAGTGTTGATTTCGACGAACTGATCGGGCGCCAGTTCCGGCTGTCTGCTGAGGTGGCCTCCCCGTCGCAGCAGGTCCGGACCGAACGGTCAGGGACCTTCGGTGAACTTCCCAGCGATCTTGCCACCCCGCTGGCCCTCGTCATCAACGAACTGGTGACCAACGCTGTGGAGCATGGCCTTGAAGGAAGGGCAGGAACAGTCTGGCTTGTTGCCGACCGGTCCGAAGGGGACGACGGCGAAGAACTGACTGTGACCATCGCCGATGACGGGGTGGGGCTTCCGCAGACTCCGCACGTTGAGGGGCTCGGGCTTCAGATCGTGCGCACGCTTGTCACCAGCGAGTTGGGCGGGACCATCACGTGGGAGCGCCGCGAGGGCGGCGGGACTGAGGTCAAGATCCGGCTCAGCCTGGCCGGGAAGTAGAGGGTGCCGGTCCGGCCACATCCAAGGGCCGGACGGTGAGTAATACAGACACCGTAGAACAGACAGAGGCCCCTGGACGATCCATGTGGATTGTCCAGGGGCCTCTGTTCTGCGGTTGCTGGGCCCGATGCTGACCGGCCTGCGGTGCCGTGCCTTCCTAGGAGGCGCGACGTGCGCGGGCGGCGCGCCGTTTAAGCGCGCGGCGCTCGTCTTCGCTCATGCCGCCCCATACGCCGGCGTCCTGGCCGGACTCGAGGGCCCACTGCAGGCAGGTGTCTACGACAGGGCACCGGCGGCAGACGCTCTTGGCTTCCTCGATCTGCAGGAGGGCAGGTCCTGTGTTCCCAACGGGGAAAAACAGTTCCGGGTCCTTGTCAAGGCACGCTGCGCGGTTACGCCAATCCATGCTGATCAGTTGCTCCATTTCTGGGAAATGCCTTTGTGAAATTATTCACTAGTGGCTACAAAGGAAAGGGGCCCTCAGGGCCCCCTTGGTCATCTGCATCAAGCCTGTCATGTTAACGCTGTGTAAACAAGGGGTAATAACGCTTGATATCCGCTGAAACCTGAGCGATGCATCACAGTGTCGGCTCCCGCCCTCACCAGTGTCCGACTATGTCCGGTAGGGTGCCAGTGTGTCAAGACCCCCGGTAAACCCAGCAGGCGCCCCCTCTTCTCCTGATGAGCCCCGTGACGGTGCTGACCCTTCGGCCGGCGATCGTCCGGCAACCGTGCCGGCCGCGGCCAAGGTGGTGGCCATTGTTTCTGCTGCAGAGGCGACGGCTTTGCTGGCAGCCGCCGGGTGGTACGCCTACGAGCTGCTCAGCGGGAGCCCCGTGCTGTCCTTCTGGGGTGCCGTCTTCACCTTGGGGCTCCTGCTTGCTTTCTCCGCGTGGCTGTTTGCCGTGTCCGTCTTTTTGTACAGGGGCTATCGCTGGACCCGGGCGGCCGCATTGGTGGCCCAACTGTTCGTCCTGACCATAGGCGTACCCGCCATAACCAGCGGCCTGGTCCTTGCCGGGTTGGCGATGCTGGTACCCGCTGTTATCGCCATCGTCCTCCTGTTCTCCAACAACGTGATCAACCATGCCTCCCGAACCGGAAGTGCTCCGCCCGCACTTTGACCTGCAGCGCGGGCCCTGGCCGCCTCTCCGCGGGACGGCGTTCGACGGGCAACCGGCATGCTCAGCCTGTCGCGCCCGCCCAGGCCACCTGAACGGGGCAGGACCGCCCGCCGGAGATGAGGACGCCACGCCCCGGCGGAGCGTTGGACTCAACTTCGAACCTGATCCCAAACAGGTCGCCATCCGCCAGGGAACGTGGCCCCAGCAGAAGTCCGGCGCCGGCGCCCCTTGCGTTCATGACCAGCGGAACGCGTTGGAAAAGCATTGGGCTGAAGGCAGCAGTGACCATCAGGGAGTGGCCCAAAGCGGCCAGCCGCTCCAAAGCCCTCAGCGCCGGAAGGGCCAGCAGATCAACGTCGTCAACCAGCAGTACGGTCTCCCGCGAAAGCCCCCCGCTCTCCGCCTGCATAAGCACGTCCCGCCAAAAATCTTCTGCGCCTTCTGCCGGTACCGGACACGTGCACCACTGCTGTCCCGGGTTGAGTGCTGCCAGCGCGAGCAGGGTATTGCTTTTGCCGCTTCCCGGGTTGCCAAGAATGGCGGTGACTCCGCTGCCAGGCATCCGCAAGGACGCTGGAGCGGGTTCGTCTCCGGCTACGCCCAGGATGACGTTGCGTGGCCGGCGGGGCGGTTCCGATAGTTCGGAGCAGTGCGTACCGCCAGGCGGGTCCTGGTCTGGGGACCGCAGGGCTCGGTGGGGTGTCCCCGCCGCCGACATGACCGCTGCGATCTGCCGGACCGTGATTTTCTCGGGGAGGGGTTCAATGCGGAATGGAGTCGATGCGGCTGGCGGATATCCGGCGCCTCTCCGGCCTGTGCCAGCCTGCAGATCGGGGGTGCGGTAGAACTGGCAGGCAACGGGGTTGCCGCCCGAGACAGGGCCGAAGGCTACAGCCCTGCCCTTGACGGCCGGAACGGCAGGCATCCGCGGCCACAGGGCGCGGTTCTCCTCGGTGGAGCAGGCTGGAAAAAAGAAACGATTGGGAAGCGCACCAAAGAACCTGGCGGTGACAAGCTCCCGCTCCCCATGGACCAGGAGCGTTATCCCTGCCCTGGCGCCGTCGCGCACGAGGTCCAGAACCAGATCTTCCGCCCAGGCCAGCGGTCCGGACCGGAATGCCGAAACCCAGGATCCCCAGCCGATGATGACGAGGACGAGAGGTACCGGATTGGAGGCGGGTTGACTCAACCGCTGCCCCAGTTCACGGACGAGCCGCTCCAGGATGCGCACTCCACGCCGCAGATCGTGCAAGGCGGCGTGGGCGCCCACCCGTGCTTCACCTGCCAGCGGGCAAAGACTCCCGTCCGCGTCCAGGACATAGAAATGGGCTCCATCAGGACTGGCCATTAGTTCATGGACAGTCAATTCCAGTGCCGATCCGGCCCCGGAAGTTGGACTGCCAATGAAGGCTGCGTGACCGTGCTTGGCATGGCTCCACAGAAGGGGCTGAAGTTCTTGTTGCTCGGGAACATCCATCAGGCCGAGGCAGATCTGGCCCGCCACAGCCACGGGTTCCAGGGCCAGTGAGTCAGCGGTTCCCGAATCCGAGGATGGCGCGTTCGGGTCGGGCTTTTCCAGTTCAGTCGGCAGTGGAGGTGCGACAGGCCTTCTCGGTGCTGGTTTCTGCTGGGCAGCGCACAGACTCCTCACCAAGGCTGCCAGCGGTTCCACTGCCTGTGCGGGGGTGGGTGCAGGGGCTCGTCTGTCGCCTGGTTCGGCTGCCTGGCAGGCGAGATAGTCCATTGTCCGCTGGACAGAAACGGCACTTGGCTGTTTGCGATCGGAGACTGACGACAGGGACGCGGCCTGGAACTCCTCGGCCGGCTCCGTTCCGCGCGCCAGGAAGGCGCGGCCGGGGGTACTAACACTGATGGCCGAAGCGTCCCTGGAATTGACGATGTCGACAGATTCCATGTCGGACTGCACGCGAAGTGCAATGCTCGAGGTGACGTTTGCACGGATGTCAGCTGTCAACGCTCCCTGCGGCCTCTGAGTGGCCATGATCAAGTGGATGCCCAGTGACCGTCCGATCGATGCTATCCGCAGCAGCTCACGAAGAACTTCCGGCGCGTCGTCAACCAGCATCCTGAACTCATCGATGACGATGACGAGGTGGGGGAGCACAAAATCCTTGGCCGCCGGTGCGGAGCGGTACGTGGAGACGTCAGGGACGCGGGCCGCGGCGAGGCAGCTCTCCCGCAGCCTCACTTCGGCGCGAAGCGATGTCAGTGTCCGCTCCATCTCGGAATCGGAAAGATCCGTCTGCAGTCCCACGCAATGAAAGAGCCCGCTGAGCGGACCAAGACCTGAACCGCCCTTGAAATCGATGAAGAAGAAGTTGACCCGGTCCGGCGGATAGGACAAGGCCAGCGCCAGGGCCATGCTCCGGAGCAGTTCCGACTTCCCTGAGCCTGTGGTGCCTGCCACCACGAGGTGCGGACCGTCGGCCAGGAGGTCGAAGGTCTTCGTTCCCGACCTGCAAACGCCCAAGGGTACGGGCAATCCGATGTTTCGGGCGCTGCAGTCCCATCTGCTTGCGGTAGCCGCGAGCGTCAGTGGCAGGACTTCGTCAAGGCTGCAGGAAGCGGGAACGGTCTTGGCCTGTTCCTTGTCACGAATCAGGGCACCGGCGAGGTGCCGGCAGAAAGCCGTAAAGACTTCGTCCGGGACCAGGTCAGGGACAAACACAGTACCGCGGTGGTTCTGCACCACGGTTGATGCACGCTCGGACAGGAGGACGTCAGGTGCAGGCCAATCGCCGTCTTCAGGCAGGAAGTGAAGAACCTGCCACCCCCGCTGGAGCGCTGCTTCCCGGAGCGACTTTTCCACCACCGCTCCGGAGTTATCCCCCCGGATCAAAAGGACTCCCCGCCCGCAGCCCTGTTGCTCGCTGCCGTCCACTGCATTAAGGGCGGCGGACAATGTTGCAGTGAGCGTCACTCTGCTGAGATACCGGGCTGCGAGGGGTAGGGCTTCCGGCAGCCCGTGGACGACGACATTCATCGTGCCCGTGCGCGGGTATGCCGCAAGTTGCATGAGAAGGGAGCGGAGGGTGCCATCGGTGGCAAAGCGCGGGCCGCCCAGGGTGGTGAGCGGGACGTCCGGGTCCAGAACGACGGGGACGATTCCTGCCCGTGGGATGGTCGCGGCAGCACCGGGCGGTTCGATCCTGACATTGGCCGGCTGTTCTGCCTGTCCCAGCCGCAGCCACACCCCGTCGCCGGGGGGAACCGGGCTGGACGTCCCTTCAGTCCGCCGGGCCGCAAGAGCAACGATGGACAGGGAAGGGGCGCACCGTCGTCGGCGTTCCCTGTCATCTTCAACAGCCGACTTCAGGGCCGCGGACAGGTCCCGCCTGTGCCGCCGTCCGCTGACCGCGGGCACCAGGACCGAAAACACCGAAACCGCGGAAAAGGCCAGAAACATCCACATGCCGGTGAGAAAGGCCAGCAGTACCCCAAGTGCCAGTGGGAGAATCGCGGTCAGAAGGAGTGCCGCGCGGTTTCCTGGATCAGGGCGGCCGGACACCACGATAGGTTCCGCCACCGACTTTCCTGCTTCCGAGAGGACTCTATGGGGCACATCTGCAAACACCAGCGATAGGTTCGATTGACCGCACCTGATGGTTGAGTCCGTTGAGATAACCGTGTTCCGTATCCTTTGGCCGTCGACATATGTCCCGTTGGCGCTGTCCAGGTCAACCAATATGATCTCCGTGTCAGTGACCACCACACTGGCATGTTCACGGGACAACTCCGGGTCCGGGATGACAATCCGTGTGCCGCTTCGACCGATGGTGTAGGTGCCACGCCGTAATGGCACAACGGTTCCCGATGCTGCTCCGCTGTCGATGGCGAGGACCAGGGGAGGGACGGCATCGGCAATTGGCGGGCGCCGTGGCCGCCTGCTCGAAGGTGGGGTGCCGCCGTCGACAAGGATTGCCGCCTCTACGAGCGGCGGCACGCCGAGGACCAGGGAACGCAGATCCTGCCCGTCCACTCTGACTGAGCCCGCACCGTACTTCCGGACCAACTGTTCGTGAATGACGTACCCTGCCGTGCCGGCCGGTGCATCAATGGACAGTTCCACGGGTGGCTGGGCACGCGGTGATCCCGGTCCGCCCACCAGAGTGCAATTAAGCGTCATGGGTAGTTGGTCCCTCGTGCATGGACCCACGCTAGCCACCGGGCTCAGTGCGGGGCATTGGCTTCTGCGCCTATGTGGATAAACCGCACTGGGATAACGGGGTCCTTCGCCTGCCCATCGGGACTCCGTGTGCCGGGTCACAGCGGGAATGCTGATTCGACGGGCCCTGCAGTCACTCGGGTAGGCTAGAGCAGCAGACACTGCGCACCATTGCGCTGCCCGCATTCGAACCAGGAGATTTTGTGACCGCTGACCTCGTCATCGTAGGGTCCGGCTTTTTTGGCCTGACAATCGCAGAACAGGCCGCCACTGAGCTCGGCCTGAAGGTCGTTGTCATCGACCGCCGCCACCACATCGGCGGAAACGCGTACAGCGAAAAGGAAGAGCAGACCGGGATCGAGATCCACCGGTACGGCGCCCACCTCTTCCATACCTCGAACGAGCGGGTGTGGGAGTACGTCAACCGGTTCACCACCTTCACTGACTATGTGCACAAGGTCTATGGCGTCCACAAGGGCGAGGTCTATTCGCTTCCCATCAACCTGGCCACCATCAACCAGTTCTTCCGGGCCAATCTCACCCCCGGCCAGGCCCGCGACCTCATCCAGGAACAGGCAGGGGAACTGGCGGGAACTGACCCCCAGAACCTGAACGACAAGGGCATCCAGCTGATCGGCCGCCCCTTGTACGAGGCCTTCATCAAGCACTACACCGGCAAGCAGTGGCAGACAGATCCCAAGGACCTGCCGGCCGGTATCATTTCCCGGCTGCCTGTGCGCTACAACTATGACAACCGGTACTTCAATGACAAGTACGAGGGCCTGCCGACCAACGGCTACACCGCCTGGATCGAAAAGATGGCAGAGCACCCCAACATCGAGGTGCGGCTCAATACCGACTTCTTCGACGAGTCCCACGAGTACAGCAAGAACAAGGTCGTGGGCAACATTCCTGTCGTCTACACCGGCCCGGTGGATCGGTACTTCGACTATGCCGAGGGCGACCTGTCCTGGCGCACCATCGACTTCGAGGAAGAAGTCCTTGAGGTGGGCGACTTCCAGGGCACGTCGGTTGTGAACTACAACGACGCAGACGTCCCCTACACCCGCATCATCGAACCGCGCCACTTCCACCCGGAGCGCGACTACCAGACCGAAAAGACGGTCATCATGCGCGAATTCTCGCGCTTTGCCGAAAAGGGCGATGAGCCTTACTACCCGGTCAACACCTCCGCGGACAGGGAACGCCTCCTGAAGTACCGAGACCTCGCTGCGGCCGAAAAGGACGTATTGTTCGGCGGCAGGCTGGGCACCTACAAGTACCTCGACATGCACATGGCCATCGGCGCCGCTCTCAGCATGTTTGACAACAAGATCCGGCCGCACTTCGAAAGCGGCGTACAGCTTGAAAGCGGGGGAGTCGACGCATGAGCGTCCCTACCGACAACAAGACGAAGAACACCGTGAGGGCTGACGCTGTTAAGGACCGGGGAGCGTGGCAGACGCTTCAGCGTGTGATCCTGCCCAGTGCCAGCCAGATGGACACGGTGCCCCTCTATATGGACATGGGCACCGCGACGGGCATTCAGTTGCCCACCGCCGGCGACCGCGACGGTAAGACCGCGAAGCCCCGGACCATCAGCAGCCCCACCAAAGAAGCGCACGTTGAAGACTTCCTTTCGCGGCACTCAACGTCTGTCCGTTCCGGCGAACGGGTGTCTTTCGGCACCTACTTCAACGCTTTCCCCGCCAGCTACTGGCGTCGGTGGACGACAGTAGACAAGATCCGGCTCCAGGTCCGGACCCAGGGCGCCGGCTCGGTTATCGTCTACAAGTCGAACGCCCGCGGTTCCCTGCAGCGGGTGGACACCCGCCGGGTTGAAGGCAACGCGGAGAGCACGTTTGAACTTTCACTGGCGCCCTTCGGCGACGGCGGGTGGTACTGGTTCGACCTGCTGGCCGGAACCGAGCCCTTGATCATGCTCGACGCGGAATGGCAGGGTCCGGCGGTCGAAACAACGCCGGGGTCCGTCACGCTCCAGATCACCACCCTGAACAAAACGGATTTCTGCCTCAACAACCTGCGGCTCCTTGCCGACAGCGAAGAAGCGCTGGCCCACGTGCAGGAAATCCTGATTGTTGACCAGGGCACACAGAAACTTTCCGACGCTGAGGGGTTCGACGACGTCAAGCGTTCCCTCAGGGGCAAGCTCCGCATCATCAACCAGTCCAACCTGGGCGGTTCGGGCGGGTTTGCGCGGGGCATGTTCGAGGCTGTCGAGAACGGCAGCGACTACGCCCTGTTGATGGATGATGACGTCGTTGTTGAGCCTGAGAGCATCATTCGCCTTCTGACGTTCGCGGACCGGTGCAAGACTCCGACCCTCGTCGGAGGGCACATGTTCGACCTCTACAACCGGACGGTCCTGCACACCTTCGGCGAAGTGGTAAACCCTTACCGGTTCCAGCCTTCGCTACCCAGCGAGGACATGATCCTGGGCCACGACTTCCTGTCGTCCAACCTTCGCCAAACCCCGTGGCTGCATCGGCGTTGCGACGTCGATTACAACGGCTGGTGGATGTGCCTGATCCCCACCCAGGTAATCCGGGAGATCGGACTCTCACTCCCGCTGTTCATCAAGTGGGACGATTCCGAATATGGGCTGCGGGCCAAGGCGGCCGGATACCCCACGGTGTCGCTGCCGGGCTCAGCTGTTTGGCACGTGTCCTGGATTGACAAGGACGACCTCGTTGGCTGGCAGGCCTACTTCCACGCCCGCAACAGGGTGGTGGCCGCCCTCCTTCACAGCCCCTACGAGTTTGGCGGCAGGGTCATCAAGGAGTCGCAATACGCTGACGTCAAGCATCTGGTGTCCATGCAGTACGCCACGGCCCAGGGCCGGCAATGGGCCCTGGAGGATGTGTTGAAGGGGCCGGAATCACTGCCCGGGCTGCTGTCAGCCAAGCTGCCACAGATCCGCGAGATGATGGCCGCACATTCGGATGCAGTCTTCCGTCCTGATCCGGAAGACTTTCCGGCGCCTAAGATGGACAAACCGCCGCGGCGGGGCCACGGCCCGTCGCAGCCTGGCAAGCTGACCCTTCTTCCATGGGCGGCCAAGACTGTCGTTCGGCAGTTGGCAAGCCCGGTCAAGGGCACCAGTGCAGAGCGTCCTCAGACAACGATTGCGCACCAGGACAACCGGTGGTGGCGCATGGCCCAGTACGACAGCGCTGTGGTGTCCAACGCTGAAGGCACCGGAGCCTCCTGGTACCGCCGGGATCCCAAGCAGTTGCGGAAGATGCTGGCAGAGAGCGCGCGGCTTCACTCTGCCCTGCTCAAGGAGTGGCCCGCGCTCAGCAGGAAATACAAAGCTGCCGTGTCGGACCTCACTTCTATGGAGTCCTGGAGGAAGACGTTCGAGCAGCATACCCAGAACGAGATCAAGTGAGTGAAGTCGCATCCGGGGAGTTGACCACGCCCGGACTGGGTGGTGGCCTCCGGGATATAAGGCAGTCAGGCTTCCTTCTTAAGCTGCTGGTACGGAAAGAGCTCAAGGTACGCTACCGAGGGTCTGTCCTGGGCCTGCTCTGGTCGTATGTGAAGCCTGGAGTGCAGTTCATCGTCTTCTACGTGGCTCTCGGGGTTTTTCTGGGCCTGGAACGAAGCGCACGGAACCCCGAAGGGTTGGCCAACTACGCCGTCTACCTGTTTTCGGGCATTGTGCTAATCAACTTCTTTTCCGAAGCACTGGGAAATGCAGCCAGGTCCATCGTCAACAACGGAAACCTCATCAAGAAGATCTATCTTCCGCGCGAACTCTTTCCTGTGGCGTCCGTTTGGGTTTCGGCTGTGCACTTCTTCCCGCAGCTGGTGGTGCTTGTCGTCGGGTGTCTCTTCGCCGGATGGCATCCCAACCTTTTTCAGCTGCTCGCGGCGGTGGCCGGCTTTGCTATCGTTGCCCTCCTTGCCACGGGCCTGGGTCTTCTGTTCGGCGCCGCCAACGTCTACTTCCGTGACTCCGAGAACCTGGTGGACATGCTCCTGATGGTCGCCACCTGGGCTTCCCCCGTGATGTATGCATGGTCCATGGTTCAGGAGAAGCTGGGGTCGGGATGGTTTGCCGTCTACCAGGCGAATCCGATCACGATCGGCGTGGAGCTCTTTCATTACGCGTTCTGGTTCCCGACGACTGACGGTTCCGTCGCCATGCCCCCCAATCTTTTTAGTCTTTGGCTGGTGGTTGGGATCGGCGTTGCCTTGGCGATCCTCGTCCTGGGCCAATTCACTTTCCGGCGCCTTGAGGGCCGTTTCGCGCAGGAGCTCTAAGTGGTCAACGCAATTGAAGTCTCTGACATCAGCAAGCAATTCGTCCTCCGCCATACGCGATCCATCAAGGAAGCCGTCGTTTGGCTCGTCAAGGGGCGCAAAGGGGACCTTTCGGAGAAGTTCCACGCGCTAAAGAACGTTTCTCTCAACGTCGAGGCGGGGGAAACAGTGGCGCTGCTGGGCCTGAACGGTTCCGGCAAGTCCACTCTGCTCAAGCATATTTCCGGGGTCATGCTTCCTGATTCAGGAACAGTAAAAACAAGGGGCAGGGTGGCGGGACTGATCGAAGTCGGCGCGGGCTTCCACCCGGACCTCTCCGGACGCGACAACGTGTTCCTTAACGGCGCCATCCTGGGAATGACCGAGCAGCAGATCAAGGACCGGTTCGACGACATTGTCGAGTTTTCCGAGATTGGCCAGTTCATAGATACCGAGGTCAAGTTCTACTCGTCCGGAATGTACCTGCGGCTCGCCTTTTCCGTTGCTGTGCACACAGACCCTGAGGTTTTCCTGATCGATGAGATCCTCGCAGTAGGAGATGAGCCTTTCCAACGGAAGTGCATCGACAAGATCCAGGAATTGGCGCAGGACGGCAAGACCTTGGTCGTGGTGAGCCATGACTTGGATCTTGTGTCGAGGATCTGCAAACGGGGTGTTCTCCTCAAACACGGAGAAATGATTTACGACGGGCCGATACATGAGGCTGTCGGCCTGTTGCGCAATTGACCTAATTTAACCTTTCGTCGCGGGCCTTACCAGGCCGTCCGTGACGTTCTCACACAGGCAGCCGCGGCAGGCAGAACATACCCGCGCTCCAGTAGCCGTATGGAGGACTTTTTGTCTTGGTTTGACGCAGTACCACAGTTTGTCCTCGCGGTGGCCCTGCTGATGATCCCCGGATTCACCGTCGGCATGGCCGCGCGACTGGGTGCCACCCGGGCCGCCGCCGCTGCTCCCTCTGTGAGCGTCTCAATAATTGCTGTGGCTGCAATCCTGGCACCCTTCGCTGGAATTGCCTGGTCGCTCCTGCCGGTGGTCGCCGTAACCATTGGGGTGGCCGCCGTAGCTCTTGCGGTGTCCCTCCTGCTCAGGAAGCGGGCCGGAGCGGTTGATGCGGGGTTGAAGGACAATCCGGGCCACTGGATCCTTGCCTCTTTGGCGGCATTGGCCATCGCAGCCGTCCTGATTGGTCGTCGGCTGTTGAACGCCGCCGGTTCCCCGGAGTCGTTTTCCCAAACCTTCGACAATGTGTTCCACCTGAACGCTGTGCGGTACATTCTCGACACCGGCTCCGGCTCGTCCCTCACGCTTAATGCGATGACGGGGGCCGGTTCCTATCCCGCCGCCTGGCACGACCTGGTCTCCCTGCTCGTCGGCATTGGGGGAGGGGACATCACGGCATCCGTAAACGTCATGAATATTGTCGTGGCCTCCTTCGTCTGGCCGCTTGGGTGCATTTATCTCGCACAGGCCATTTGGGGGCGCCGTCCGGCCGTCAGCATCACTGCAGGCATTGCATCTGCTGCATTCGGCGCTTTTCCAATTTCGCTCTTGGACTTCGGTGTCCTGTACCCCAATTTTCTTGCGCTTGCCCTCCTGCCTATGGTGATTGCCTTGGGACTGGACGCACTTGGCCTGTCTGCCGTATCCAGCCGATCCAGGCTCCTGAGCCTGTTCCTGCTGCTTGCGGCTCTTCCGGGTATGGCACTTGCCCACCCAAGCGCCGCCATGGCGTGGCTGGCACTGATGTTGCCCCCGGCCCTCTACGTATACACCCGCATTTTCACGACTACGGTTGCAACCCGGCGGGGCAAGGAACGAATCATCGTTTCAACGGCCCTGGCACTCGGCTTCGTTGTCGCCGTCGTACTGCTCCGAGTCTTGTGGGACGCGGTGCGTCCTCCAGCCGAGGCTGCCTTCTGGCCGCCGGTAGAGTCGACGGGGCAGGCAATTGGAGAGGTGATCTCCAGCTCAGCAATTGGCCGTCCAGTTGCGTGGGGCATCATGCTCCTGACGCTGATCGGCATTTACTTAACTTTCCGGTCCGGGCGGCAGCTGTGGCTGCTGGGAACCTATGCGGTGGCTGCTTTTCTCTTCGTTGTGGTCAGCTCCTTTCCGGCTGACGACTTCCGGCTTTTCCTCACTGGCATCTGGTACAACGACCCTCCCCGGCTGGCGGCTCTCCTGCCCGTGGTGACGATTCCGCTTGCGTGCAGGGGTGCCGTCGCGGTGTGGAATCAGCTGTCCATCCTCGTGGCAAAGGGCGCCGGCCTGATAAGGGGCCGTTCTGTCCGGCCTACCGCGCCTGTGACGGGCGGGAAGACTTTGCGGCCGGAGATGTTGGGCGCCGTGGCGGCTACCGTCATGGTTTTGGCTTTGATTGTGGCGACTCAACGCGGCAATGTCAGCCAAGCCGAAGCGTCAATGGCAGGGTCTTACCGGTTGTCCGAGAACTCACCGCTGATCTCCAGCGACGAGATGGCGCTCATCAAGCGCTTGCCAGGCGAAGTGCCCCAGGACGCCCTTATGGTGGGCAATCCATGGAACGGAAGTTCCCTCGCGTACGCCTTTGCCGACCGGAAGCTCGTCCAACTCCACATCCTCAGCGCCGTTCCCCAAGGTGCAACTCCTTTGCTTAACGGTCCTGCTCCGGCCAAGGACGATCCCGCCGTATGCCCGACAGTTGAAAGCCTGAAGATCGAATACATCCTCGACTTCGGGCACCGGGAAGTCCATGGAAGGGACAGTGGCTATAAAGGACTGGACGCCCTCATAGCTGCAGGCATGGCCACACTCGAAGACTCCCAGGGTGAGGCGAAGCTCTACAAACTCGACCTGTGCCCTTCCCCTCCTGCGTAGAGGCTAAACCCGGCCTCATAATTCAGCCCCGGAACGGTTGGTATCCGCTTTGCGGGAACTATGACCCCTGCTTAGCCCCGCATGTGTCGACGGAGTACCACAAGCTGGTAAGCCGCAACAAGGGCTTCGGATATGGCGACGGCCCAGGCCACCCCCACCACACCAAGGCTGAGTGCTCCCGCTACGATCATCGGGGCACCTGCCAGGGCGCCGATGAGTGTCGATCTCGCTAGGTCCCGTGCCCGTCCAACTGCTACAAGGCAAGCCAGTCCCAGCACCTGTGATAGCGCCACCGCTGCAAAAGCCACTCCGATCGGTACGCTGAGGCTTGTGCCGAATGGGATGGGATCTTTGACAAGAACTTGAGCCGCAAACGGGCCAAGGATCGCCAGGGCCAGACCGCCTGCCACCCCAATCAAGGGCGCGGCCTGGGCTGCACGCCGGATTCTATGCTTCTGGTCCCGTACGCCACCTTCCGGTATCCAACCCTGAATAAATTGGAGAACGGGCGAGAAAGCTACGGCGCCGTATCGGAACAGCCGGTCCGCGAAGGCGTACACGTCCAAATGGGACGGAATCAGGATTGTGACGGCAAGAATCGGCAAATTCACGTAGAGGCTCCCAGTCGCCGCAGTGATGACTCCGTGCCGTTGCAACTGCATGCGCGACCAGGACCCACGGATGGAGAAGTCGAAGCTCAGGGTCGACTTAGCCGAGCCCAGCACCACGACTGCGCTGATCGCTACGGCAAACAGGCTGAACAGCAGTTGCGTCAGCACCATGAGAGTCAAATCTCTCGTGTTCGTAAGAACGAAAAGTCCAGCAACCGTACCGGCCAACTGCGGCAGCGCGTCAGCCAGAAAGAGGCGTGTTGGCTTTGCCTCGCCGATAAAGTACCAAGAGGCCCCAAGGAAGGGGAGAAGATACGTCAGGGAGGCCAGGAAGACAAAGGCGGCATGGGCCGGCTGCAAAGCAATCATGACGCAGCCCATGATTGGTGCCGTCAACAAGTAGAGATAGGAGCGCGTTACGAGTGAGTCCGCGAAAAGTTGCGGACGTTCGGCCGCTGGCAGCGACGCGACCATCGACGGTCCGACGGTTCCCCATCCAAAGGCGACCAGTACACCGAACAGGGTGGCCAGCGATTGCACCAGCGCAAGGATGGCCCACAGCCCGGACCCGACAACGTCGGTGATGACAGGAATAGCTATTAGTCCGACGACGGTGCCGAGGCCAACGGTCAGGGCAAACTTCGCCAACCTGGCCAGCGCTGCGGCAATTGCTTTCATGCGGTTCTGTTCCTTCGACGTGCCTTTGTAAGCGTTGAGCGCCAAAGTATCCAGCTTAGAGTAGCCGGCGCCCCTCGCCGGACAAGGGGATTGTGCGCCAGGTCGACTACGATGTACCGGGAAGTTGATCTAAAAAGTCAGGAAATTTCATGTCCGTAGCTGCTGTCGTCGTCTCTTACAACCGTCTTGACTACCTGAAGAAGTGCCTGGCGGCTCTGGAACAGCAGACGAGGCCGCTCGATGAAATCATCGTCATTGAGAACGGATCCACCGACGGAAGCGCAGAGTACATACGCGACTCACACCCGACTGTCACGATGTTTGAGACAGGTGCCAATCTCGGTGGAGCCGGGGGCTTCGCCTGGGGAGTGGAGATTGCTCTTGCCCACGGCCATGATGCAGCGTGGCTCATGGACGACGACGCTGAACCCGAATTGGACGCACTGGCGCCGTTGATGGAAAAGT
Source organism: Arthrobacter sp. Soil761 (assembly GCF_001428325.1). NCBI lineage: Bacteria > Bacillati > Actinomycetota > Actinomycetes > Micrococcales > Micrococcaceae > Arthrobacter > Arthrobacter sp. Soil761. Next base: position 455,830 of record NZ_LMSF01000001.1, on the reverse strand, counting down.
TCGAGTCCATGGCGCCCCGTCCCGCGTTCCTTGCGTCACTCGTGACGGCGGGCCGGGGGGAGTTCAATCCCAGGAATCCCCCCGTAGTGAGCCGGGACGCTCATAAGCAGGTACGGGCCAGCGAACTGGGCGGTATCGCCATTGATGCCGCGACCTTCGTGGGCGTGCTGATCAACCTTCAGGTTGCCGCCGCCACGCATCTGCCGTTCAAGGACTTCTTTATCTGGATTGATGACTCCGAATACACCCATCGACTGTCCAAGATGGGCTTCGCGATGACCGTCAAGGAGAGCCAAGTCAACCACCCGGTTGCCAAGGGCATTGGAGAGGACATGGGATCACGGCTGTTCTTCCATGTCAGAAACAGCCTTTGGTACATCCGGGAACGGGGATTCCCGCTGGGTACCAATGTGTTCGATGTTCTGTTGTTGATCCAGCATTCTCTGCACCAGGGACTGGCCGCCCGGAGTAAGAAGGACTGGTTTGTGGCGGTTGCCAAGGGTTATGGGCAGGGTTTCTTCACCAAACCCACCCGTCAGATGCCCGGTGAACTGCTGGCCACCCTTACCACCGAGGCCCGGGAACGCATCAACTGCTGACGGTCCCGGTCACGTGCTGCGGCAGCACCGGACGCTCAAGGGGGCCTTGGAACCGAAGCACCGCGAGGGCGCCGGCGAACAGGTCAGTTGGTTATGTTCCGGCTGCTGATGGGTTTCACGAAGACCCCCAGCAAGATTTCCAGCACCCGCATCAAGGGCACATTTTTGCGTCGCCAACCCAATGCCAAAAGCTGGATCAGGCGTAGTGCCTTGGGCGCGGCATAAATTTCCAATGCACCCCGAAGGTCCGCAGGGATTGAACGTCCGTCGCTCTGAAGCCGCTGCAGGAGCGTCCGTGCCATCAGCGTCCGCCAGCCCAGCCCTGTCTTATAGATGAGTCGGCAGATACTTATAGGCGAAGCGTTGCCTTCGTAGCGGCGCACGAACCGGAACGTGTTACGTATCGAGCCCGTAAGACTCTGCCGGGATTCTCCCACAACGTTGCCGCCGTGCTGGATGTAGTCCTGGAGGACCAGGTCCTTCACGCGTGCGCCGTCTCCGGCCATAGCGCAGAGAGCGATCCAATGGTCGTGATACTGGGAAGGGGCGGCCAGCGACGGGAAGGGCAAAGCCAACTCAAGGACTTCACGGCGAAACACACAGAGTGCGCCTGTAACCTGGTTGTTGGCGACAAGATCAGCCGGCCCTACATTCTTCCGATCGGTCTGAGTACCCTTGGCTGGGTCCAGGTCTGTTGTTGACATCTCTGGTGATACGACGCGGGCTTGACACGTCACAAGCGCTGACTCCTCGAGGTAGGGGAGCAGCGTGGTGAGCTTTTCCGGATACCAGTAGTCATCCTGGTCGCTGAGGGCTACCCAGCGTGCCTCCGCAGGAACTGCATTGAGCGCACGCTCAAAATTGTGATGGAACCCAAGCCTGTCGTCGTATCCAAGCACCTTGAAACGCCTGTCGCCTCCGCAGGTCCGGCTGACAATGTCCTGGACGCGCTCAAAATTGCCATCAGCCGATATGAGGCATACAAAGGCGGTGTGAGTCTGGGCTTGAATGGACAAGAGCTGCCGAGCGAACATGGTTTCGTCCGGCTCGTAGGCGGCCATAGCTACAGCGCCAAATGCTTCAGAATAGTTACCCGCCTGAGCCGGCGAAGTTGGAGGCGAAGGAGCGGGGCTCATGTTGTCTGGGACTTCCGACGAAGGGCAACGAGGAACGCCCGGAGCAACATAATCCTGGCTCGGACGATTTTGGAGATGGGACGTCGCGATTTGGGTGTCGTGTTTTGTTCATGCAGGCGGCGTGCAACAGTGGCCGATTCCACATGTTCCATTTCACGATTAATGTTCGCCACGATCGCTATCCACTGGTCGTGGGTTTCCGTAAGAAACGTTGGAAAGGGAAGAATCAGACGCTTGGCATCTGCGCGGAAGGCCATGGTGCAGCCATAGTAGGGTCGGATGCCGATCCACGTGGTAACCAGGTTCGATAGCCAACGCCCACTGTCGGCCTTCTTCAACTGCACTTTCTGCAGCTTGTTGGCGGGGCCGCCAAACACCGTGAAGTTGCTTGCCGCAAAGGCCTTGGTGTGCAGTGAATCCACCAGCTTTTCCACGCGCCCCGGCAACCAGATGTCGTCCTGGTCCGAGAGCATGATGTAGGCACCTTTGCTCGCGGCGATTGCCTTCTCGAAGCTGGAAACATACCCCATGTTTTCCTGGTTGGGAAGGAGGATGATACGGGAGTCATTGATGCTGCGGACGACGTCGATCGTCCCATCTTTGGAGGCATCGTCCACGACGATGAGTTCGTCCTCGGGCGACAGTTGGTCGAGAATGGACGATATCTGCTCCGCCAGGTAATCCTGTCCGTTATATGTTGCCATGCAGACAGATACCCTTTTTACCGCTTTCGCATTCATGAGCTGATCCGTTGCTGAAATGAGGGGTCAATCTTTCCGAGCCGTCCAAGCCAGCCGTCGAGGCAGCCGCGGGCCAAAGCACGGAGTTGCCCCTTGCGGTTTGCCCCATACAGCAGTCGAAAGATGTCGCTTTCCAATTGGAATCTGAGCCGTCGCAGGAGCCAGCCTGGGAATCGCGCACCGTATTGGCGCCAAAGGTAAATGCTGTTTCTGGTTATGTAGTACACCCGGAACGGCGCGTGCGAGTGGACGTGCCGTTTGGTGCCCAGAACGGACACATGCCATCCGAAAAGCATCATCGGCTGTGCATGCCCCAGGGCATGGGTCATATTGCAGCCCTTTCCTATCAGGGTGGCGAGGCCATGGGACCGGACGCGCAGATTGAATTCAGAGTCCACGCAATCGATGAAGAGTCTTTCATCCATCATTCCCACGGCTTTGAGGGTTGAGACAGGTATCAGAGCTCCAGATTGGAGGGGATCGAAGGCTTCAGGAAAGTGAGCTTTTTTGGTGAGAAGGGGAACGTTTAGGCCATTGTGCGACTGGGCGCTGATAAGTCCGGGATCTATTCCCTCGGCCTTCGCCGCCGTGAAGGTGTTGAGCGCAGCTTCAATGTAGCCGGGATCAAGCGCGGAGTCCTGGTCCAGGGTCAACACGAAGTCGGGGGACCACTTTTGAAGCGCCAGATTGATGCCGGTGTTCAGGGCGGCAGCAATTCCTGAATTTTCCGGCATCCGGAGCACAGTGCAGCCGATCTCTTCAAGCTCCTGCAGGACGGTGCTGGAATGGCTGATATCCGAGCCATCATCGACAACCACGGTGTGTGCCACCTGCTTGTTGAGTTCCAGGACTCTCTCGGACAGGTCCACCGGCGGGTGGAATGCGGAAATAATGGCCACCACTCTGGCGTCACTCTGGCGCGTCACGTCTCACTGTTCCTTTTCGCTTATCCGAATTGACCGGCCCCAACTGTGGGAGTCGTCAGGCAGCAGGATCCAGTGTATCGTCGCCCGGAGGGAACAAGGCGTCAGTCATGAGACGCGGTAGACTAGCGTCTTTTGTCCAGACCAGGTCAGTTCTTTCTCCAGGGTCAAGCAAGAAGCGGAAAGTTCTCCGGATGCCGTGATGTGGGTAAGGCTTGGAAACGCCCCTTTCAGATCACAGGGGTCAATGTGGAGGATTGTCCTGTCTCCACCGTTGTTTGAGAAGGTCTTTGGCAGCCCAGGTGTCCAGGCGAATTGAATGAAGCCGCCGCCCCTGTTCCAGTCGTTGGCATATCGATGTTCGGGATCAAGAATGCTCCACTTACTTTGGTCGGGGCCGGAGCGCTGAACTCCCGTGAGTGAGGGCACGCCATTAGCAAGCAAGAGGGTGTCAACAGCCGACCTGTCGGTGGCCCAGAGAGTTCCTGCTTCGCGGCTTTCGCTCCCCTCGGAATATAAGTAGGTCGCTGCTGGTGACGCTCTGAGGTCGCCCAAGCCGAAAAGTAGAGGATTAGCGCCATAGACTGGAATCGCGGCAACGACAGCAGCAAGTCCGACGGGATAAATGGACTTGGGAAAGCGTGTGACAAAGAAGACGACTGCTGCAACGCCGGCAGCCGCGAGAAGCGCCTCCTTCCTTGACATGCCCGGCAGATAAGTGAGCTGAAGCTGGGAACCCGCATAGGCGGTTACCAGTCCTGTTGTGAGCCCTGCAGCAATGGGCAAGCGCCACCGGGGGCTGTCCTTGAGACGGGACAACAGCACGGCAACCAACAATGTGCCGATAATTCCGCAGACTTGGGCCGCCCTGGCAGGCTGGACATAGTTGAGCAGAGGGATTTGAGCCCCCACAGGGCCAAAATTAAAGGTGCACCACAGAAGCCACACAGCACCAAAGAAGGAAAGTATCAGGGGTACGACATTATCCCTCCATCTGCCGATTCCAGAGACGCCCAGCCATACCAGCACAGCCCAAAGGAAGGTTATGGTAAACGCGGTAGACATCTCGCTCTGGTTGCTGCCGACAGGGATTGCATCTTTGAGCTCCCCCAGGGATGGTGCACCAAAAAGGAACCCAAATGGCTGAGCTTCGCCAGTTGACCGTCGCGAACCTGGATATACCGTGTTCAGCAGGGCATTGATGCCCTCCCTGTTTTCCAGCAGCGTGCCTATCCCGAATATCAACGCTACACCGGCTGTGAAGCCGAGGGCCTTGATCTTCGGCACCCAACTCTCCTTCCGGGAAAGGATCCAAAGGGACGTTGCAGCCACCACGGGAAGACCCAGAACCAAAGACCACGGAATGTAGAAGCTGGGGATGCCGGCGAGGAGAATTCCACCAGCAACGGACTGAGCGAGCGGGATGGGCAGGCGCCGCGATTTGAAGCCGCCATATGCGGAGAGCAGGAGACTCGACCCCGCGATCGTGTACGCGATTAGCTGGATCGGCATCATCGTCCACCAGGATGCGGCGGGGGAGAGCGCTATAAGGAAAGCAGCCAGCCATCCCATGTGCCGGGATGCCCCAATCTGCTGAAACCATTTGGGAAGGAAAAGGAAGAGCAGGAAGGCCGGGAGCCACCAGTGGGCTGCGAAAACCATCTCGTCGGGCAGAACCGCCGCGGACCGGAGCATGGTGGAATCAAAGTAGACGAACGTTTCGAAGAACCCGCCGGAAGGATACCTGTGAACGACATCAGCCGGCGCGGCAAGATAGCTGGTAGTCGGGGCTGCCCCCGTCGCCATGATGGAGATCGCAATCGGGGAGAATGCGTTGTACTCGTCAGAGCGAATAGCGGAGCTCGACCCCAGTTGGTTTCCTTCCGGGTGGGAAGGATCTTGTCGGAGTTCTGCCACTCCAATTGAAGAGGTCGTGGCTCCAGTGATCACCAGGAACGCATACACAGCGATGACGGCCATTCGCGCCATTCGGTCGGAAGCTGACACCCAACGCCAGGCATGCAAGCTGATGCTTTGAAGTCTGGACGACATCTGGGGTGACATTCTGCTCTTCCTTCTTGCCTAACGACTGCTGTTACCTTTGCCATAACCCGGGCACGACGCTGCACAGACAATTTCGACCGACTTGCATGGGATCCCTGCCGCCCATAGATCGCGGCTGGCGCCCAGACCAAGGGGACCAAAGGTGAAATCACCGGCTATGGCTCGATGCCGCAGAATGATGTGTTGTTGCTCCCCAAATTTCTGAAGCGCCGAATTAACCCCCGCGCCCCCGGCGAGGGCGCCACGTATGCAACGGCAACGCAAGTATAACGTCATGGAACCGGTCGAAGCCGTCGGCGCGAATGCCGCCTCGACCTCTTTGCCGGTAGCACCCCATGGACAGCCACCCGGTATGATGGCTTGAGCCCGACTGCAACCTGCGGGGGTATACGGAACTGGGAGTGGCTTGCAGACAACAGACAGTGCGCGATCAGTGAAGCATCGAGCACAGAAACTCGCTTCCCGGATCTCAGGGATCGTTGAGCGCAGTCACCTGATCAAGTTCCTGCTCGTTGGAGGCGCTTCCTTCGCAGTAGATCTTGCTCTACTGGCCCTCATGCATGAAGTCTTCGGAGTGGACCTCTGGATTGCCACGCCCATCGCTTTTGTCGCCAGCTTGGTGTTCAACTTCGCCCTCCAGCGCTCCTTTACGTTCCGTGCCAGAAACCGGAGCCATGTGAGCCTGCTTAAGTATCTGGCCCTGGTGGTTTTCAACATCGTGGCAATAGATGTCATCGTGAACGGCTTCGACGCCTGGGGAATTTCCTACGGAATAGGCAAAGCGTTCGCGACTGTACTGACCACATCTTGGAACTTTTGGCTCTATAAGGTATGGATTTTCAGGCATGAGCCCGGAAAAGTTCCTGCTCGTGCAGGAACTGTGACCGCTGAAGGCACGGACTAGCACTCCTCAAACGACCATCTGGCTCACGTTCGGACTAACCGCTGGCGGGCATCCGCTGGAAGACAAGAAAAGGATCTACCTGGCACATGGCCATTGATGTATTGCTTCCCTACTATGGGGACGTCGACCTGATGAAACTCGCTGCCCAGAGCGTCATGAGCCAGCAGTTCGAAGACTGGCGGCTCATCGTGGTGGATGATGGGTTTCCAAGCCCCGAACCTCAGCGCTGGTTCGAATCCATCTCCGACCCTCGGGTGAGCTACCAAAAGAACGAAAAGAACCTGGGTGCCAACGGAAACTACCGCAAGGCCCTGGACCTGGCTGAAGCCCCCATCGTCGTCGTCATGGGCGCTGATGACATCATGCTGCCGAACTATCTGGCAGTAGTATCAAAGGCTTTCAAAGCCTACCCACAAGCCAGCGTGGTGCAGCCAGGGGTCCAGGTGATCGATGAGAAGGGCCGAGTCGCGTCGCCTCTGGTCGACATCGTCAAGAAGGTCTATGCCCCGAGCGTCAAGGAACCGGTCCTCCTGCAGGGCGAAAGAATGGCAACCAGCCTTATGCGGGCAGACTGGGCTTACTTCCCGTCCCTTGCTTGGCGCACGGACGTGATTCGCCGCATCGGTTTCACCGAGGGGCTGCACGTCGTCCAGGACCTCGCACTATTGCTGGATATTGCTGCTGAAAACGGATCTATGGTGGTTGATCCAACCTTGGCATTCCTTTACCGCCGTCATTCAGCCTCAGACTCATCAGTTAAGGCTCTGGATGGGAGGCGCTTCGATGAGGAGCGGGCCTTCTTCGAGGGCCAGGCGCGCCGATTCCGCGAACTCGGCTGGCAGAGGACAGCTCGCGCGGCTGCTTTCCATACGACGTCGCGTCTGAACGCCGCTACCCTGGTCGCGCGTTCCCTGGCGATTGGAAAGACCGATTCCCTGCCCCGGCTGTTGAAACACGTTATCTCTTAGGAGACTTAAATAATTCAGGTGGCTGCAGGCATTGACCGGCAGCCACCTGAATAGTTTAAGCAGTGGTTTCGGGTGGCCTTCCCGCGCTTGGCACCTCGTTGTCCGGTACAGATTGATCGCGTGTTTGGCCTTTTTCCAGTTCCTGTACTTTGAGCCGCAGAATTCCTACTTCTTCGGCCAGGACACGGATTTCGTCCTCAGCCTGGGACTGCTCGAAAGACAGATGAAGGCAGACCAGGACGAGCAAAAGCAATGCCATCGCGAAAAGAAGGTTTGAAGGCACTTGAACGCCGAGCACGCCGCTGGCCCAGAAAAGCAGCTGTGGGAACGCAACAAGGACCAGCATTCCAACACCGATGATGATCCAGAGGACTGCGTACTTTTCCCTCAAATGACGCCGGCGGAGCATCTCGAAGATAATGAGCAGAATGACCAGCACAAAGATGAAGCCAACAAGCGTGGCCATGTGAACTCCTAGTTGGATGACGGTTCGTTCTTCTTGCGCGTCAAAGCGAAGAGGAGGGCAAAAGCTGACCGGCCGAGGTAGATGGCTGCCTTCAATGGGTCGTGGCTCGGCGTCCCGCCCTGCCGCTCCCGCATTGACACTCCAACCTGGCGCACGGTGCACCCAGACCGGATCGCAACAACCAGGGAATCAATGGTGTCCCCGAGGTACTCCGCAGGGTAGTGGTCTACGTATTGCCGGATGGCCTTCGTGTTCGCAGCGCGGAAGCCTGACGTGACATCCGTGAGCCGGGTTCCTGCGACCCTCGATATCGTCCACGCCAGGACGTTCATGGCCCACTTACGGGGCCCGCGGACTGTGTAATTGCCCTTATCGGCGAAGCGGGCACCGATGACGATGTCTGCTTCCTGGAGCCCATCGAGGACGGCTTTTATATCCCGGGGATCGTGCTGGCCATCCGAATCCACTTGGATGACCTGGGTGTAGCCGTGCATCTTTGCGAATTTGAACCCGGTTCTCATGGCACCGCCAACGCCCATGTTGAACGGTAGCTGCACAACCAGCGCGCCTGCATCACGGGCTACCTGTGCCGTGTCGTCCCGTGAACCGTCGTCAACTACCAGGACATCGCAATCCGGGCCAAACTCGAAGACCTCACGAATCGTGTTGCCGATGGCCTCCGATTCGTTCCAGGCCGGCATGATCACAAGGGTGTGCTGCGTCTGATCTACAGGTCTCATGCCTTATCGTTTTCCAACTTCAGATAGGCTGCCAGCCGCTCGTCGGCATCAGGTATGTCGAAACCCGTAGAGCGCGTCTTTGCCAAGTCGAGCGTGCTGGAAAGTGGCCGCGGGGCCGCTGCCTTGTCCTTGAAATATTCGGCAGTGGTGATGCCAGTGACGTCACTGCCGGATGCCCCGCACTGCTCGAACACATCCCGCGCAATATCCGCCCAGCTCCTGACGGGCCCGTCATTGCTGAAGTTATACAAACCGTAGGTTGCATCCGACTCCAGCAAATGTCGAATGAAAGCCGCAATGTCCTGGGTGAAGCTCAGGCGGCCTGTCTGGTCATTCACGACGGAAGGCTTGACCCCTTTTCGCGCCAGGCTGGCCATGGTGCGGACGAAGTTATTTCCTTCTCCAATAACCCAACTGGTCCGCACAATGTAGTGGCGGGGAACCACGCTGACTACCGCGTCTCCGGCGGCCTTGGTCTGCCCATAAACGCCCAAGGGAGAGCAGAGCTCGTCCTCGTCGTGGATATCGCGGCTACCGTCAAAGACATAGTCCGAGGAAATATGGACCAAAGTGAGATCATTCTCGACGGCGGTGCGCGCCAGTTGCGCTACGGCCGCGACGTTGATGGACCAGGCGGAGGCCCGCCCATCTGCGCTTTCCGCTGCGTCGACAGCAGTGTAGGCGGCGGCGTTGATAATCGTCGAGTAGTTCTTCCAGTTCCTGCTTTTGAAACTGTTCGCGTTGGTGAGATCGAACTCAGCGCGGCCTGCAAACTCAACCGAGGTATCGCCGTCGTACTGGGCACGAAGTGCCTTGCCCAGCTGCCCCCCGGCACCTACCACAAGGATCTTCTTGGCTGCCATCGGGACCACGTCGGCCATCCGCGGGTGCGCTTTGTCCTTGTCAGAGAGTTCCGCCTGGGTGAGCGGAATCGGCCACTGGATCGCAGCCGTCTCATCGGCGAGGTTAAGGAAGGTGTATTGACCTTGAGCGTCCGCGGACCAGTGGTCGTTCACCAAGTACGTGTAGGCGGTATTGTCCTCCAGCGTCTGGAACGCATTGCCGACTCCGCGGGGGATGAAGATTGCCTGGCTCGGGTCGAGTTCAGCCGTGAAGACCGCACCGAACGAGGGGCCCTCCCGAAGATCAACCCACGCCCCGAAGATGCGGCCGGTGGCCACCGAAATGAATTTGTCCCACGGCTCGGCATGGATCCCACGGGTGGTTCCGGCCTTTTCGTTGTAGGAGATGTTGTTCTGCACGGGCCGGAAGTCAGGCAACCCGAGAGCAAGCATCTTTTCCCGCTGCCAGTTCTCCTTGAACCATCCCCGGTTGTCGCCGTGGACCGGGAGGTCGTAGAGAACGACGCCGGGAATGGGGGTTTGGTGGGCAGCAAGCTTCTTCGAGAACTCCAGCGACATGGACTACTGGCCCTGTTCCTTGTATTTTGCTTCGGTGGCAGCCTTCTGCGGGCGCCACCAGTCTTCGTTATCCCGGTACCAGCCGATTGTGTCTTCGATGCCCTCGTCGAAGTTGGAGAACTGAGGTTTCCACCCGAGTTCGTCGCGCAACTTGGTGGAATCGATGGCGTAGCGGAGGTCGTGACCTGGCCGGTCGACCACATGGTCGTAGGCATCCGGGGCCTGTCCCATGTGCTTGAGGATCAGCTCTACGACGTCTTTGTTGTTCTTCTCGCCGTCCGCGCCGATCAGATAGGTCTCGCCAATCTTTCCCCCGGCGATGATTGCAAGCACAGCGGAGGAATGGTCGTTGGCGTGGATCCAGTCCCTGACGTTCTCGCCCTTACCGTAGAGCTTGGGGCGAATGCCGTCGATGACATTGGTGATCTGCCGGGGGATGAACTTCTCCACGTGCTGGTACGGACCATAGTTATTGGAACAGTTGCTGATGGTGGCCTGCAGGCCGAAGGAGCGTACCCATGCCCGTACCAGCAGATCGGAACCGGCCTTGGTTGACGAGTACGGGCTTGAGGGGTTGTAAGGCGTTTGTTCGGTGAAACGCTCCGGGTCATCCAGCTCCAGGTCTCCGTAAACTTCGTCCGTGGAGATGTGGTGGAAGCGTTTGTTGTGCTTGCGCGCTGCCTCAATGAGCGTATAGGTGCCGATGATGTTGGTGTCCAGGAAAGGGCGTGGGTCATGCAACGAGTTGTCGTTGTGCGACTCGGCAGCGTAGTGAACAACGACGTCGGAATCGGCAACAAGACCATCTACAAGGGCTGCGTCCGCGATATCGCCCCGGACGAAGGTGAAACGTTCCTCCGGAAGGCCCTTCAACGACTCGAGGTTACCTGCGTAGGTCAGCTTGTCCAGAACCGTTACGTGGTCGTCGGTGTTTTCCAAAACGTAGTGGACAAAGTTCGAGCCAATAAAGCCGGCTCCGCCGGTTACGAGAAGTCGCTGCATAATTCCCTAGACTACCGGATTTGCTGCTGCTCCTAGCGAAGGGAAAGATGGGGACATGCGCGGAATAATACTGGCCGGCGGAACCGGCTCCAGGCTTCATCCCATCACGCTGGGTGTCAGCAAGCAATTGGTACCGGTCTACGACAAGCCGATGATCTACTACCCGCTGTCCACGCTGATCCTGGCTGGGATCCGGGACATCCTCATCATTACCACTCCCCACGACGCGGAGCAGTTTGAACGCTTATTGGGGGATGGGTCCCGGTTCGGCGTCTCCATCACCTACAAGCAGCAGCCTTCTCCTGACGGACTGGCCCAGGCATTTGTGCTCGGTGCGGACCATATCGGTGATGACAGCGTTGCTCTGGTCCTGGGTGACAACATCTTCTATGGCCAGGGCATGGGCACTCAGCTGCGCAGGTTCAAGACCATCGACGGGGGAGCAGTCTTCGGATACTGGGTCAAGGATCCGTCTGCTTACGGGGTGGTGGAATTCGATGACGATGGCAAGGCTTTGTCCCTGGAAGAGAAGCCCGCGGCACCCAAGAGCCACTACGCAGTTCCAGGGCTCTATTTCTATGACAACGATGTTGTTGACATCGCCAAGAACCTCAAGCCGTCCGCCCGCGGTGAACTCGAGATCACCGACGTGAACCGCGTCTATCTGGACGCCGGTAAGCTGCAGGTCGAGATCCTGCCCCGGGGAACTGCTTGGCTCGACACCGGGACCTTCAACGACCTAAACGATGCCTCCAATTTCATTCGGACGGTGGAGAACCGGCAAGGCTTGAAGATTGGAGCGCCCGAAGAGATCTCGTGGCGGCTGGGGTTCCTGACCGACGATGAACTCCGCGAAAGGGCCGAACCCCTCGTCAAGAGCGGTTACGGCTCATACCTGCTCGAGCTCCTCGCCGAAAAGTAGATTTCTACAAACAGAAAAGGGTTGAAGCGGCTGCTTCAACCCTTTTCTGTTCTGAATCCAATAGCTTCTGACCGTGGCTCCTGCCTCTCGCAGCAGGAGCCACACCGGTTACCGGCGCACTGTGCTTGCGCTTGCCCCAGTTGTGGGGCTCCAGGTGATGGACCCGCCCTGGTAGTTCTGGAAGCAGCCTCCGTTGGCCAAGGTGCAGGAAGTCGCCGCGATGGGATAGCCGAGGAAGCTGTTCTCGTAGCCAAGGCTGGCGTACTTCGTGCGGATTGGTCCAGTGCTGGGCTGAGCCCCCGTTGCCTGCGACCACAGCATCGCTCCGCCTTGGAAATTCTGGTAGCAGCCCCCGTCCCTGATGCCGCAGACCACACCGCCCGTAGGGTATCCCAACTCGCTGAGCTCGTAGCCCATGGAGCCCCACTTGGATCTGATGGGTCCGTTGGGGCTTATCTGCGCGCCCGTGGCGGGAGACCAGAGAATAGCCCCGTTTTGGTAGTTCTGGTAGCAACCACCGTCTTTCAAACCGCAGACCTGGCTACTGGTGGGGTATCCGAGAGAACCGTTTTCGTATCCTGTCGCAGCCCAGAGTGTGCGGATGGGCCCTGCAGGGCTCGGCTGGGCGCCCGTGGCCGCCGACCAGAGAACGGCGCCATTCTGGAAGTTCTGGTAGCAGCCTCCTCCGACAAGTCCGCAGACTTGGGTTGCGCTGGGGTAGCCAAGTACTCCGGACTCGCGCCCCTGAGCTTTCCACGAGGCAAAAATTGGGGACATGACCCGCAAAACGCCTCTGCCGGAAGTCCACGTAAGTGAGCCGTTCTGGAAATCCTGCGAGCAGCCCCCGTCGGGTAGCCCGCAAACTTCATTTGCGGTGGGGTAGCCCATGGCACCGTTCTCAAAGCCAGTTCGAGCCCAATCATTTCTGATGGGACCAGCCTTGCTCAGCTGCGCACCGGACGTCGCAGACCAAATAATGGCCCCGCCTTCGAACTCCTGGAAGCAGCCGCCGTTGACGAGCCCGCATGTTTGAGGCCCGGTGGGATATCCCATCAGACCGCTCTCACCCCCTTGCTGAAGCCACAACGTGCGGATAGGTCCGGCGGGGCTCAATTGGGCTCCAGTGGAGGGTGACCAGACGGTGGCACCCTTTTCGAACAGTTGCCGGCACCCCCCGTTCTTGAGGCCGCAGACTTCATCTGCAGCGGGGTAGCCCAGGGGTCCTGCTTCCCGGCCACCTGCCCTCCAGGCCGACTCCATCTGGCCCCAAACGATGTGTGCTCCATTGGTGATTGAGGACGCGATGCTGCCTGTTTGGAAACTTTGGAAGCAGCCGCCGTCCCGAAGACCGCAAAGCGTTTCGCTGGTCGGGTAGCCAAGTGGCCCTGACTCGAAGCCTGTCTTTTGCCAAGCTGCCCTAATGGGTCCGTTGAGGCTGCGCTTGGCCCCGGTAGCAGGAGACCACAAGACCGCGCCCGACTGGAAGTTTTGGTAACAACCCTGTGCGGCGAGGCCGCATGTTTGACCTCCGGTGGGATATCCCATAACGCCGTTTTCAAAGCCTGTTGCTGCCCAGGCAGTTCGAATTGGTCCGCTCACGCTGATTTGCGCGCCAGAGCCAGAACTCCACAGGATGGCACCGTTCTGGAAGTTTTGATAGCAGCCGCCGTCCTTCAGGCCGCAGATTACGGCAGAGGTCGGGTAGCCCATGGTTCCATTTTCGAAGCCGTCCGCTTGCCAGAGCGTCCTGATCGGACCTGCCAGGCTGGGATGGGCTCCGTTGGTCGGGGACCATATGACTGCACCGTTCTGGAAGTTCTGGTAGCAGCCTCCCTCGCGCAGGCCGCAAACTATGTTGGACGTCTGGGCTCCCAGTTCTGGCGTACGGGATCGGACGTCGCCTATGGCCTGGCTCGCCGCCAATGGAACGGCTACGGAAGCGAATGCCTTGAGTCCCGCATAGTCCCCGTTCCAAACGTTGGAGTCCCCAGCAAACGGCCCGGTGCTGCTGTACTGCCAGATGCTGTAGGTGTCCCAACTGCCTGTCGGAATGGCGCCCGCATCGTTGGTTGCCGAGTACGGGTAGGCCGCAACCCACAAGGGATAGTCCCCAAAACCGGTGGGATTGCCCAGGCACTGGTTCCACCAATTTGTATTCGTATAGATCATCGGCAGTCTGCCGGTGAGGGACCTCATCGTGTTTCCGAAGTCCTGGACCCAGGATGTCAGTTGCGCCTGGGACATGCCATAGCAGGTGTTGCCAAAGTAGAAGCCGTTGATCGTCCGACCCTCGTAGGGGTTGAACTCGAAGTCGAGAACCGGCGGCATCGTATAGCCGTCGCCGGACCATCCACCACCGTTGTTCACGAAATAGCGCGCCTGATCGGCGCCGGAAGACCAGTTGGGGATCGCGAAGTGGTATGCGCCCCGGAGCATCCCCACGCTTCGTGCGCCTTGGTACTGTGAGCCAAACAGATCATTCGTGAAGTAATTGCCTTCAGAGGCTTTCACATACGCGAACCGGGCACCCATGTTCCACTGCTGCTGCCAGTCGACGCTGGTTTGGTGTCCACTTACGTCAAGCCCCTGTATCCCAAAGGAGGGCATCCATGTGCCCTCTGTTGCGAGCGATTCGGCGCTGAGTTTCTGGGCGGTGGGCGACGGGGAAGCAGAGGTCACTCTCTTGGACCTCTGCCCCATTTCCGCCCCGCCGGGGCCGATGGCCTGGGCCATTGACTGGGGAGTAGCCGACGTCGGCGAACTGGCTGCGATGGAAGGCTGCGGCGACGCAGTGGTTGTTGGTGCCGGCGTCGCCTGTGGCAGCGTAGTGGCAGTTTGGGACGGGGCAGGCGTTGGTGTGGGACTGGGCTCCAAAGCGGAAGCTGCTCCGATCAGGCCAGGGCCGGTCAGCAAGGAGGCAGCTAATAAGCCGGCCCCAAGGGACATCATGATTGGGCGACGGGACTGAGACAGGTTCCGCTTCATATGTGCTCCGGAGACAATGCGGCGCTCCCCCAAGCGCCTCTTTGGATACTGCTCAGGTGATTTCCCCCAGGAAGGCACCTGATAGTGCTATTTCGATAAATAACGCGCTCACCATAGCACCAGTGTTACTGGCGCAACCAGTGATTCTGGTGTTACTTCTGTGAATCCTGTGGTCTTCGAAGCGAAATCTTGAGCCCTACTAAGGGGAATCTTGAGGGTCGTCAGTTATCCACAGGAGTGCTGAATGACTTGTTGCGGCAGGACCCTCTACTTAAGCTGTACCCAGTCGAACTGCCTCCGCTGGGGGCGGCAGTTGTATGGGGGAACATATGGACGCGCTGGGAATTGTCGAGGACGAAGTCCGCGAGCTCATCCGCCGTCGTGGGCTGGACCCACTGAGGCAGGCAGGAGAGGTCCGTAGGCTGGTGGAAGCAGCCGTCACTGACTATGACGAGCGCGCCCTTATGGGGCCTCTTCCACCCCTTGGCCCGTTGGATGCTGCCCGTAGGTTCCTGTTTGATGCCGTGGCCGGCTTTGGAGTGCTCCAGCCACTCCTAGACGATCCTTCAATAGAAGAGATCTGGCTCAACGCGCCAAACGAAATATATGTGGCACGCAACGGGGAGTCAGAGCTGACCTCGCTGAGCCTCTCCGAGCAACACGTGCGTGACCTCGTAGAACGCATGCTCAAAAGCTCCGGCAGACGGCTGGACATGTCGTCCCCTTTTGTGGACGCGGCACTGCCGGACGGATCCAGGCTCCACGTAGTCATTCCGGATGTAACCCGCCGGCACTGGGCCGTGAACATCCGCAAATTCGTCGTGAAGGCCAGTCGACTGGAACACCTGGTCGAGTTGGGAACGCTGACACCGCAGTCGGCACGATTTCTCGGCGCGGCGGTGTCCAGTGGCCTCAACATCCTTGTGTCGGGGGCCACCCAGGCAGGTAAGACAACCATGCTGAACTGTCTGGCGGCGAGCATAGGTAGCCGGGAGCGTGTCATCACCGTCGAGGAAATCTTTGAACTTCAGTTTCCCCTCCGGGACGTGGTGGGTCTGCAGTGCCGGCAGCCGAACCTCGAAGGTGAGGGCGAAATTCCACTCCGTCGCCTGGTCAAGGAAGCGTTGCGGATGCGTCCGGACCGGCTGGTGGTAGGGGAGGTGCGGGAAGCCGAGAGCCTGGACATGCTGATTGCCCTTAACAGTGGCCTGCCCGGAATGTGCACCGTCCATGCGAACTCGGCGCACGATGCTGTGACCAAGATCTGCACGTTGCCGCTATTGGCGGGGGACAACATCTCCAGTGCGTTCGTGGTCCCCACCGTTGCATCCTGCATAGACCTTGTAGTGCACTGCAGTAGGCATCCCGATGGGCGTCGGCAAGTGACCCAAATCCTATCGTTGGGGCGCCGCGTGGAAAACGGCATCATCGAGTCGTCACTGGTTTTCGCCCTGGAGAATGGAATCCTGCAACCACGGGCCAACGCCATGCCGGCAGCTGAGAAGTTTTCGCGGGCAGGATACGACCTCGCCACGCTGCTGGATCCGCGATGATCCCGGCGCTGATGGGGGCGGCGCTAGGGATGGGCCTCTTCCTCATTTGGTGGTCCTGTTGGGAAACGCCGGACCCCGGGAACCGCGTGCGAAAGCCCGGCCACCTGGCTGACCTGCTCGCGGTTGCCGGGGTCGACAGGGTCTCAGCCCGCGGTTTGGCCGGTACTTGCTTGGGCCTCGGGGTTTTTGTAGCACTGGTGTTCTACGGGCTTAGCCATTCGTGGCCCATTGCCGGCTGCTTCGGACTTTTCGGCACATGGCTTCCCATCACCATCCTCAGGTGGCGGGCCAAAAAGAGGACGGCCCTGCTGCGCCAACTCTGGCCTGACGTCGTGGATCATCTGCGCTCTGCGATCCGTGCGGGCCTGCCCCTGCCCGAGGCCCTCATTCAGCTTGGAGAAAAGGGACCTGAGGAATTGCGGCCCATTTTTCGTGAGTTCGGCGCTGACTATCGCGCCGGAGGCCAGTTTGATGGGTCTCTAAACAAGTTGAAGCAGCGATTGGCTGACCCGGTGGCCGACCGCATCGTCGAAGCGCTCCGGCTGACCCGGGAGGTAGGCGGTTCGGACCTGGGGAAGCTCCTGGGCACCTTGGCGGAATTCCTGCGGGAGAATGCCCGGACCCGCAGCGAGCTCGAGGCGCGGCAGTCGTGGACCATCAATGCCGCCCGGCTTGCCGTCGCGGCACCCTGGATCGTGATGATCCTGCTTGCCAGCAGGCCGGAGGCGATCCAGGCCTACAACACGCCTATGGGCGCCGCAGTCCTGCTCGGCGGCTTGGTGGTCTCGCTTGTTTGCTACACGGTGATGTTGAAGATCGGGGCCCTGCCACAGGACGAAAGGGTGCTCCGATGATCATCATCCCGCCTGCAGCAGTAATCTGCGGTATCGGCCTTGGCCTTGGTTTGTGGCTCGTGATCTTCCGGTCACCTCCCATGCGCGCCCTGACGCTTTCCCAACGCATAGAGCCCCAACTTAAGTCGCAAAACCTGGAGTCGAGGCTCCTGCACGCCGGCGAGCAGAACCTGACACCTTTCGGCCCCCTCGAACGAATTTTCCGTCCCGTCTTCCGGGACTGGCTGTCCGCATTGGGAAGACTGAACCCCACGCCTAGTGCCACGGGCCGGCGGCTGGCCCAGGCAGGAATCAACAAGTCCGCCATCGACTTCCGCGCTGAACAGTTGCTGTGGGCTGCTGCGGGTTTTGTCCTTTCAGCGACTTTCATGCTCATTGGAGCCGCAGCGGGCAGGTTCAGCCCGCTCTTGGCAGCGGCGGTAATTATCGGCAGTACTGCAGCGGGTTTTGTGTTGCGGGACTACTGGCTTGGCGCCCAGGTCCGCCGGCGGGAAGCGCGGATGATGGCCGAGTTTCCCAGCCTTGCCGAACTGATGGCCCTGGCCGTCGGCGCAGGGGAGAGCGCAACAGGCGCATTGGATCGCGTCTGCAGGAGTGCCAACGGTGAGCTGTCCAAGGAATTTTCGAAGATCCTCGCGGAGACCAGGGCCGGCAAGCCGCTGATTCTGGCAATGCAGGAGTTCTCTGCGCGCACCGACCTTGCGCCGCTGGTCAGGTTTGTTGACGGCATCATCGTTGCGGTGGAAAGAGGAACACCCCTTGCGGACGTGCTTCGCGCGCAGGCGCAGGACGTGCGCGATTCGGCCAAGCGGGACCTGATGGAAGCTGCCGGGAAAAAGGAAATTGCAATGATGGTGCCCCTGGTTTTCGGGGTGCTTCCCCTGACCGTGGTGTTTGCTGTTTTCCCCGGCCTGGCCGCCATCAACCTGGGCTTCTGATGGGGAGAAAGACCCGAAGCCCGGACCGGCTGCCATTAGTTAAAGCCCACCTTAGGAACCAGGAATAGGACTCAAGATGAAAACCATCGGAACCCGCTGTGCACTGCTGCTTCTTGGCCTTGCCGCTTTACTGCAGCTCAAGGTGCCCGCGACAGCCGGGAGGGGGCGCCCTATCGGTGCACAGTACACCGAAGGCAGGGAAGACCTTCAGGTGCCTCCGACCACCGGTAACGATAACCCTGAACGAGGTGACGTTCCGGGATGGGTGATGATAACCCTGATGTCCGCGGTCCTGGTTGCAGCCCTGCTGGCGCTCGCGGGCCCCGCCTTGGAGGCCATGTTCAACCAGGCAATGGACAAGGTGGGGAACTGAACCATGCTGCCGTCCGCTCACGGACCCGTGCAGCCAGTGCTGCCCAGGCCGGGCGAGCGGGGTTCAGCCGTGGTGGACTTCGTCCTGGTTGGCGGGTTGCTGACGATGTTCTTCCTTGCGATTATTCAGCTGACCCTGGTTCTGCATGTCCGGAACACACTTATTGATGCTGCTGCCTCTGGTGCCCGGTACGGCACACTCGCTGACCGCAATGCCGCCGACGCGCAAGAGCGGACCCGCAGCCTCATCAGCATGGCCCTGAACGAAGGCTTTGCTGACCAGGTCAGTACGCAGGAAGTAACTGTCCAGGGGATGCGCACCCTGGAAGTGACTGTCCGGTCCCCAATGCCGGTCATCGGCCTGATTGGGCCCCGGGACCTGCTGGAGGTGAAAGGGCATGCGGCTGTCCAGCCTTGATCCGTTCAGCGCCAGCCCGTTGCCCCACCCCGACGGACCACCCCGCGCCAGTGCGCAGTCCTGTTCCAGTGCCCAGTCCCGCTCCAGCGCACAGGCCGGTTCCAGTCTGTTCCTGGTCACGGCCCGCGTGGCAGAAGTGCTCTGCAGGGAGCGTGCCGGGGGCACGCACGTGGGCGACCCATCCCACTGCCCCAGGCCTGCTCGCGGGGAGCACCAGCAGCAGGGCTTTGTGCATGAGGAGCAGGGGAGCGGACACGAGCAAGGAAGTGCGGTAGTCGAGTTCACGTTCCTTGCACTTCTGCTGATGGTCCCGCTGGTGTACTTCGTGATCACCGTCGGGCAAATCCAGGGCGGTTCCTTCGCTGTGGTGGGTGCCGCGGACCAGGCGGCCAAGGTTTATGTGGCACAGCCGGATTCCTCCACAGCCCAGGCAGCTGCGGAGCAGGCCGTGGCCCTCGCCCTTTCCGACTTCGGGCACCAGGCAGACAGGGCCCGCATGGCCACGACCTGCAACCCTGCTGACTGCCAGGCCGCCGGAACCACGGTGACTGTCACCGTAAGCCTGAGCGTACCGCTGCCGTTCATTCCGTTCGCCGACGGATTATCAGCCACGGAGGTTGAGGCGTCTTCCACCCAATTGGTAGGCCGGTACCGGTGAAACGCCGGGAATCGGACCAGAGCGGCCAGGTCATGGTGATGATTCTCGGCTACATCACCCTGGCACTTCTGGTGGCGACGGTCGTCGTCGGCATATCTGCCGTCTATCTGGAGCACAAGCGCCTGCTGTCCCTGGCAGACGGGGCATCGCTTGCGGCGGCCGACAGCTACACCCTGGGAGAAGTCACATCCCAGGGTGGAAGCCCCTCGGCTGTCCTTAATCCCGCGCGCGTCCGCAATGTAGCTGCCGACTTCGTCTCGAGGAGCCCAGCCTCGCAGCGTTTCTCAGGCCTCGCCGTCGCCGCTACAACGGGTACACCTGACGGTTCCACCGCCGTCGTGGTCCTCACGGCAGACGTGCACCCACCTGTGGTGAACTTCCTTGTCCCTGATGGCATCCGAATCGAAGCGACGTCCACCGCCCGCTCACGCCTGACCCGCTGAGTCATGCACCCGCTGAGCCAATGATCCTGGCAGCGCCGGGCCGTACCGCTCCATAGCGTAGGCTTAAACAACCATGGCCAATATTGATTTTTCCGCTGAAATCCGGGCGCTGCGCGCCACCTACGAGTCCATTGAACGCGTCAGCGACGTGGAGACACTCAAGGAAGACATCGCCGAACTCAGCGAGCGGGCAGGGGAGCCGGACCTTTGGGACGACCCCGCGGCCGCGCAGAAAATCACCTCCCGGCTTTCCCACCGCCAGTCCGAACTGGAGCGACTCACCAGCCTGGCATCCCGGATCGACGACCTTGAAGTCCTCGTTGAGCTTGGGCAGGACGAGGACGACGCGGACTCGATGG
The DNA here is from genome assembly GCF_001428325.1 of Arthrobacter sp. Soil761. Classification (NCBI taxonomy): domain Bacteria; kingdom Bacillati; phylum Actinomycetota; class Actinomycetes; order Micrococcales; family Micrococcaceae; genus Arthrobacter; species Arthrobacter sp. Soil761. Next base: position 435,365 of record NZ_LMSF01000001.1, on the reverse strand, counting down.
GGGAGGCCGCGACAGAACTTGAGTCCATTAGGAAAGCCCTCAAGGACCTGGAAGTGGTCACCCTGCTGTCCGGCGAGTACGACGAACGCGAAGCCGTGGTCTCCATCCGCGCCGGCGCGGGAGGCGTGGACGCCGCAGACTTCGCCGAGATGTTGATGCGCATGTACCTCCGGTGGGCCGAGCGGCACGGCTACCCCACCACCGTCATGGACACGTCCTACGCGGAAGAGGCCGGGCTCAAGTCGGCCACCTTCGAGGTGAAGGCTCCCTACGCGTACGGCACGCTCAGCGTGGAAGCCGGAACCCACCGTCTCGTCAGGATCAGCCCGTTCGACAACCAGGGCCGCCGCCAGACGTCCTTTGCCGCAGTGGAAGTCATTCCGCTGATCGAGCAGACGGACTCCATCGACATCCCGGACAACGAAATCAGGGTGGACGTGTTCCGTTCGTCGGGCCCCGGCGGCCAGTCGGTCAACACCACGGACTCCGCCGTCCGCCTCACCCACATCCCGACCGGCACGGTGGTTTCCATGCAAAACGAGAAATCGCAGCTGCAGAACCGCGCCGCCGCCATGCGCGTGCTGCAGTCCCGGCTCCTGCTGCTGAAGAAGGAGCAGGAGGATGCGGAGAAGAAGGCGCTGGCCGGCGATGTTAAAGCTTCGTGGGGTGACCAGATGCGCTCCTACGTTCTGAACCCGTATCAAATGGTGAAGGACCTGCGCACCGAGCACGAAGTGGGCAACACGTCCGCAGTGTTCGACGGCGAGATTGACGACTTCATCGATGCGGGCATCCGCTGGCGTACTGACAACCGCAACGCCGAAAAGTAGGCCTGCCGGCCCCGCCGTCCTGCAGCCGATCCAGCGACACGCCCCCGAAAGCAGGTCGAAGCACGGGGGACCCTGCGTATAGTCGAGGGGCCGGGGCCCTACTTTCCCCAAACGAAAACCCGTGCACCGGCTGCAGAACTGGGCTGCATCACAAGAATCAGCCATGCCCTGCAGGGTACTTAGGGCCATGATCCGATTCGAAAATGTCACCAAGGTTTACGACCAGAAAGCCCGTCCGGCGCTGGACTCTGTCACCCTTGAGATTGACCGCGGCGAATTCGCCTTCCTTGTCGGTGCGTCCGGCTCCGGAAAATCCACCTTCCTCCGCCTGGTGCTGAAGGAAGACCGCGCCACCTCCGGCGCTGTTTACGTGGCGGGCCAAAACGTCGCGAAGATTTCCAGTTGGCGTGTTCCGCGCCTCCGCCGGGGCATCGGCGTCGTGTTCCAGGACTTCCGCCTCCTGCCCCAAAAGAATGTCTTCGCCAACGTGGCGTTCGCCATGCAGGTCATCGGCAAGAGCCGCAGCGTCATCCGCGACACCGTCCCGGAGGTCCTGAAGACCGTCGGCCTCGAAGGCAAGGAACACCGCATGCCGCACGAGCTGTCCGGCGGCGAGCAGCAGCGCGTGGCCATCGCGCGTGCCGTGGTCAACCGGCCCGGGATCCTCCTCGCGGACGAACCCACCGGAAACCTGGACCCCACCACGTCCATGGGAATCATGGGCGTCCTGGACAAGATCAACCAGAACGGAACCACCGTGGTGATGGCCACCCACGATGACGACATCGTCAACGAAATGCGCAAACGGGTGGTCGAACTCAGGAACGGCGTGGTGATCCGCGACGAAGCCAAGGCCTTGTACACCTCGATGATTCCCGTAGTCGGCCAGTCCAGGCGCCTTAAGGACGCCAGTGGCAGGGAAACGCCCGACGGCGGCCTGCCGGGCAATGGCGCTGAAGGCGAGGCCCAGCGGTGAGGCTCGCATTCATCCTTTCGGAAATCGGCAGCGGGCTGCGCCGGAACCTTTCCATGGTGGTCTCGGTCATCCTGGTGACGTTCGTGTCCCTCACCTTCGTGGGTGCGGCCGGAATGCTGCAAATGCAGATCAACCAGATGAAGGGCTACTGGTACGACAAGGTCCAGGTGGCGATCTTCCTTTGCAGTGAAGGTTCGACGGCGCCGGGTTGCGCTTCCGGGCCAGTCACCCCTGAGCAGCAACAGGGCTTGAACGCGCTCCTTGAGTCCCCGGCCGTGGCGCAGTACATCAACGACTTTCAGTTCGAGTCCAAGGATGAGGCCTACAAGCACTTCAAGGACCAGTTTTCGAACTCTCCGATCGTCGATTCCGTGACGCCGGACCAGCTGCCCGCATCGTTCCGGATCAACATGAAGGACCCGGAAAAGTACCAGATCATCAGCGAGACGTTTTCCTCCCAGCCAGGCGTGGAAACGGTGATCGACCAGCGCCAGCTCCTCGAACGCCTCTTCTCGGTGATGAACGGTGCGTCCCTTGTGGCGGTCGGCATCGCAGGGGTCATGATCGTCTGCGCCATCCTGCTGATCGCCACCACCATCAGGCTCTCGGCGTTCAGCCGGCGCCGCGAAACCGGAATCATGCGCCTGGTCGGTGCCTCAAAAACCGTGATCCAGCTGCCGTTCATCCTGGAAGGCGTCATAGCAGCCGTCATCGGCGCTGCCCTGGCCTCGGGCACCCTGTGGGCCGTAGCGCAATACTTCCTGGGCGACTATATGTCGCGGCAATACCCGGATACGGCCTTTATCTCATCCGGGCAGACCCTGATCATCGCCCCGGCGCTGATAATCCTTGGCGGATCCTTGGCAGGAATTTCGTCTCTCTTGACCTTACGTAGATATTTGCGCGTTTAGGCTGTGCACACCGCGACCTAGGAATGCCCATGAACCTCATTCACCAAACCTTGCCCCGCCCCCGGCACAGCCGAGGGCGGGCCGCTGCCCGCCGTTTGGGGATCGTCAGCGGCGTGCTCACCGTCATCCTTTCGGCCGGGATGGCCCTTGCCACACCCGTCGCTTTCGCCGACGACCTCGAAGACCGCCAAGCCGCGCTCGAGGCCGAAGCCGCACGCGTCCAGGCATCCCTCGAATTCGTCGATTCCCGGATCGCCAAGGCCGCCAGCGACTTGGTGATCTACCAGGGACAGTTGCCCGGTGCCCAGCAGGCACTCCTTGAGGCACAGGGGCGGGTAGCCGGGGCTGTCAAGGAGGTAGAGGCGCTGTCGGCCCGCGTGGACATGGCCCAGCAGAACAAGGCCAAGATCACCCAGCAGCTGGAGACGGACAAGCAAAAGATCGCGGACACCAAGAAACTGATTGGGCAGATCGCCACCCAGGCCTACAAATCCGGCGGCGTTCCTTCGAACCTGTCGCTCTTCTTCGGCTCCAACAGCGGCAGCAGCCTGACCGAAACCATGGACCTTGCGGACCAGGCCATGCGCAGCCAGAACGCAGCCATGGACAAGCTCAGCCAGCAGAACGCCACCAACGTCAACTCCGAAGCGCGCCTGCAAGCTGTCGAAGCTGAGATCAAGGACCTCAAGGCCAAGGCCGACGCTGCCCTGGAGCGGGAGAAGGCCGCCCGCGACGAGGCTGCGGCCAAGAAGGCCCAAGTCGACCAGCTCATTGCGGACACCACCCGCCTCGATGCCGAACTCCAGGCGGCAAAGCCCGGCATCCAGGCCCAGTTGGCCGGCGTCCAGGCCAACCAGAACCAGGTGGCCAACGAGATCGCCGAACGCGACCGCAGGGCCCGTGAAGCTTGGGAAGCCGAGCAGCGCAGGCAGGCGGCTGCTGCTGCCGCTGCGGCGGCCGCGGCCGCGGCCGCCGCAAACCGCCCGGCCCCGCCCGCGCAGCCGTACGTCCCGCCCGCCGCGGGATCACCGTCGGCGTTTGGCCTCCGCCACCCCTTCGACGGCAGCATCCCCATCACCTCCGGTTTTGGCTACCGCACCACCCCGCCGGGAACCATCGACTTCTATGGCACCGGTGGATACATGCACACCGGAATCGACTTTGGCGCAGCCTGCGGCACGCCCGTCTATGCGGCAGCGGCCGGTGAGGTCTTCAGCTCAGGCTGGAATTCCGCCGATGGTGGCGGTTGGCGCGTCAAGATCGATCACGGCGTGGTGCAGGGCAATACGCTCACCACCATCTACTACCACAACTCCAGCATCGTGGTTTCGAATGGGCAGAGGGTCTCCCAGGGCCAGCTCATTGCCTACTCCGGCAGCACCGGCAACTCCACGGGTTGCCACGCCCACTTCGAAACCTGGCTCAATGGTGCCGCCGTCGACCCCATGGGATTGCTGTAGGGGCGAAGCGCTGCTGCCGTAGACTGGTATAGCTCCGCGCCGCAGGCCCGGAGGCACCCGACCTGAACCCGAGGAGTTTCCCCGTGCCTAAAGAAAGTGGCCGTAAGGTAGTGGCCACCAACCGCAAGGCCCGGCACGATTACCACGTGCTGGACACTTACGAGGCCGGCATCGCGCTGATGGGCACCGAAGTGAAGTCCCTGCGTGAGGGCCACGCCTCCATGGTGGACGGATTTTGCACGTTCTATAACGACGAACTGTGGATGGAAGCCATCCACATTCCCGAATACAACCAGGGCAGTTGGACCAACCACGCGGCACGCCGGCGCCGCAAGCTGCTGCTGCACCGGGAAGAACTCATCAAGATCTCCCACAAGGTCCGGGAGTCCGGCTACACCATTGTTCCCCTCCAGCTGTACTTCGTGGACGGCAAGGCCAAGGTGGAAATCGGTGTTGCCCGCGGCAAGCGCGAATACGACAAGCGGCAGACGCTGCGGGAACAGCAGGACAACCGTGAAGCCCAGCGTGAGATGCGCGAGCGCAACCGGCGCCGGTAGGAATTATTTCCACGGGTCATGCGTTAGTATGAATAGTCCGGCAGGCTTGCCAGCCGGTTTGGTAACAAAATACGGGGATGATCGGTTTCGACGGTGTTAGTCGCGACAGGTGAAGCGGGCCGAGGATGCAGAATTATCTCGTAAACGCTTTCTGCAAACCAATAAGTGCCGAATCTAAGCGCACTGACTTCGCTCTTGCTGCCTAAGCAGTAAGACAGTCCGTCAGCCCGGGGTTGCTATCGCCCCGGATCCTGGCGTCATTTAGATAGCCACTGCTGTTTGCTCCCGTCATCGGAGTAAACGGGACTTTTAGATGACTGGGCCCGGATCAGCCAGCTGTTTGCAGCATGGCTGGGGCCGAGAAAATCCGACGCAAACTGCGCCCGGAGAAGCCCTGACAACACGACATCGGACGGGGGTTCAATTCCCCCCATCTCCACCCACGGGTAAAATACCCCGGTCTTCGGACCGGGGTGTTTTTCTTTGCCTGTCAAGGCAAGGGGACCCGGGCCTAAATGCTCTACCGGGCTGGCCCCGCAAGCCGTTACCTTCGACTGCATGCACAACGATCCACCGCAAACGCCTACCGAAGTCCTGGACGCCGGAACGTGCTGGGACCTCCTGCGTGGAGTATCCGTCGGCCATTTGGCAGTGCTGGTGAACGGATACCCGGAGGTGTTCCCGGTCAACTACAAAGTTGACCACGAATCGCTGGTCTTCCGGACGGGGGAGGGAACGAAACTGCGCGCAGCAGGCGGGCCGCTCGCCGTCGCCCTGGAAGCCGACGGCCATGATGACGCCAAAGCATGGAGCGTCCTGGTCAAAGGCAAGGCCGTCATCCTCGAGCCATCGGAGGAACTGATGAAGGGAGCAGGCCTTACCCTGTTTCCCTGGCAGGCCGGTGAAAAGGACCACTTTGTCCGGATCGTTCCCAACTCCGTTACGGGCAGGCGTTTTTCCATCACGTCCCCGTTGACCTGGTGGAGCCACGTGGGGCACACAGCCGGCGCAAAGACATAGGGTTCCAGTGGCCGCGTCGTGACCCGGCGGCCGCGCCGGGCCCTAGGGCCCTGTCCGGAATGACCGCTTTGCTGGTACCACTGACCTATGATCGGGTCGCCCACCGCCGCTGCTGCCAAGCCACCGTTTGACGCCGTCATCTTCGACCTGGACGGGGTGGTCACCAATACAGCGATGGTCCACCAGGCTGCCTGGAAAGATGCGTTCGACCGGATCCTGCGTGACCCAAGAGTCCCTGCCGGCGCCAACCGTGCCCCGCTCAGCAGGAATGACTACCTCACCTTCATCGACGGGATGCCGCGGGAGGAGGGGGTGGTACGGTTCCTGGCTGCCAGGGGAGTGCAGGTTGAGAAGGGAAACGAGACGGACGAAGCCGGCGCATGGACCGGGTTCGGCCTGGGTGCCTGGAAGAACGAACTGTTCCTGAAACACCTCCGGACCGACGGCGTCCAGAGTTACCCAGGCACCCTGGATTTGCTGCAGAGGCTTGCGGGCGCGGCAGTGCCCACTGCTGTGGTCACCTCAAGCCGGAACGCCGGGTTGGTCCTGGAAGCGGCGGGCATCCAGGATCTCTTCAGGGTGGTGCTGGACGGAACGACGGCGGCCCGGCTCGGCCTGCGCGGAAAACCGGCGCCGGACGTCTTTCTTGCGGCCGCATCGCGGCTTGGGGTCTCCCCGCCACATGCGGTGGTGATCGAGGACTCCGCGGCGGGGGTTGAGGCCGGCCGCCGGGGTGACTTCGGCCTCGTTGTCGGAATCGACCGGACCGGCAACCGCCGGCAGCTTGAGGCAGCCGGCGCCCATACCGTCCTCAACGACGTGGGGGAGCTGGATCTGGGCCAGGTCATCGGCAACGCCTGGCACCTCGTCTATGAAGGTTTCGACGCCGCACACGAGGGACACCGGGAAGCCCTGACCACGCTGGGCAATGGTTACATGGGCGTCCGCGGGGCGGCGCCCGAAGGCGGCAGCTTCAGCTACGCGGGCATGTACCTCGCCGGCGTCTACAACCGTGTCCGCGCGGAAGCCGGCGGCGAGACGCTGCTGGAAGAACACATGGTCAACGCCCCCAACTGCCTGCCGCTCGACCTGCGCCTGCCGGGCAAGCAGTGGTGGTCGGAGGGCGGAATGACCTCGGTCCGCGAGCACAGGGTCCTGGACCTCAGACGGGCGGTACTGGAGCGGCGGCTGCTGCTGGAGACAGCCGACCACCGCAGGCTGGAAGTAGTGCAAACCCGTTTCGCGTCCATGGCCGAGCCCCATCTGCTGGTCCTTGAGACGGTTATCACCGCGCTGGGCTGGAGCGGTCAGGTGGAGGTCCGCAGCGGTGTCAACGCCGGGGTCCGCAACGCCAACCTCCCCGAACATGCCCAGGGTTCGGACGTCCACATCGCTGACAGGACAGCCTCCCACCGCTCCATCCCTGAGCCGTCCGCGCTTGCTGCCTCCGTCGTCGAAGTGGAAACTACCCAGAGCCTCATCCGCATCGCCGCGGCCTATCGAACACAGGTATTCCCGGAAGCGGAGGGAGTTGAGGAGGGCAGGAAAGGGGCCTTCCATTTCCAGACTCTTCTGCTGTCCCTCAGTGCCGGCGCCGCGGTGCGGATCACCAAGACGGTGGCAGTGGTGACGTCCCGTGACCGTGCCATATCCTCTCCGGAAGCCGGTGCCCGTGCGGTCCTGGCGCGTATCCCCGGGGACTTCGATTCGCTGCTGACGGCGCACGAGGAAGCGTGGCGGCGCGAGCTGCGGCCGTTCATGGTGGAGATCGATGCCCCGGTCCAGGTGCGCCTTGTCCTGAACCTGCACATATTCCATCTGCTGCAGACACTGACACACCATACGACCGAACTGGATGCCGGCGTGACGGCGCGTGGACTCCACGGCGAGGGCTACCGGGGCCACGTCTTTTGGGATGAGCTGTTCGTCCTGCCGGTACTCGCCTCGAGGACGCCTGAGGTTGCGCGTGCCGTCATCGATTACAGGTGGCGGCGGCTTCCCGCCGCCCGGCATGCCGCGGCCCTGGAAGGTCTGGCAGGGGCGAAATTTCCGTGGCAAAGCGCCAGCGCCGGAACCGAGGAAACGCCCAAATGGTTGTACAACGACAGGTCCGGCAGGTGGGTCAAGGACCACTCGCACCTGCAGGTGCACTCCGGACTTGCTGTCGCGTTCAATGCCTGGCAGTACTTCCAGACCACTGGTAACAAGATCTGGCTCCTGCAAAAGGGGGCGGAACTGGTGATCGAGGTTGCCCGTTTCTTCCGCTCACTGGCGGACTACGACCAGCAGGAGGGCCGTTACCACCTGCGCGGCGTCGTGGGACCGGACGAATACCACACCGGCTATCCCGGCAGCGACGGACCCGGCCTGGACGACAATGCCTACACCAATGTCATGGCGGCATGGGCCTGCTCCACGGCAAGGGGAATCATGGCCTTCCTGCACGGCAGCGAACGTGCCGTACTCATGGAACGCCTGGGTGTCACAGAGGAGGAAACCGCCGGGTGGGCGCACGTGGGATCGGCGATGTACGTCCCCTTTCACGAGGACGGCGTCATTAGCCAGTTCGAGGGCTACGGGTCGTTGAAGGAACTCGACTGGGACCACTACCGGGACAGGTACGGCGACATTGAGCGGCTGGACCTCATCCTCGAGGCCGAAGATGACAGTACCAACTGCTACAAGCTGGCAAAGCAGGCCGACGTCCTGATGCTCCCGTACCTGTTGGGACACGACGGACTGGTCAGCATTCTTCGGCGGCTTCAGTATGCATTCACGGCGGAACACCTCAACAAGACGATCGAGTATTACCTGGCCAGGACGGCGCACGGCTCCACCCTGAGCAGGGTTGCCCACGCGTCCGTCCTTGCGGGCCTGGACGCGGACCGGGCGTGGGACAGTTTCCGGGAAGCGCTCGACGCCGATCTTGACGATACCCAGCACGGCACCACGCGCGCGGGCATCCATTTGGGCGCGATGGCCGGAACCATCGACGTGGTCCAGCGCAGCTTTGCGGGGCTCCGGTTCAGCGGTGACACGATCCTGTTTGCACCCAACCTCCCCACCGGGCTGCGCGCCGTTGCCTTTGAGGTCCTCTACCGGGGACACCGCCTCCGCATACATCTCAAGGACGGGGACATGAGCATCGCCTCTGCTCCCGGTGACGCCGGCCCCATCAAGGTGCAGGTGCATGGCAATGACGAGGTCCTTCCTCCCGGGCAAACCCTCCATTTTCCGTTGCCTGTCCGGGCTTCGGGGGTGGTGGTCCGGTGAAGCGGCTGGGGATCCTCACCAGTGGCGGTGACTGCCCGGGCGTGAACGCGGTCATCCGGGGAGCCGTGCTGGGCGGGCACGTTTCGCATGGCTATGGATTCATCGGGTTCCGGGACGGTTGGCGGGGTGTGTTGGAGCAGGACATTTACCCTTTGCCCCGTACGAGTGTCCGTGGGATCGCCCGCCTGGGTGGAACCATCCTGGGCACGTCCCGGACCAACCCGCTGGTGGGCAATGGAATCGAGGGTGTCCGTGCCTGCGTCCGGCACAACGAACTGGACGGCCTGATTGCCATTGGGGGAGAGGGAACACTCGCAGCCGCCCGGGAACTCTGCTCCCAGGGCATCAACGTGGTGGGAGTGCCCAAGACCATCGACAATGACCTCGGCGCCACCGACTACACCTTCGGCTTTGATTCTGCGGTGCAGACCGCCACCGAAGCCATCGACCGGCTCCGGACCACCGGCGAGTCGCACCACCGGTGCATGGTGGCCGAGGTCATGGGCCGCAGTGCGGGCTGGATAGCACTGCATTCCGGGATGGCATCGGGCGCGCACGCCATCCTGATACCTGAACATCCGGTGTCCCTGGACCAAATTTGCTCGTGGGTGCTGTCGGCCCGTGACCGGGGCAGGGCTCCGCTCGTGGTGGTGGCCGAGGCCTTCGCTCCTGAAGGCCACGAAGCACCGTACGCGCCCCGTGGCCTGGATACTTTCGGACGCCCGCGGCTGGGAGGCATCGGACTGCTGCTTGAAGGAGAACTGCAGCTGCGGACCGGCATCGAAACGCGCGCCACCGTCCTGGGCCACATCCAGCGTGGCGGCGAACCCACGGCCTTCGACCGTGTCCTTGCCACCAGGCTGGGCCTGGCCGCCGTCGAATCGGCAGCCGCCGGCAGGTGGGGCACCATGGTTTCGCTGCGCGGCACGGACATTGTCAACGTCGACCTTGAAGAAGCGCTGGGGGAACTGAAGGTGGTCCCTGAAGCGCGGTACCAGGAGGCCGCCGTCCTGTTTGGATGAGAGGCTACTGTTCCGGCCGGACCCGCAGGACTGCCGAACCGGTAATCCTGTCGGCAGCCAGGTCCTCAAGTGCCTTGGCCGCAGCCTGGAACGGGTAGGCCGTGGTGGTGAGGGTAAGCGAAAGCCTGGCTGCGAGAGCCAGGAACTCACGCCCGTCAGCCCGGGTATTGGCTGTCACGCTCCGCACCTGCCGTTCAAAAAAGAGCTCCCTGGTGTAATTGAGGGCCGGGATGTCGCTTAGGTGGATTCCGGCGATGGCAAGCGTTCCGCCCCGATCCAGGGCGCGCAGCGCAGCCGGGACAAGGTCTCCAACCGGTGCGAAAAGAATGGCGGAATCGAGCGGTACCGGCGGCTGGTCATAAGCGTCCCCCGCATAATCAGCTCCCAACTCCAGGGCGAGCGACCGCGCGCCGTCAGACCGGGTCATGACATACACGGAGGCGCCCTGTTTAAGCGCCAGCTGGGCGGTGATGTGGGCAGAGCTGCCAAAGCCGTAAATGCCAAGACGGCCACCGACGGGAAGGGCGGCGCGCTTCAGCGCGCGGTACCCGATGATGCCCGAACACAGCAGTGGTGCCGCCTGCTCATCCCGGAAGGTTGGAGGTACCGGGTAGGCAAAATCCTCCGCAACCGTCAAGTACTCGGCATAGCCGCCATCCCTGTCCCAGCCGGTGAAGACGGGCGACTGGCACAGATTTTCATCACCCCGGCGGCAGTAGTCGCACCTGCCGCAAACCCCGCCAAGCCACGCCACACCCACCCTGTCGCCAGTCCTGAACCGGGAGCAGGCAACTCCTGCCTCAACAACCACGCCGATTGCTTCATGCCCGGGCACAGTCTGCGCACGGTGCGGTGCCAGGTCTCCTTCAGCGAGGTGGAGGTCGGTGCGGCAAACACCGCAGACAGTCACTTCCACCAGGAGTTCGTTGGCCGCAGGCGTAGGAGTGGCACGGAGTCCCTGAACCAGCGGGTGGGTGGATATGGGGCCCGGCCCGTTCACCCACCATGCGCGCACGGTGTCTCCTGCCCGTAATTCCTACTCGAAACCGGCGCGGGTTGCGTCGTCCAGCGAGGTTTGCCACAGCAGTGGTGCGTCCACCGTGAAGCGCCTCCCCGTTATCGACTCCGGCGTGATGCGGATGAAGTGCTCCTGCCCCACGCCCTGCCATGGAAACAGCGCCCGCTTGACGTCATCCAGGTCAGGGCCCGTGGGCGTCGCTTCAACAGCCGTGCCTTTGACCACGACGCTCCATGCGAGCCCGAATTGGGAGCTGACCGCATCTGCTTCGAGGGCCACGGTGGCTTCCGACTGGAGGGCCTGGTGCTTGGTACCGCCGCCGGTGCGGAAAACCAGCGTCCTGCCGTCCACCTTGTAATTGACGGGAAAGACATCCGGATGGCCATCGGCGATGACGGCCAGGCGCCCCACCCCGGTCTGGGCGAGGAGCGTCCAGCACTCGACCGCGTCAAGGATTTCCGGCACAGGCACGTTCGTTTTCTCAGTCATAGGCCACAGCGTAGGCAACTCTCCCGCCTGCCGTAAGGGCATAAAGGCCCGGCCTACAAGGAAGGACCAATGCCCAAGGAAGGACCAATGGCACTTGGGGTCCGGCCGGCCCAATGGGACGCTGTGGGGACGCCCGGGAAACGCTCATCTTCCGGTGAAAGGTGGCCCATGCTGACCCATCTGTTCCTCAACCGCCTGCTGTGGGCTGTTGCCGGACTGCTGGCACTCGCCGCTGCGGCAACGGGCCTTTGGCGGCCCGGAATCTACAACAGGGTGGTTGCCGCTGACCTGATCCCCGGCGCCTACTCCCAGGACCTGCTCTCCGTCGCGGCCGGGCTCGCGTTGCTGTACCTGGCCTACGCGGTTGGCCCGCACAGGGCCAAATACCAGATCGTGGCACTGGGGCTCCTTGGCTACCTCTTCTACGCATACGGGATCTACGTCATTGAGCGGACGTACAACGGCCTGTACCTGCTCTACATGGCAGTCTTCGCAGTGTCATTCTGGGCCATGGTCACCGCCGGGGCCACCATGGACCGCGACGCGCCATCCGCCTCCCTTCCCCGTGCACTGAGGCTGGTGTCAGCGGCCGGTGCCATCCTTCAGCCGCTGGTCTTCTACCCTCTGTGGATCGGGATGCTCCTGCCCCTGATGCGGAGCGGCGAGCAGATTGACTCCCTCTACTCGATCTTCATCCTGGACCTTTGCTTCATCATGCCCGGGTTCCTGATCCTGTCCTTCCTCACGTACCGGGGCCACCGTACGGGACTGCTGCTTCTCCCGGCCCTGTATGTCCTGGGTTTCACCCTCATTTTCTCCCTGGCGGTGGGTGAACTGGTCAAACCCCTGTTCGGTGCAGAACCAAGCCTGGCCGCCTTGCTGCCCGCCCTTGGGCTCTCGGGGCTCTTCCTGGTGCTCGGAAGCCTGCACATAGCCAAACTCCAGGCACTGGATCCGCCGACAGCCAGTCCCGCCGGCCCGCAGCCCAACCATCAGCTGTCCGCGCAAGCCGGCGGCGAACGTCGGAGAATCCGTCCCACACAGTAAGGAGAGACACATGAAAGCCCTCGTCTACGGCGGACCGGGTGACAAGTCATGGACTGATGTCCCCGACCCCCGGATCCAGCAACCCGGCGACGTCATCGTCAAGGTCGATACCACCACGATCTGCGGCACCGACCTGCATATCCTCAAAGGTGACGTACCCGCCGTCGAAAAGGGCCGGATCCTGGGACATGAGGCGGTGGGAACCATCGTGGAAACCGGGCCTTCCGTGACCGGCCTGAAGGTGAATGACCGTGTCATCATCTCGTGCATCAAATCCTGCGGCCACTGTGCCAACTGCAAGACCGGACTCTATTCGCACTGCCTGGGAGGCGAAGGCCAGGAAGGCACCGGGTGGATCTTCGGACACCTGATCGACGGGACCCAGGCGGAGTATGTCCGCGTGCCGTACGCCGAAAACTCGCTGCACCTGCTGCCCGCGGGCGTCAGCGACGAACAGGCCGTCATGCTCTCCGATATCCTCCCCACCGGATTCGAAATAGGTGTCCAGTACGGCCGGGTGAAGCCCGGCGACACCGTGGCCGTTGTTGGTGCCGGGCCGGTGGGCCTGGCGGCGATCACCACGGCAGGACTGTACGGCGCAGCGACTGTGGTGGCCATCGACCTGGACGCCAACCGCCTGGCGAAGGCAAGGGAGTTCGGCGCCACGCACACTGTCCTTTCCGGCAGCAGTGACTGGAAGGAACAGGTCCTGGCCCTGACCGGCGGACAGGGCGTCGATGTGGCCATCGAAGCTGTTGGCATGCCGGCAACATTTGGCATGTGCACCGACATAGTGCGGCCGGGTGGATCGGTGGCGAACGTTGGGGTGCACGGAAAACCGGTGGAGCTGCACCTGGAAAACCTGTGGATCCAAAACATCAACATCAGCATGGGGCTGGTGAATACCAACACGACGCCCATGCTGCTCAAGCTTGTGGCCCAGGGAAAGATCAGGGCGGAGAAATTCGCCACGCACCATTTCAGTTTCGACCAGTTCCTTGACGCCTACCACACGTTTTCCCGGGCAGCCGAAACCAAGGCCCTCAAAGTGATCATCACGGCGTGAGACCGCAGGCCGCTACAGCCAGTCGGCGGAAAAATCGACCGGCGGCCACCAACGGGTCCGCGGCGTGACCGCGAAACGGCGGCCGGTGATATCGGTGGGGGTAATGGCCACCAAGTGGTCCTTGATCCCCGGTTCCCAAGGTTCCCGGTCGGCGTCTTCCTCCGGAAGCTTCATGCTGGCTTCATCGAATGGCTGCGGCCTGCCCTTGGCGACAACGCTCCAGACCTGAGTGGCGTATGGGTTGAGGCCGTCCACCTCCAAGGCGGCAACCGAGCCGCTGAGCAGGGCACGGAGCTTGGTCCCCGGCGCCGTGCGGAACAGCAGGGTGTCACCGGCGACCGAAAAATTCACGGGAAAAATCTCGGGAACGTCACCGTTGATGACCGCCAGCCGCCCGATATAGGAGGACCGAAGGTACCGCCAGCACTCCTCAGCGTTCAGTATTTCCGTTTGAGACCCTGCAGGGGAGTCAGTCATGCTCCGATCCTAAAGCCTTGACAGCCGCACCGCATCGCAATGCCGGCGTTCACCCACGGCGTAGCTCCACCGGGAGTGGACCGTGCCCGGCCATTGTTGTCTCCCGTAAGGACCCGTAAAGGGCATGGATTGCCGGAAGCGGCACCAGACCGGAGGTGCGTCATGGAACAGGCGCGGGAACCCATATCCACCGGAGACGAGGACGTCCTGGACTCGTACTCGCAAACGGTCATGCGTGTCGCGGCAGCGGTTACGCCCCACGTGGCAGCCATCGAGATGACCGCGAATAGGGGCAACGGCAGGGTGAGGGTGGGCGCCGGCTCGGCCGTTCTCTTCACGGAGGACGGATACCTGCTCACCAACTCACACGTCGTGGCAGGCACCCGGCACGGTTTTGCGGTGTTTGGAGACGGGAGCCGGATGGAACTGGAACTGGTGGGAGCCGACCCCCTGTCCGATCTAGCAGTGGTCCACGGTTCGCGGCCCAAGGTGCCACCTGCTCAGTTCGGCGCGGCCGAGACCCTGCGCGTGGGCCAGCTTGTGATTGCCGTCGGAAACCCACTGGGCCTGGCGGGGTCAGTCACCGCGGGCGTGGTCAGCGGTTTGGGCCGGGCCATTCCAGTCTGGGCGGGCGGCAACAGGAGAGTGATCGAGGACGTTATCCAGACGGACGCAGCGCTGAACCCAGGCAACTCCGGTGGAGCGCTGGCGGACACGCACTCCAGGATCGTCGGCATCAACACCGCAGTGGCGGGCGCCGGGCTGGGGCTCGCCATACCAATCAATGCCACCACCCGCAGGATCATCTCCGCGCTCCTGTCAGACGGGAGGGTACGCCGTGCCTACCTGGGCCTTGTCAGCACGCCCATCCAGCTCAACCCCAGCGCTGTGATCCGCAGCGGGCTGCGCGAAGGGCTCCGCGTCGTGGAGGTGCTGCCCGGCTCGCCGGCGGACAAAGCAGGCCTTGCCGCGGGTGACATTATCGTCACCGCCGGAGGCCGTCCCGTCAGCAACGCGGAAAGCCTGCAGCGGCTCCTGTTTTCCGATGCCATCGGCGAGCCGCTGGACGTGAAGGTACTCCGCGACGGCACCGAGTTGCACCTCACCGCCGTCCCGGAAGAAATGACAGGCAACGGCGCAGGATAATGCCCGACGCCGGACCGAAGGTACCCGGGGCACGTCACCTGGGCGGGCCTAGGGACGGACCGGAGGCGCTTCCACGTCCGCGATGCCCACGAAACGGGTCCCCACGCCGTCGTACTCGCTGCGGACGCACCCGGGGCGGACGGCGGGAACATCGGAAGGCGCATGATGGCTGCATACCACGTAGGTGAAGTCCGGCCACCACTTCTTGGGCCGGGCCGCCTCCTCATAGCCACAGACGGCGCATTCCAGGTGCACCCACACCGGCCGCTTGCCCGTCCGGTTGGCGCGCGACTGCACCAGCCATGGCGGAGGATTGTCGAGGATGGCGCGGAGTTCGGCCTCCGTCATCCACTTCGGCAGGCCGTGGCGCTGCGCCATCTCAAGGGGAACATCAAGGGTTATTGCGGCGTCGCGTCTGCTGATCATCACCTTCCACCATACGGGAGGCCGCCAAATCGCCGGCCGGGCCCCCAACGGGAACAGCGTCGTTAGGAAGCCAGTGCACTGCCAGCGGCCGCGGCAGCAAAGCCAAGGCCCAGGTTAACCGCCACGTTCAGGGCCGCGGCGCCGAACCGTGCTTCGCTGAGCAGGCGGATGGTGGCGGTGGTCCACGAACTGAAGGTGGTAAGTCCGCCGGCCAGTCCGGTGGCCAAACCCACCTGCCATTCCGCGCCAAGTCCCAGCCCGGCGGTCAGGCCGTGTGCCAGACCGATGATGAAGCAGCCGACGACGTTGACCAGCAGGGTGGCCCAGGGCCAGTGCAGCGCCGCACGGCCATCGGTGCGGACGCTGCGGATGCTGCTGTGGTGTGCAAACCAGCTGTCGATCCCGAACCGCAGAAGCGCTCCGGCCACGCCAAACACTCCCACCAGGGCTGCCGTGATCATGCCGGGCCCCGGTTCCGGGCGATGAGCCTTCCGGTGCGCCAGCCCAGGCCGGCCGCCGAAAGACCGAGCAACAGCGACAAGCCCAGGTAGAGGAGCCATACGGGGTGCTCACCCGCGCGTGCCAACTGGTCGGAGGCGAAAATGACCGCGGAAAAGGTGGTGAAGGAACCCAGCAGGCCCGGCCCGATGCCGGCGCGCAGCCAGAAGGCCGTGTGCGGGCGTGCCATCCAGACGGTGGTCAAAGCCGCGAGGACGAAACTGCCGATGATGTTGATGCCCAGCGTGGCCCACGGGACCGAACCGGGCACGTCCGGAAACGCCAGGCCCAGCCCGTAGCGCAGCTCACTGCCGATCAGCCCGCCGACGGCGACAGCCAGCCAGGCACGGGCGGTGGGCAACGCCACGTCAGAGCCCGTCCAGGGCGCAGCCGGCATGCGGCGCGTCGCTGGAGACCCAGAGCGCCGAGGCGATTTCCTCAGCGAAATCGTACTCACGGGCGCCGCCGGGACCACCGATCCGCACCACCAGGGCTCCGCCGAAAGGCCGCCGTCCCACCACCTCGACGTCCGCATCAAGGTCGATGGCCTGGGCTGCCAGGTAGCGCAGCAGTTCCGGGTTGTCGTCGCTGATCCGGGTGATCCTGCCGGTATGTCCCTGGTCCAGCTCGGCGAGGAGGTGCGCGCGCGGCATCAGCACCTGCCCGTCCGCCGTGGGGATTGGATCGCCGTGCGGGTCACGCTTCGGGTCCCCGAGCTTGGCGGCGACCCGTTCGATGAACGTGTCCGATACGGCGTGTTCGAGTTGTTCAGCCTCATCGTGGACTTCGTCCCAGCTGTATCCGAGCCGCTGGACAAGGTATGTCTCGATCAGCCGGTGGCGCCGGACCATGGACAGCGCCAGCCGCAGGCCGGCCTCGGTCAGCGTGACGGCGCTGTAGGGCTTGTGGTCCACCAGGCCCTGGTCCTTGAGTTTGCGGACCATTTCCGAAACCGAGGAATTTGCCACACCCAGCCGCTGTGCGAGCTGGGAGGACGTGATGGGCTTGTCCTGCCATTCGGTAAAGGAATAAATGACCTTGACGTAATCCTCGATCGAGGAGGAGGGCGCGCTGGTCTTCACGAATCCAAGCCTACCGGCTCTGCAGGCGCCATACGGGATGCGCCGTCATGCCTTGACGGCCCGCCAAGCCAGGGTGAGGTAGGGAAGGTCGATTTCCTGGTCAGGGGTGTAGGCAAGGTGTTCGTGCAGGTACCAGTCCAGGTTGGCCAGGACCTTGGCCCGCGTTGACTCGCCGGCCCGGAGGTAGTAGCTGCGGGATTTAGTGAGTTCCATCAGGTCCGTGGTGTCCACTGTGTCCTGCCAGTGGGTGACATGCCCTTCGAGCCCCTGGAACTCCGGGCCGATGACGGGCTTGTGCCCCGGCCGGTAGACGTCGCCTGCGTGCATGATCCGGGAGAGCCGGTGCACCCAGGGCACTGAGGTGTCCAGCTGGTTCCACACCAGGCCGAGGGTTCCGTGCGGGCGCAGCACGCGGGCCAGTTCGGTGCTTGCCGCCAGGGCGTCGCACCAGTGCCACGCCTGGGCTACGGTGACGACGTCGAAGCTGGCGTCGGGCAGGCCTGTCGCCTCGGCAGTCCCCGGCATCGCCGTGGCAGCCGGGTAGTGTTCCGTGAGCTGGGCGAGCATGTCCGCCGAGGGGTCCACGGCCGTGACGTCCAGCCCCATGTCCAGCAGCAGCGCGGTGAACTTTCCGGTACCGGCACCCACGTCGAGGGCTTCATGGGCGTCGGCGGGCACCAGCCACCGGGCTGACTCCTCAGGGTAGCCGGGCCGGACGCGCTGGTAGTGCCTGCCGCCGTCCTGGAAGCTCTGGCCCAGTTCCCTGCGCCGCCCGTGATCAAGCTTGGGGCCACCCCGAACCACGCGTGGCCTCCTTCAGCTGACGTCCTGCGGTACCTTTCGAATTTACCGCATTCCCCTGACACACGGTCAGCCGGCTGAAACAGGAGTGGCCGGTCTCCCGCGTCAGTCGTCGATGCAGGGCGCTGCGCCGGCTGTTCCAGGGGTGTTGGGCGCCCAGTGCGGGTAGGTGCGGGTGTCGTTGGCAGGGACCCAGCGGCCTGCGTCCACCACGTAGTCCCAGCCCAGCCCGTTGCTCCGGAGCGCCTGGATGCCGGCCAGCAGGCGCTCGGCATCTTCCAGGCGCGAACCGACGCCGAAGCTGGCGCGGAGGGAACCGGACGGCAGGCCCAGGCGCTTCAGCAGGGGATGGGCGCAGAAGCGCCCGTCACGCAGGCCCACGCCATGCTCTGCCGAAAGGTACGCCGCCACCAGTCCTGCGTCGTAACCCTCGACGGAGAAGTTGACCACCCCGATGGTGTCCGTTTCGGGGTTGGTGTCCTTGAAGATCTGGTGAACCGTGACGCCGTCGATCCGCTGGAGTCCCTCCACCAGGAAGGAGCGGATGGCGGACTCGTGGGCGTGCCAGCGTTCCTGGTCCAGGCCGGCAATGACCTGGCTGGCGCGGGCCAGCGTGGCGGCCCCCAGGACGTTCGGCGAGCCCCCCTCATGGCGGGCCGGGCCGGTGGCCCAGCTGACGCCGTCGAGCCTGGCTTCCTTGACGGCGCCGCCCCCGGCGAGGTGCGGGACGCCGGCGTCCAGCCAGTCCGGGCGTCCCACCAGGACGCCGGCGCCGAAGGGCGCATACAGCTTGTGGCCGGAGAAGGCGAGGTAGTCGACGTCATCCGCGCTGATGTCTATGCGGCGGTGCGGCGCGAGCTGGGCCGCATCCACCACGATCCGTGCGCCATGTTCGTGGGCCAGCGCGGCCAGCGCCCGGATGGGGAGGATTTCGCCGGTCACGTTGGAGGCCCCGGTGACCGCGACCAGGCTGACACCGCCCTGTCCAAGCTCGGCACGTACGGCCTCAAGGGTGCCGGTGATGGTGTCGGCGGCGACGATGCTGCGGTGCGGGACGCCCTGCCACGGCAGGAGATTGGCGTGGTGTTCGATGTCCAGGTACAGCACTTCGCCGTGGTGGCGGCCATCGGTCACGGGAAGGCAGCCGGCCAGCAGGTTCAGCGAATCCGTCGTGTTGCGGGTGAAGATGACCGAATCATCCGGGCGGCCGCCCACGAAATCCCTGACGATGCTGCGCGCGTTCTCGTACACGGAGGTGCTGATCTGGGATGCGTATCCTGCCCCGCGGTGGACGCTGGCGTAGTAGGGGAGGATCTCATTCAGGTAAGCGGACACTACGGACAGTGCCGGGGCGGAGGCGCCGTAATCGAGGTTGGCGTACCGCACGTGGCCGCCCGAAATCAGGGGCGCCTGGATTTCGGCGCCGGTGACGGCAGCGAGCGGCCGGCCGGCTGCGGCGTGGCGTGCATGGGGGACGGCAGCTTGGGCAATGACGGGCTGGGGGGAGACGGTGGCAGTTGTCACAGAGACCTCACTTGGTACAGGACTCCGGCATAGTGGAATCCGCGCTTGCCGCATCCGCTCCGGACCGGCCTGGTCGTCACCCGGGGCACCCCACCGCGAATGGAGGGTTGCCGGCCAGCAAACCGGGGTTTTGCGCTGGCACTCGTGACCTGCATAAAAGCGTAGGACATGGGGCGGCCAGGACTGAAGCCGCGGCAATTGTTAAGGGCTTTGTTACGCGCCGCCGAATAAACGACGCCGGGCACCTGCCTTGGGAGGTGTCCGGCGTCGCATTATTCGTTCAAACGTGGAAAGCGCGTGAGTTACAGCAGATCGTCCAGGTACGGGTTCAATCGGTGCAGGACCTCCGAGTGCAGGATTGAGTTCGTGGCCAGGGCGTTCCCGCCGAACGGGCCGTCCTCGCCTTCCAGGGATGTGAACCGGCCGCCGGCCTCCACCACGATCGGCACCAGGGCAGCCATGTCATAGAGGTTCAGCTCGGGTTCGCAGGCGATGTCCACGGAGCCCTCGGCCACCATGCAATACGACCAGAAATCCCCGTAGGCCCGGGTCCGCCAAACGTCCTCGGTAAGGCCGAGGAACTCGTCAAGGTTTCCGCGTTCCTTCCACCCGCCCAGGCTGGAGTAGGAGAGGGAGGCGTCGGAAAGCTTCGACACGTTGGACACGCGGAGGCGGGTGGCGGCGGCAAGGGACCTGCCCATGTACGCGCCCATGCCTTTCGCCGCCCACCAGCGCTTGCCCAGGGCCGGGGCGCTGACGACGCCTACCACCGGTTCGCCCTCATCCACGAGGGCGATCAGCGTGGCCCATACGGGAACGCCGCGGACAAAGTTTTTGGTTCCGTCAATGGGGTCGATGATCCAGCGCCGGGAACCGTGGCCGGTGCTGCCGAATTCCTCGCCCAGGACGGCGTCGCGGGGGCGTGAACGGGAGAGCTGGCCCCGGATGGCTTCCTCGGCGGCCTTGTCCGCGTCGGTGACCGGCGTCAGGTCCGGCTTGGTCTCAACGTGGAGGTCCAGGGCCTTGAAGCGGCTCATGGTCTGGTCATCCACGGAGTCGGCCAGGACATGGGCCAGGCGCAGGTCATCGTTGTAGCTCGAAGCGGGTTGGATCATGGTTCCAAACTACCGTCTGTGGACGGTTCTGCCGGGAGAACGCGTCAGTTGACGCTGCCGAGCTCCTTGGTTTCCTGTGCTTCCATCCTCGGGTCCGTGCCAAGCAGGCGCCGCAGCGAGGCCAGCCGGGCCGCGCCGGTGGGACCTGCGTGTCCGCCTGCCACCCAGTCGTCGAGGCCGCAGTTCACTGCGGTTGCGGTGTGCTTGCAGCCCCGTTCGCAGTTCTCGATGCCGGGGGAGAGGTCCGGGAAGGAGCGCAGGATGCGGTCAGGGTCCACGTGCGCCAGGCCAAAGGAACGGATGCCGGGGGTATCGATGATCCAGCTGCCGGGAGGCGCGTCCGCCAACCGCAAGGCAAGGGCCGACGACGACGTGTGGCGGCCGCGCCCGGTCACGGCATTCACGCCGCCGGTGGCCCGCTCGGCGCCGGTCAGGGCGTTCACCATGGTGGACTTGCCGACGCCGGAGTGCCCCAGCATAACGGTGACCTTGCCATCGAGATGGTCCCGCAGCGCCGCCACTGCGGCGCTGTCCAGCCGCGCCGAGAGCCCGTCATCGGACCGGGCATCGATTCCCGACGCCTGCGCATCCGCCGTCTTGCTGATGATCACCGGGAAGTCCAGGTGCGTGTAGTTGGAAAGCAGGTCCGCGGGGTCTTTGACGTCGGCCTTGGTGACCAGCAGGATGGGTTCGATTCCGGCGTCGTATGCGGCCACGAGCGCGCGGTCGATGAACCCCGTGCGGGGTTCCGGGTTGGCGGCAGCCACCACGATCACCAGTTGGTCGGCGTTGGCCACCACCGCGCGCTCAACGGGGTCGGTGTCGTCGGCGCTGCGGCGCAGGAGGGTGTGGCGGTCCTGGATCTTCACCAGCCGGGCAAGCGTGTCCGGCGCGCCGGAGACGTCCCCCACGAGCGAGACGAAGTCGCCTGCCACAACGGGCGAGCGCCGAAGTTCCCGGGCGCGCGCGGCAATGACAACGCGCTCATTCTCCGAGTCCTCGTCCACTACCGCGGTGTACCGCCCGCGGTCCACCGTGATGATCCGTCCGGTCACGGCGTCGTCGTGGCTGGGGCGGTCTTTGGTGCGCGGCCGGGAGCCCTTCTTGCTGGGACGGATCCGAACGTCCGATTCGTCCCAGGAATCAGTGCTCCGCGCCACTGCCGCGCCCTTCCGGTCCGGCGGCGGACCCTTCTCCCTGGGCCAGCATGCCGGCCCACAGCTGCGGGAAATCCGGCATGGTCTTGGCCGTGGTGCCGATGTCCTCCACCTGTACGCCTTCGACGGCGAGTCCCAGGATTGCGCCGGCCGTGGCCATGCGGTGGTCGGCGTAGCTGTGGACGACGCCGGCGTGCAGCCGGGCGGGCCGGATCACCAGGCCGTCGCTGGTTTCCTCGGCGTCGCCGCCCAGCCGGTTGATCTCCGATACCAGGGCCGCGAGCCTGTCCGTCTCGTGTCCCCTCAGGTGGGCGATGCCGCTGAGGCGGGAAGGCCCCGTGGCAAGGGCACACAGGGCCGCGACCGTGGGAGCCAGTTCACTGGTGTCCGCGAAGTTGCCGCCCTTGATCTCCGGGCCGCCGGTGACGGTCAGGACACCGTCAGCCAGGGTGACCGAGGCGCCCATGCTGGCCAGGATTCCGCGCCACAGGTCCCCCACCTGCTGCGTTTCAGCAGGCCAGTTGGGAATCCGTACGGTGCCCCGCGTGGCCAGGGCCGCGGCCAGGAAGGGCCCGGCGTTGGAAAGGTCCTGTTCAATCCGCTGGTCGAAGGCGCGGATGGGTCCCGGCGCCACCACCCAGTGGTTGGGGACGGAGTCGTCCACTGAAACGCCGGCACCGCGCAGGACGGCCACTGTCATGTTGATGTGGTCCAGGCTGGGTACCGGCTTGCCCACGTGTTCCAGGTGCAGGCCGTCGTCGAACCTTGCGCCCACCAGGAGGAGGGCGGAGACGAACTGCGAGGAGGCGCTGGCATCGATCACCAGATGGCCGCCGCGGACTGCGCCGTTGCCTTCCACCACAAAAGGGAGCGACGACGGCGCGCTGCCGTCTTCGGCGGAAACGGCCACGCCCAGGGCCTTGAGGGCTTCGATGATGGTTCCCATGGGGCGCTTGCGGGCGTGGGGATCGCCGTCGAACACGCTGGCTCCGTTGCGGAGCGCCGCCAGCGGCGGAACGAACCGCATGACGGTGCCGGCAAGTCCGCAGTCGATCCTGGTGTGGGACGCGGCCGCTGCCGCCGGCAGCGGAACCACCTCCAGGTCGGGCCCAAAGGCACCGTCCCCGGGCACTTCGGTGATGACGGCACCGAGCTGCCGCAGTGCGTCGACCATGAGTGCGGAGTCCCTGGAATGCAGGGGGGCCCGCAGCCGGGAGGGGCCGTCCGCGAGGGCTGCCAGGACCAGGTACCTGTTGGTCAGGGACTTCGATCCGGGCACCGTCACGGTGGCGTTAACGGGCCGGGACGCAAGGGGTGCGGCCCAGTGCTGGACAGGCGTTCCGGACCCGTCCCGGGTGGCAACTGCTGCGGTCATTCGTGTTTATGCTCCCGTAGCGTGTTCGACGGCGCGGCGCACGGCCTTGTCCGCCTTGTTCAGCTTCTTGGTGGTGGTCCTGCGCGCGTCGGCGGCCAGGTGCGAGGCGTTACGACGGGCATCGGCCGCCAGGTGCTCGGCGCGCCAGGCCAGGCCGGGCTTGCCGGCGGTGTCCACGGAAGCGAGCAGGGCGCCGCCGCTCAGCGAGAGGTTCTTGAGCAGCTGGTTCCGGCGGCTTTCGCGGCCTTCCTTGCTGCTGATATCCGCGCTGCGCCATTCAACGAAGGTGTTCAGGAGCGAAATCACCGTCAACAGGCCCGCGGAGAGCCGGGAAAACTTGCCAAGGCCGAACAGGACGCCGGCCCCTACCTGGGTTCCGCCAATCACACGTGCGAGGGTGGTTTCGTTCGCCTGGAAGGGAAGCGAGGCTGCAGCCTTGCGCAGCAGCGGTGAGAGCTGCTGTGCGGTGTCGTCTGCGTTCCTGAGCTTATCCAGTCCGGCGAGAACGAAACTGGAGGCGAGCATGGGCCGTGCGAGCGTGCGGACAAAGGACATGGATTTCCTCCTGGATGGACGAGCCGCGCCGAGCGGCGGAGTCGGTCCTAGTCTTGCACTTTTGGGGAATATTTGCCCGTGGGAGGCGGTTATGGCAAACAGGTCCGCAACAGGGGCCTGACAATCATTCACCCGAAACAGAGCGGAGTTGGCCCTTGGGGAAGGTGTTGGACGGAACCAGGCAGGCGGGCCCGGTGGCAGTGGACAAGCTGGCCTCGGAACCGCCGGAATACGGCACGCCCCGGGCAGGGAGCCTGACAGTAGACTTGAAGGCAATGAACACCCTGGATCCGGCCGTTGCGGCCATGTATGAGGCTACCCCCGGCGAAGCAAACGGCAGGGCCGGCACCGCGCCTGTGCCTGCCGGACAGGCAGGCCCTGAATCATTGGCCGCAGAAGCGGATGCCGAGGATGCCACGCTGGACGTCGCCACGGAGAGCGTGGAGGAGCGCCGCCTTCGCTTTGAGCGGGATGCCATGCAGTACGTCGACCAGCTGTATTCCGCTGCCATGCGCATGGCCCGGAACCCGTCCGACGCGGAGGATCTGGTCCAGGAGGCCTACACCAAGGCTTTTTCGGCCTTCCACCAGTACAAGCCGGGAACAAACCTGAAAGCCTGGTTGTACCGGATCCTGACCAACACGTACATCAACCTCTACCGCAAGAGGCAGCGTGAGCCCCTGCAGTCCAACTCGGACAGCATTGAGGACTGGCAGCTGGCACGGGCGGAGTCGCACACCTCGAGCGGACTGCGCTCAGCCGAGGCTGAAGCCCTGGATCATCTTCCGGATTCGGACGTGAAGCGGGCGCTGCAGGACATCCCCGAAGAATTCCGGCTGGCGGTCTACTTCGCCGACGTTGAGGGCTTTGCCTACAAGGAAATCTCGGACATCATGAACACGCCCATCGGCACTGTGATGTCCCGGCTCCACCGCGGCCGGCGAATGTTGCGGGACATGCTCGCGGAATACGCCGCCGAGCGGGGATTTAAGACGGCCGCAGATGCCTCGGATGCGGCAGGAAGCAAAGCACAGGAGAACAGGAAATGAGCGACTGCCAGGGATTGGGCGATTGCGACGACACCAGGATGCAACGCATCTACGAATACCTTGACGGGGCGCTGACCCGCGAGGACCTCACGGAAATCAAGAACCACCTTGATGACTGCCCTGAGTGCACGGAACAGTATGACCTGGAGTGCGTCATCCGCAATATGGTCAAGCGCTCCTGCACGGAGTCCGCGCCGGACAACCTGAAGAACGCCATCCTGGACAGGATCCACACCATCCGTCCCGTGGAGGCCTAGGAACAGGCACGCGTTGCGCCGGTCAGGGCCGCAGACAGCAAAGGACCCCGGAAGCCGTTTGGCTTGCGGGGTCCTTCGCTTGAACCGTAGTTCCTGGCATTTGCCTAGGTGTTGGGGCGCTTCCCGTGGTTCGCGCCGCCACGCTTACGGTCACGACGCTTGCGTGCACGCTTGCTCATAGCTGGCCTCCTTACTGTTGGTACTCAAAAGAGCTGCCCTCAAGTCTCCCACATGATGTGGCGGCCCGCGAACCGGGTAGGGGCGGATGACCTGTGGAAGTGCGGCAGCAGGCGCCGCCTTAGGACTGCAGGGTGCTGCGGATGGCCGCGCGGGCGTCGTCGAGGGCTGTCCTGACGGTTTCCAGCGTCACAGGGCTGATGGGGCGGCGCATGGCCTGCCGCCGCAGGTCCGCGCAGAGCTCATCATGGAACTTCTGCACCATCAGTTCCACGTCAAGCCGTTGGACGGAGACGGCGATGTCATTCTCGACCCCCGCCAGATCGTCGCGGCGCCGGTTCAGTTCGGCAAGGCCGGCGGCTGTAATGCGGTAGTTGGTGCGCCGCCCGGCCGGCTCGGTGGCCACCAGGCCATCCTCCTCGAGCTTGCCCAGCCGGGGGTAGATGGTTCCGGCGCTTGGCGAATAAGTCCCCGCGAACCTTTCCTTGAGCGCCTTGATGAGCTCGTACCCGTGCTTGGGCCCGCTTTCCAGCAGTGCCAGCAGGTAGAGGCGCAACGCACCGTGTGCGAAGACGGGCGGCATCAGCCTTGCGCTTCCCCGTCGCCGTCAAGTGGTGCAGGAGCGTGGGATATGGACGTCCTGCCGGATACCGAATTGGTCCGGACGAGCATCAGCTGGCCGTCGGGCCCGGCAATGGTCTCCACTTTGCCGTTGGCCAGGAGGCACTGCCGGCCGTCAAGGATCACCGCTCCGCCGGCGGACTTGGCCACGATGTCGACGCCGACGTCGTGCGGCAGCCTGATAGCCAGATCCCCGGACACCGAGTTGGAGCCGAAGTCCCGGGTGAAATCGAGCAGTTCAACGTCGAGGTGCCCGCTGACGGTGTTGGTGCGCACGTTGGTGAAGTATCCGGAGGCGGTAACCCTGCCTGAGACGCTCTTGGCCATGAGTACCCCGCGGTGGTTCCTGACCTCCACGCTGCCGCTGATGGTATTGACCTGAAGCTCGCCGGAGGTACTGTCCGCCACTACGGAACCTGACACGGTGTTCAGCCGGACACGGGCAGAGACGCCCGAAACCAGCCCGTCCCCGCTGACGGTCCCGGCCTCCACCTCCACACCCTGGGGAACAGCGATGGTGATGAGCGCGGAGTTGTCGCTGCTGTGGTTGACCGTCTCCATGAGGTTCTTGAACCAGCCCTGGGCTCCGTGCAGCTGGTGCCGCACTTCGAGCCTGCCGCTGTTCAGTGACACGGCTACCGGATCGCCGTGCACGTCGGCGAACTCCAGCCGCACCTGGGACCCCGCGTGCGCCGTGATCCTGAACCTGCCACGGACCATGCCCAGCTTCAGGGCCGTCACGCCGTCGACGTCCATGGTTTGCGGGTCTGTCACACTCCAGTTTTGCTCGGCCATGGTCCCCTCCAAAAGACGATATATCGCGTAGCCCCTACAACGTATCGCCGCAGGCGGGCAGGGTCAAGATATATCTCGAGCGGGCTACTACTGGGGGGCTTCCAGTCCCAGCCACTGGAACCAGCCGCGGTGCAGCACCAGCCATGCCATGAGGCCATAGCCTGCCTGGCCGGGCGTTCCACCGTTTGCGGCAAGGTCCTGGCGCCACTGTTCGTGGTTCAGCAGGGGCGAGAACGTGTCGACGTAGAGGTGCTTGCGGCGGGTGGTGACATCGGCGAAGGCGGTGTTCAGTTCGTCAAGCCGCCGGTTCTGGGCCGGGTCCAGCGTGGGAGGCGGCCCCACGACGAATACCTCGATCCGGTTCTGTGACGCCGAGTCCAGGATATTGGCCAGGTTCAGCCTGCTCCGTGCGGTGGAAAGACCGAATTCAATGTCCCGCCCGGACAGGCCGATGACCAGCCGGTTCTCCGCCTCGGGGCTGAAACGGCGGCCGGCTTCCTCCAGCCAACGTGCCGCAAGCCCCTCGGTGCCTTCCTGCGGACAGGGGAGGGCGTAGCTTTCCAGGAGCATTCCGTCCTGGGGAGTGCGGGCCAGGACGCGGCCCAGCCAGCCAAGTGCCCGGGGATCCCCCAGTCCGGCCAGCAGTTCGTCTCCTACAGCTGCGATCCGCAGCTTCCTGTCTTCCACGCGTTCCTCTTTACTTCGGTACGGGTTTACTTCGGTACGGCCGCTGCATCGTCGCCGCCGCGGCTGCGGGGGTACGGGGCGGCGCTGTCCATCCATTAAACAGAACTGCCCGGCCGGAGTCTGGTATTTCGACTCCGGCCGGGCAGCCTTACTGCTTACTTCCGTGCAAATGCCTGCTTCAGGAGGACATCCTGTTCCGCAGCGTGCCGCTTCATGGAGCCGGCTGCCGTGGAGGCGGATGCCGGCCGGGACACAAGGCGGACCCGCCGGTCAAGGGCCTCGGGCAGGTGCAGGCCGATGAATGGCCAGGGGCCCTGGTTGGCAGGCTCATCCTGTGCCCAGACCACTTCGGCGTTGGGGTACTTGGCGAGCTCCGCCGCGATCTCCTGGTGCGGCAGCGGGTAGAGCTGCTCCACGCGGATGATGGCGGTGGTCTTGTCGCCGGTCTTCTGCCGGGTGGACAGGAGATCG
This sequence comes from Arthrobacter sp. Soil761, assembly GCF_001428325.1. Lineage (NCBI taxonomy): Bacteria > Bacillati > Actinomycetota > Actinomycetes > Micrococcales > Micrococcaceae > Arthrobacter > Arthrobacter sp. Soil761. The sequence continues at coordinate 407,483 of NZ_LMSF01000001.1, read as the reverse complement.
TAGTACAGGCGGCCGGAGACCAGAAGCACGCGTTCGACGGCGGTGGCCGGCAGCTGCTCATGCTCACCAATGACAGGACGGAAGGTGCCGCTGGTGAAGTCCTCCACGGACGAGGCGGCAGCCTTCAGGCGCAGCAGCTGCTTGGGCGTGAAGATGATCAACGGCTTGCGCGGCCGGTTGTACGCCTGGCGCCGCAGCAAGTGGAAGTGCGAGGCCGCCGTGGTGGGGTTGGCCACGATCATGTTGTCTTCCGCGCAGAGCTGCAGGAAGCGCTCGATCCTCGCCGAGGAGTGGTCCGGGCCCTGGCCTTCGTAGCCGTGCGGGAGCATCAGGACCAGCGAGGACCGCTGGCCCCACTTCTGCTCTGCGGAGGAGATGAATTCGTCGATGATGGTCTGCGCACCGTTGACGAAGTCGCCGAACTGGGCCTCCCAGAGGACCAGGGCGTCCGGGCGTTCCACGGAGTAGCCGTACTCGAAGCCCATGGCCGCGTATTCGGACAGCAGTGAATCGTAGATCCACAGCTTGGCCTGGTCGTCGGAAAGGTTGCCCAGCGGCAGCCATTCCTTGCCGTTGGCACGGTCGTGGAAGACGGCGTGGCGCTGTACGAAGGTGCCGCGGCGGGAGTCCTGGCCGGCAAGGCGTACGGGGACGCCTTCCATGATCAGGGAGCCGAAGGCTGCGATCTCGCCGAAGCCCCAGTCGATGCCGCCTTCGCGGGACATCTGCTCGCGCTTTTCCAGCAGCTGCTTCAACTTGGGGTGGACCGTAAAGCCATCGGGGATCTCGACGTGAGCCTTGCCGATCCGGGCCAGGGTGTCGGCGCTGATGGCCGTGGAGGCCGGTGCGCTGACGCTGGAATCGGACTGCTGGGCCATGGGCCGCTCGATGTCGGACACGGCAGCGGAATCCGCGGTCACGATCGGGATGGGGGAGGTCTGGGCGGCGTGGGTCTCGGCGAAGACCCGCTCCAGCCGTTCCTGGTAGTCGCGGAGCAGCTGCTCGGCTTCTTCCTCGGTAATGTCCCCGCGGCCGATGAGCGACTCCGTGTACAACTTGCGGACGGAGCGCTTGGCCTCGATCAGGTTGTACATCAGCGGCTGGGTCATCGAGGGGTCGTCACCCTCGTTGTGGCCCCGGCGGCGGTAGCACACCATGTCGATGACGACGTCCTTGTGGAAGCGCTGGCGGAATTCGTAGGCGAGCTGGCCGATGCGGACCACAGCCTCGGGGTCGTCGCCGTTCACGTGGAAGACCGGTGCCTGGATCATCTTGGCAACGTCCGTGGAGTACGTGGATGAGCGCGACGACGACGGGGCGGTGGTGAAGCCGACCTGGTTGTTGACCACGATGTGGATGGTTCCACCGGTGCGGTAACCGCGCAGCTGGGACAGGTTGAGCGTTTCCGCAACCACGCCCTGGCCGGCGAAGGCAGCGTCGCCGTGGACCATGATGGGCAGGACGGGGAACGACTCGCCCTGGTCAAGGCGGTCCTGCTTGGCCCTGACAATGCCCTCGAGGACGGAGTCCACGGCTTCCAGGTGGGACGGGTTGGCGGCGAGGTAGACCTTGGTCTCCTTGCCGGTGTCCGAGGTGAAGGTACCTTCGGTGCCCAGGTGGTACTTGACGTCGCCGGAGCCCTGGACGGAGCGCGGATCCTGCGTGCCTTCGAATTCGCGGAACACCTGTGCGTAGGTCTTGCCGGCGATGTTCGTCAGGACGTTGAGGCGGCCGCGGTGGGCCATGCCGATGGCAACCTCGTCCAGGCCGTCATCGGCTGCATCGGACATGATGGCGTCCAGCAACGGAATCAGGGACTCGCCGCCTTCCAGCGAGAAGCGCTTCTGCCCCACGAACTTGGTCTGCAGGAAGGTTTCGAAGGCCTCGGCCGCGTTCAGCTTGGAGACGATCCGCAGCTGCTCTTCCCGGCTGGGCTTGGAGTAGGGGTGTTCCAGCTGGTCCTGGAACCACTTGCGCTCGGCAGGCTCCTGGATGTGCATGTATTCGATGCCGGTGGTGCGGCAGTAGGCATCCCGCAGGACTCCGAGGATGTCGCGGAACTTCAGCATCGGCTTGCCGCCGAAGCCGCCCGTGGGCCATTCGCGGTCCAGGTCCCAGAGGGTCAGGCCGTAGGTGAGGACGTCGAGGTCCGGGTGCTTGCGCTGCACGTACTCCAGCGGATCGGTATCCGCCATGAGGTGGCCGCGTACGCGGAAGGAGTGGATCAGCTGCTGGATCCGGGCAACCTTGTTGATCTCGTCAGCCGGATCCACCTGCAGGTCCGCACTCCAGCGGACAGGCTCGTAGGGGATGCGGAGGGCTTCGAAGATCTCGTCGTAGAAGTTCTGTGCGCCCAGCAGCAGCTGGTGCACCAGCTTGAGGAACTCGCCGCTGCCGGCGCCCTGGATGACGCGGTGGTCATACGTCGAGGTCAGGGTGAGGACCTTGCTGATGGCGTTGTGGGCGATGATCTTTTCGCTGGCACCCTGGAATTCGGCCGGGTAGTCAAGGGCGCCGACGCCGATGATGGCCGCCTGGCCCTTGGAAAGGCGCGGCACTGAGTGCACGGTGCCGATGCCGCCGGGGTTGGTCAGGGAGACAGTGGTGCCCTGATGGTCCTCGGCGGTGAGCTTGCCGTTGCGGGCGCGCTTGATGAGGTCCTCGTACGTGTGCCAGAACTCGGCGAAGTTGAGGGTCTCGGCCTTCTTGATGTTCGGGACCATGAGCAGGCGGGTGCCGTCGGGCTTGGGCATGTCGATGGCGATGCCGAAGTTGACGTGGGCCGGCTGGACCGCAACGGGCTTGCCGTCCACCTCGTCGTAGTACACGTTCATCGACGGGAACTGGGAAAGGGCCCGGATGACTGCGTAGCCAATGAGGTGCGTGAAGGAGACCTTGCCGCCGCGGGCGCGGGCCAGGTTCGAGTTGATGACCACGCGGTTGTCGATGAGCAGCTTGGCCGGAATCGCCCGGACGCTGGTGGCCGTGGGCACCTCAAGGCTGGTGACCATGTTGGTGGCGATGGCCTTGGCAGGTCCGCGGAGGACGGAGACGACGTCCTCCTCCGGCGCGGTGGGGGCCTTGACGTTCTTGGGCAGCTGCGCCGGAATGGGCTGCGAGCCGGTGCCTGCTTCGGTCTTCTTGCCGCCGTCGCGTGCCTCCGTGGCGGGGGCCTTCTTGACCGGCGCAGGGGCTGCTGCAGGAGCGGCGGCCGGGGTGGCGGCGGGTGCCGCCGGGGGAGTGGCAGGGGCTGCGGCCGGCGACGGTGCCGAAGCAGCGGGTGCCGTCTTCACCACGGGCAGCTCGCGCGTAGGAGGATTGGCAGCGTGCGCGGAATTTCCATTGTTGGAAGAACCGTTACCCGAGTCGAAAGATTCAAACAGCGGCCACCACTTGGCGTCCACGGCGTTCTTGTCCTGTTGGTACTGCTCGTACAGTTCGTCAACGAGCCACTCGTTCCCGCCAAATTCCTCTGGTAGACGGTGGCTTGGCTGCTCTGGCACTTGAAATACGCCTCTTCCATGAGTTTGATTTCTCTTTGGCCCCCCGGTGCTTCAGCACTGCGATCGAACCAGTCTCTGCGTCCTCTGAACCCAGACCCTTAGCAAGTCTAGTGAGCATCTTGTGTTAACTGCCAATAAGGGTGACCCAAATCATGAAGTGACGAACATGGGGCTGAATGTGAGCCCAAAATTGCATCTGAATTGCCATCTGATACGCCCGGCTCCTGGAGCGCCAAGGGTCGCCGGGAAGCCCCGCAAAGTGCTGGGGCGGCCGGAGGCCGGGCCGCCCCGGCGGCGGACTGCCGCGCATCCGGCCGGGGCCGCTCCTGTAGACTGAAATTCTTATGGACAGTAAATCTAGGTGCCGGCCTGGGCACTGTCAGCGGAGCTCCACGAGGAGCGCCGCACAGTCCGCCCCCAGAGCCGGCAAACCCCGACAACGCGCCCATCACCAGCCAGCGGCCCAGCTTGCCGCATCCCGTGCGGACCAGTCCTCGGGATCCGCCGACCATCCTCCGCCGGGCCGAAGCAGCTCCTCCCTTTTCCGGTCGGCTGCGCTCCCGGCGGTCCTGCCGCTCCAGGCGGGATGCTGAATGGAGTGGCTCCTCCTGGCAGCAGGCCTGCTGCTGATCGCCGGCACCGGATTCTTTGTGGCCGTCGAGTTTTCCCTCATCGCTTTGGACCAATCCACCGTCCAGCGCGCCATTGACGACGGGGACAGCGGCGCTGTGCCGTTGCTCACCTGCCTCAAATCGCTGTCAACCCAGCTGTCCAGCTGCCAACTCGGCATCACCCTGACCACGCTGCTCACCGGCTACGTCATGGAACCCTCGGTTGGCCACCTCCTCGAGGCGCCGCTGGCCGCCGTCGGACTTCCCGCCGTGGCCGTGCAGTCCATCTCCCTCATCCTCGCCATGGTGCTGGCTACGCTGCTGTCCATGCTCCTGGGTGAGCTGGTGCCCAAGAACATGGCGATCGCGCTGTCGTTCCCCGTGGGCCGGGCGCTGGCCCGGCCACAGCTGATCTTCACGGCGATCTTCAAACCGGCCATCCTGGTCCTGAACGGCTTTTCCAACAAGGTCCTGAACGTTTTCGGGCTGGAAGCCAAGGAAGAAATTTCCGGCGCGCGGACTCCGGCGGAGCTTGCCTCGCTGGTCCGCAGGTCGGCTGCGATGGGAACGCTCGACGCCGGGACTGCGAACTTCATCGCCCGCACCCTGAATTTCTCAACGCGGACGGCCGCGGACGTCATGACGCCGCGCATCCGGCTCGAGACAATCGACGCCGACCAGCCGGTCTCCGACGTGGTGGACGCAGCACGCAGGACCGGGTACTCCCGGTTCCCTGTTATTGGCGAGTCCGCCGACGACATCCGCGGACTGGTGCACGTCAAGAAGGCCGTCGCTGTTCCGTGGGACCGGCGCCGCAACCTTGAAGCGGGCGCCATCATGACCGAGGTACTGCGGGTGCCCGAGACCATCCACCTTGATGCACTCCTGGCCGAGCTCCGCGAGGGAAACCTCCAGCTGGCCGTCGTGCTTGATGAATACGGGGGTACGGCAGGCATCGCCACCCTTGAGGACCTGGTGGAGGAAATCGTGGGCGAGGTGGCGGACGAGCACGACAAGGTCCGTCCGGGGCTACTGCAAAGCGCCTCCGGCGACTGGTACTTTCCCGGGCTCCTCCGTCCGGACGAGTTGTCCGAACAGATCCCGGGGCTGAGTGTTCCGGACGAAGCGGCCTACGAGACCGTGGGCGGCTACGTCATGAGCAAACTCGGCCGGATCGCCGTGGTGGGGGACGCCGTCCCGGTGGGCGGCGGAACGCTCAGCGTTACCAGGATGGACGGCCGGAGAATCGACCGCATCTGCTTCCACCCGGCGGATCAACCGGCTGCACAGGACGCCAATGACAGGAGCAAGCCATGAGTGACTGGGCGGGCATCCTCTGGCTGGGCTTGCTCCTGCTGGGCAATGCCTTTTTCGTGGCGGCTGAGTTTGCCATCATGTCCGCGCGCCGCAGCCAGATTGAGCCCTTGTCCGACACCGGATCCAAGCGCGCCCAGACAACCCTGCGCGCCATGGAGAACGTGTCCTTGATGCTGGCCTGCGCGCAGCTTGGCATCACCGTCTGCTCCCTGCTGATCCTGCTGGTGGCCGAGCCGGCAATCCACCACCTGCTTGCCGTCCCCATCGAGACGGTGGGCCTGCCGGCGGAAGCTGCGGACGTTGCGGCCTTCGCCGTGGCCCTGATGCTGGTGACCTTCCTCCACGTCACATTCGGCGAGATGGTGCCCAAGAACATCTCGGTGTCCGTGGCGGACAAGGCCGCGCTGCTCCTGGCCCCGCCGCTGCTGTTCATCTCGCGGCTGGTCCATCCGGTGATTTCAGTCCTCAACTGGTCCGCCAACTACATCCTTAAGCTGATGCGGATCGAGCCCAAGGATGAGGTGACGTCCTCCTTCACGCTGGAGGAGGTGCAGTCGATCGTCCAGGAGTCCACCCGCCACGGCCTGGTGGACGACGACGCCGGGCTCATTACCGGTGCCCTGGAGTTCTCGGAGCACACGGCGGAGGACATCATGGTGCCGCTCGGGAAGCTGGTCATGCTGGGGGCTTCCACCACTCCGGTGGAATTTGAAAAGGCCGTCAGCCGTACGGGGTTCTCCCGGTTTCCCATGCTGGATGACGACGACATGCTCTACGGCTACCTCCACGTGAAGGATGTGCTGTCCATTCCGGAGTCCGCCTACGAACTGCCGATTGCCGAGAGCCGCATCCGCTCGCTGGCCAACCTGGCGCTGGGGGACGAGATCGAAAAAGCCATGTCCGTCATGCAGCGCACGGGATCCCACCTTGCACGCGTGATCGGCCCGGACGGCAAGACGCGGGGTGTGCTCTTCCTTGAGGACGTCATCGAACAGCTCGTCGGTGAAATCCGGGACGCGACGCAGGCCACCGGAATCCGCCGGTTGGGCCAGCCGAACGGAAATTGACCTAAATAGGAATCATTCGCATTTAGGTATAGGCTTGCACTGTCGTCCTCCCCATCTGCGTGAACTGAGGTTTCCCGTGCGCCGTACCGCCGCTGCCAGCTCTTTCCTTGCCGCCCTGACGGGCCTTGGCCTTCTGCTCAGTGCGTGCAGCCCGCAGCAGTCCGGGACGCCCGCTTCCACGCAGGGGATCAACGTCGTGGCCTCGACGAATGTGTACGGCGACATTGCCAGGAGCATCGGTGGGGATAAGGTCAGCGTGACCGCGATCATCAACAACGCCGGCCAGGATCCGCATTCCTATCAGGCAACCGCCCAGGACCGCCTCACTGTTTCGAAGGCGCAGCTGGTCATCGAAAACGGCGGCGGCTACGACGACTTCCTTCATACCCTGGTGGAGAGCAGCAAGCTCGACGGCGGTTCGGTGCTGACCGCCGTCGAAGTCTCCGGCCTTGCCCACCCGGAGGAGGAGGCTTCCGCCTCGACCGGGCCGGCCGCCGAAGGCCCTGGCGGGCACGATCACGGCAACTTCAACGAGCACGTCTGGTACAGCCTGCCGGCCATGGAGCGGATGGCCGACAGTGTTGCGGCGAAGCTCGGCACGCTGGATCCCGGTTCTGCCGCCACGTTCACAGCCAACGCCGACGCCTTCAAGGCCTCCCTCTCAGACCTGCACGGCAAGCTGGAGGCCCGGAAAGGCGCGGCGGCCGGAGGACAGGTTGCGGTCACCGAACCCGTTCCCCTCTACCTGCTCGAAGATGCGGGCCTGAAGAACGCCACACCTGAGGCCTACACTGCCGCGATCGAGGAGGGCACTGACGTCCCGCCCGCCGCCATGAAGGAGGCCACAGACCTGGTGGCTTCCGGGACAGTGCGGCTGCTGGCCTACAACGCGCAGACCGAGGGCCCGCAGACGGAAGCGCTGAAGAAGGCTGCTGAAGCCGCCGGGGTTCCGGTGGTGGACTTCACCGAAACCCTGCCTGAGGGAAAGACCTACGTGCAGTGGATGACGGACAATGTGAACAACGTCAGCAAAATTCTGGAGTCAAACAGGTGAAATCCGTCGTCAGCCTCAGCGGGGCCTGCCTCAGGTTCGGTCAGCGCACGCTTTGGGAGGATCTGGACCTGGACATCAGGCCCGGTGAGTTCTTCGCCGTGCTGGGTCCCAACGGCAGCGGCAAAACCAGTTTCCTGAAGGTCCTCCTGGGCCTGCAGAAGCTGCACTCCGGACAAGCGTTCCTGGGCGGCCGGCCCGTGGAACGCGGCAGCAACCTGATCGGCTACATTCCACAACAGAAGTCGTTTCCGCAGGACACGCCCCTGCGTGCCCGCGATTTGGTGGCCCTGGGAGTCGACGGGCACCGGTGGGGCATCCGGTTGTCGGCCGGCAAGACAAACCGCAGGGTGGACCAGCTCCTGGAACTGGTGGGCGCCTCCGACTACGCCAAGGTCCCCGTTGGCCAGCTCTCCGGCGGGGAGCAACAGCGGCTCCGCGTGGCGCAGGCACTGGCAACTGATCCGCAGGTCCTGCTCTGCGATGAGCCGCTGTTGTCCCTTGACCTGCACCACCAGCAGGCAGTCAGCGCCCTGATCAACAAACAAAGCCGCGAACACAACAGCGCCGTTGTCTTCGTTACCCACGAAATCAACCCCATCATCGACTACGTGGACCGGGTCCTGTACCTGGCAGGGGGACGGTTCCGGGTGGGGACGCCGGAAGAGGTCATGACCACGGAAGTGCTCTCCGACCTCTACGGCACCCAGGTGGAGGTGATCCACGCCAACGGCCGGATCGTCGTCGTTGGCCTGCCCGATGCCACCACCCACCACCACGCCGAGGCTGACGCCCTGGCAGGGGAGGCAGCGTAATGGACGCCGACAGCATCCTCGGTGCCATCTTCAACTTCGACAACTACGGCGAACTGCTGGTCCTGGTCCAGAACTCAATCTGGGCGGGCGCCATCCTGGGGCTCCTTGGCGGCCTCGTGGGCACGTTCGTCATGAAGCGGGACCTCGCTTTCGCGGTCCACGGCATCTCCGAACTTTCCTTCGCCGGCGCCGCCTTCGCCCTGCTGGTCGGTGCGGACGTGGTTTTTGGCTCGCTCATAGGATCGGTGGCGGCAGCGCTGCTGCTGGGCCTGATGGGTGTCCGGGCCAGGGACAAGAACTCAACCATCGGCGTGATCATGCCGTTCGGCCTGGGACTCGGAATCCTGTTCCTGTCCCTGTACCAGGGCCGGGCCGCAAACAAGTTCGGGCTCCTCACCGGGCAAATCGTTTCCGTGGACACCGTCCAGCTCCAGGCCCTCGCCGGGACCGCTGTCGTGGTGATGCTGGTGCTGGTGGCCATCTGGCGGCCGCTCACCTTCGCCAGCGTGGATCCCGAACTCGCCGAGGCGCGGGGAGTCCCGGTCCGCACGCTGGCCCTCGTCTTCATGGTCCTCCTGGGCGTCAGTGTGGCCTTGTCCATCCAGGTGGTCGGCGCCCTGCTGGTGCTTGCGCTGCTGATTACGCCGGCGGCCGCGGCCCTGCGGGTCACGTCGTCGCCGGTTGCGGCGGTGGTCCTGAGCGTCGTTTTTGCTGTCACCGCAACGGTGGGCGGAATCCTGCTGGCACTGGGCGGACGGATCCCCATCAGCCCCTACGTCACCACGTTGTCGTTCCTGATCTACGTGGCCTGCCGCGCCATCAGCTCCGTGCGCGCCGCGCGCGGCATCAACGGGCGGGTCCTTACAGCTTCCCGGCAGCCTTAAGGGCGGTGCAGTCAGGGCACAGGCCGAAAATCTCCACGGTATGGTCCACCTCGGTAAACCCATGCTCGGCGGCCGTGCGCACCGCCCACGTTTCGACGGCGGGTGCCTCCACCTCCACTGCCTTTCCGCAGTTCCTGCACAGCAGGTGGTGGTGATGCGCGGTCACCGCACAGCGCCGGTACACGGCCTCGCCGTCGCCATTGCGCAGCACATCCACCAGTCCCTCATCGGCGAGTGACTGCAGGATCCGGTAGGCAGTGGCCAATGACACGGACACGCCCTGGTTCTGCAGGATGCGGTACAGCTCCTGCGTGCTGACGAAGTCGTCCAGGTGGTCCAGGGCCGCACTGACGGCCTTGCGCTGCTTGGTAACGCGCTGTTCCCTGCCGCCTCCTGCCGGGGATGGGGCGGCGGAATCAGCCTTGACGCCGATCGGCATGGACGAACTCGCTTCCGTGGGGGGCAAACACCAAGATTACCAGCCGGAGCTTCATGGGCCGGAGTGCAGGACAGGGTCCGTGGACAGGCTTCCGGGGCGGACCCTAGGCTGGCGCTATGAAGCTGACCAAGTACACCCACGCCTGTATCCGGCTCGAGAAGGAAGGCCGCATCCTGGTACTGGACCCCGGCACCTTCTCCGAATCAGCCGAGGCGCTGTCAGGGGCGCAGGCAGTCCTGGTAACCCACGAACACGCAGACCATCTTGACAGCAAGGCCGTGGTGGCCGCCCTCGAAGGAGATCCGGGCCTGGCGCTGTATGCCCCCGGGGGCGTGGCCGGGCAACTGCGCCGGGAAGCCGCCGCCGCGGCAGACCGCATCCATACGGTGGAACCCGGCCAATCCTTCCAGGCCGCCGGCTTCGACATCCGCAGCTTTGGCGGCCAGCACGCCCTGATCCACCCGCAGATCCCGGTGGTTGCCAACATCGGTTTCCTGGTGGACGGAAACGTGTACCACCCGGGGGACTCGTTCATCATCCCGGACGGAATCCAGGTCCAGACGCTCCTGGTCCCGCTGCACGCGCCGTGGAGCAAGTCCGCCGAGGTTGTTGACTTCGTCATCGGTGTGCGGGCGCCGCGCGCCTTCCAGATCCATGACGGCCTGCTCAACGACAACGGCCTGGGCATCGTTGAAGGCCATGTCAAGCGGATCGGCGCCAAGTACGGCACCGAATACAGGCACCTGGCCGCCCGCGAGTCCGTGGAGGTTTAGGCCGGCGCGCCGGTCCACTCCCCGGTGTCCAGGAAGCGCGAAATCACGGCCTCGTAGGGCGCCGGATCCAGCCCCTGGGAAGCCAGCCAGTCCTGGTTCCAGTAGTTGCCCGCATACCGTTCGCCGCCGTCGCACATCAACGACACGATGCTGCCCTTGCGGCCCTCGGACAGCATCTGGGCCACCGTCTGCCAGACTCCCCACAGGTTGGTTCCGGTGGAGGGACCTGCATGCAGGCCGGCGAATGAGTTCAGGTGCCGCATTGCTGCCACCGAGGCGGCATCCGGCACCTGGACCATCCGGTCGATCACCGTAAGGATGAAGCTCGGCTCCATCCGGGCCCGGCCAATGCCTTCGATGCGCGAGGGCAGGCCGGTGGGCCGTCCGGCTGCTTCCCCCAGCCAGCCTGGATAGAAGGCCGAGTTCTCCGGGTCCACCACCAGCAACCGTGTGGGATGGCTGTGGTAGCGCAGATACCGGCCGATCGTGGCGCTGGTTCCGCCCGTACCGGCGCCAACCACGATCCACTCCGGCACCGGATGCGGCTCCAGGCTGAGCTGCCCGAAGATCGATTCGGCGATGTTGTTGTTCCCGCGCCAGTCGGTGGCCCGCTCCGCGAACGTGAACTGGTCCATGTAATGCCCGTTGCAGGTGGCGGCTACTTCTTCGGCTGTCGAATACACATCCGTGGCGTTCTCCACCAGCAGGCAGGAGCCGCCGAACTTTTCGATCAGCGCGATCTTTTCCGGGCTGGTGGTGCGGGCCATCACGGCGACAAAGGGCAAACCCAGCAACTGGGCGAAGTAGGCCTCCGAGACCGCGGTGCTGCCGCTTGAGGCCTCCACGATGGTGGTGTCCGCCCGGATCCAGCCGTTGACCAGCCCGAACAGGAACAGGGACCTGGCCAGCCGGTGCTTCAGGCTGCCGGAGCGGTGCGTGGACTCGTCCTTGAGGTACAGCTGGATGCCCCACTGTTCCGGCAGCGGCACGGAGTACAGGTGCGTGTCCGCGGAACGGTTGTTTTCGGCGGTGATGGTGCGGATGGCCTGGTCGGCCCAGTCCCGGTCCGTTCCGCCATCGTTCCTGCCGGTGCTGCCCTCGATCGTCACCAGTCCAGCCTACCCGCGGGCCGGGAACTCCCCGTCTAGAGTGGGACCGGCGGCCGTCCAGGCAGGATATCCCGCGTCCGCCGTCAGCACGCTGCAGAAGGAGCACCGATGAAACCGTTGATGGACGTTGCCGCCCTCCAGGCCAGGCTCGGCGCCGGGCGCCGGACGGTGCTGCTGGACGTGCGCTGGGTCCTGGGCGATCCGCACGGCCACGAACACTATCTCGCAGGGCACCTGCCGGGTGCCGTCTTCGTGGACCTGGCCTCCGAGCTGTCCGACCCGGCGGTTCCGGACCGGGGACGGCACCCCCTGCCCTCCTCCGGACAGTTCCAGGAGTCGGCCCGGCGCTGGGGCATCAAGAAGGGCGACGTCGTGGTCGCCTACGATGACAGCGCGAACATGGCGGCCGCAAGGGTGTGGTGGATGCTCCGCGATGCCGGCCTCAATGAGGTGTACCTGCTCGACGGCGGCCTGGCCGCCTGGCGTGCCGCCGGCCTGCCCCTCGAACCGGGCCCGGTCCATCCCGCGCGCGGCGACGTGGAGCTGGGCAGCGGGCAGATGCCAGTGGTCGACGCCGGTGCTGCCGCAGCCTGGCCGAGGGATGGGCTGCTGTTCGATGCCAGGGCAGGGGAGAGGTACCGGGGCGAGGTCGAACCGGTTGATCCCCGTGCCGGACACATTCCGGGAGCGGTGAGCGCCCCCACCACCGGGAACGTGGACGACGCCGGGCGGTTCCTGCCGCGGGAAGAGCTGCGGCGGAGGTTTGAATCCCTTGGCGTGGTGGCAGGCCTCCCGGTGGCCGTCTATTGCGGGTCCGGCGTCACGGCCGCCCACGAGGTGGCTGCACTGGAACTCGCCGGGTTTCCGGCAGCCCTGTACCCAGGCTCCTTTTCGGAGTGGTCCAACCGGCCCGGGCTGCCGGTGGCCGTGGGTCCGGAACCCGGGGGCGGCGGAACGGAGGCCCGGGAGGGCGGAAGGCCGGCTGGAAACTCCGCAGGCGGCGGGGGTAGCGTCGCACTATGACACCAGGACGCCCGGTACCACCGCCCCTAGCAAAACCCATAGATCCAGCCCAACCCAACGACCCCTCCAACCCTCTGGATCCCGTATCTGATGCTGCCCCCGCCGCTGAAGCCGGGTCGCTTGCCGGCGCCTGGGGTGCGGTCTCCCGGGAGAGCGGACTGGTGCCGCTGACCGTGGCCCGGCGCGCGCCCAAGCCGGACGACGTGGAGATCGCCATCGAGTTCTGCGGGCTCTGCCACTCCGACGTGCACGCAACCCGCGGAGAATGGGGCGGCCAGGCGTACCCCCTGGTTCCCGGCCACGAAATCGTGGGAACCGTCAGCAGGATCGGCGCGGACGTTACCGACTTCGCCATAGGCGACCGGGTGGGCGTGGGCTGCATGGTGGACTCCTGCCGCGAGTGCGACAGTTGCCTTGACGGCCTTGAGCAGTACTGCGAAAACGGGATGACCGGCACTTACGGTGCCAAGGACCGGCGGAACGGTGACGCAATCACCCAGGGCGGGTATTCCTCGTCCATCGTGGTGGACCGCCGGTACGTCCTGCGTGTCCCGGCGTCGCTGGACCCGGCCGCCGTCGCGCCCCTGCTGTGCGCCGGCGTCACCACGTTCTCCCCGTTGCGGCACTTCGACGTCGGGGAAGGGGACGTGGTGGGCGTCGTCGGGCTGGGCGGGCTCGGCCACATGGCCGTCAAGCTTGCAAAGGCGATGGGGGCGAAGGTGGTGGTATTCACCACGTCAAAGTCCAAGGTGGCGGCCGCGCTGGAGCTTGGCGCGGACGAGGTTGTCCTGTCCCGGGACGGGGAGGCGATGGCGGCCGCGGACCGCACGGTGGACCTCATCATCGATACCGTTGCCGCCCCGCACGACCTGAACCCCTTCTTCCGCACCCTGCGCGTGGACGGGGCATTGTTCCAGCTGGGACTGCCCTCCGAGGCGATGCCGCCGGTCAACCCGGGTGCTCTGATCCGGCGCCGGATCGCCTATGCAGGGTCCTTGATCGGCGGGATTGCCGAGACCCAGGAGATGCTGGATTTCTGCGCTGAACACGGCGTGGTGGCCGACATTGAGATGGTGACCGCTGCCCAGCTGAATGAAGCTTACGACCGGATGGTCGCAGGAGACGTTAAGTACCGGTTCGTGCTGGATACCGGCACGCTGCAGGCAGCCGCTGAGGAGACAGACGCATGAGCACACTGTTCACGAAGATCATCAAGGGTGAGATCCCCGGCCGGTTTGTGTGGCGGGAGGACGACGTTTCGGCGTTCCTGACCACCGGCCCGCTCGCGGACGGCCACACGCTGGTGGTTCCCACCGAAGAAGTGGACCGCTGGACGGACGCGTCGCCGGAAACACTGGCCAAGGTCATGGAAGTGGCACGGCGCGTCGGTGCCGTCCAGGTGGACATTTTCGGGGCACGCCGGGCGGGCCTTATCGTGGCGGGCTACGAAATCAACCACCTGCACGTCCACGTGTGGCCATCGCAAAGCATGGCCGACTTCGACTTCGGATCGGCGGACCAGAACCCGGACCCCGCAGTCCTCGACGCCAACGCGGAGAAACTGCGCGACGGCCTCCGGGCCGCCGGGTACGGGGAGTTCGTGCCCGGCAGGTAGGACGCGGGGAAGGCTGGCAGGGAGATCAGTCCCGGCGCGGCGTCATCGCCACCATGCCCGCATGGGTGAAGCCGCCGCCGAAGCCGAAAAGCAGTGCGGGGACGTCCGCCGGGATCCTTCCGGAGTGCCACCATTTGCTCAGCCCCAGCGGCACGCTGGCAGCGGACGTGTTCCCGGACTCGGTGACGTCGGTGATGACAATCCGGTCCGACAGCCCCAGGGCCTCGGCCAGCGGTTCGATGATGCGGAGGTTGGCCTGGTGCGCGGCAAGGACCTGGATGTCGTCCATTGCCAGCCCCGCCCTGGCCACCGTCTCGCGGGCACGCTCCGGCGCTTTGGTCAGGGCCCACCGCAGCACCTCGCGGCCGTTCTGCGAAAACCTGCCCGACGGCGGGGAGATCCGGACAGCATCGGCCATGCCGCCCTCGGACCCCCACACCACCGGGCCAATGCGGGGCGTCTCCGACGGACGCACGACGGCGGCGCCGGCGCCGTCCGCGGTGAGCACCGCCGTCGCGCGGTCCGTCCAGTCGGTCACGGCTGAGAGGGTTTCCGCGCCAACGACGATCGCGTGGGAGGCGCTGCCGCTGCGGATGGCCTGGTCGGCCACGCCGAGGGCGTACTCAAAGCCCGAACAGGCCGTATTGACGTCCATGATGGCCGGTCCCCGGCCGTCCCGTCCCAGGCCCAGCGCCTCGGCCACCCGGCCCGCGGTGTTGGGGGAACGTTCGGCGGCCGTGGTGGTGGCCACCACCACGAGGTCGACGTCCGCGGCCGCGACGCCCGAATCGGCCAGGGCCATCCGTGCCGCCGGAACCGCGAGGTCCACCACTGTCTCGCCCTCGCCGGCGATGTGCCTTGTGACGATGCCGGTGCGCTGGCGGATCCACTCGTCGTTGGTGTCCATCATGCCCTCGAGCTCATGGTTGTCCATGATGCGCGCGGGCTGGGCGTGGCCGAGCCCTGCAATCTCTGTCCCTGCCGGGCCCTGGGCAAGCGTGAGCTTCATTGGATTCCTCTCCTTGGTGGCTGGCCGCCGCTAGGCGGGGGCCAGTGCTTTGTTGAGCACGGCGCGGATCCGCTTCTCAGACACTGAATACGCGGTGCCGAGCTCGACGGCGAACAGGCTTACCCGAAGTTCCTCGATCATCCAGCGCACCTGGGTTAACTCGCGTCCTGCCCGCCGTCCCGGCAGCAGCGCCGAGACGGCATCGTCGTAGTCGTCCTCAAGCCGCTGGACGACAGCCATGTTAAGGGCGTCGCGCTGGACGTTGCCGGGCAGCCGCTCCAGCCGCTTCTCGATGGCCGCCAGGTACCGGGGCATCTGGCTGAGCTGTGCGTAGCCCGTGCGTGCCACAAAACCGGGATACACCAGTTGTTCCAGTTGGCTCTTGACGTCGTTGAGCGCGCTGATCAGGGCCAGGCTGGTGGTGCCCTTGAGCTGCTTCTCGATCCGGCGGGTGCTGGCCAGGATGCGCTCCACCACGGCGGTGACCGTGAAGACGGTGTCGATCAGTTCGGCACGCACCAGCTCATACAGCTGGTCAAAGGCCTTCCGGTCCCAGGGAAGGTCCGCGGGCGTGAGCTTGTCGATGGCCGCCAGCGCGCAGTCCGCGATGAGGGCGGATACCGAGCCGTGCGGGTTCTGGCTGAAGGTCAGCTTTTCCGTGTTGCTCAGGTGCTCCAGGACGTAGCGGTCCGGCGCCGGAACCCGCAGGGCAAGCAGGCGGATCACGCCGCCGCGCATCGCGTCGAGCTGTTCCTCCTGCGTCTGGAAGACCCGCAGCGACACTGAGGTTCCCTGGTCCACCAGGGCCGGGTACCCGGTGACGGTGTGGCCTTTGACCATGCTGCTCACCTGGCGTTCGATGGTGCCGAAACTCCATTCCGTCAGGCCTTCCTGCTCCACGAACCCGGCCGCGGCGGAGGTTCCCGGCACCCCGGCAGCCTGCGGGCGTGTGGCTGCTCCGGCGTCGGACGCCTTGCCGTTCCTGCGCTGCTGGGCCTTGCCGCCGGCGCCGGGCGCAGTGGAGGCCGGTGTGGCGCCGAGCGAGTCTGCAATCGCGCGCCGGGTGGCAGGAGCCAGCCTCTCCTGCAGTTCGGCCAGGTCCTTTCCTTCGCCCAGCACCTTGCCGCCGCTGTCCACCACCTTGAAACTCACGCGCAGGTGCGCAGGCACGGCGTCCCAGTTCCAGGAACCGGGCGGGATGATGGCGCCGCGAATCCGCCGCAGCGCGAGTTCCAGCGACGGCTCCAGCTCATCCCGGGCAGGATCGAAGTCCGCTTCGAGGACCGCCACCGCCTGCCGGGCAACATCGGGGGCAGGAACGAAGTTCTTGCGGACCTGCTTGGGCAGCGACTTGATCAACGCGGTCACCAGCTCCACGCGCTGGCCGGGGATCAGCCAGCGGAACGGGGCATCGTCCAGCTGGTTGAGGAACAGGACGGGAACTTCGGCCGTGACGCCGTCGGACGGGTTGGGCGGTGAACCAGGAGCCACGGGGTGGAACTCGTACGTCAGCGGAAGCTCGAAGCCCTTGTGCAACCAGGTCTTGGGGTAGGCCGATTCATCCAGGTCATCGGCGTCGTCACTGAGGAGCAGCGATTTGTCGTAGTCCAGGAGGTCCGGGTTCTCCCGGCGGGCATCCTTCCACCATTTATCGAAGTGCCGTTCGGAAACCACGTCGGGGCCGATCCTGGCGTCATAGAACTCGAACAGCGTCTCGTCATCCACCAACAGGTCGCGGCGGCGCATGCGTGCCTCGAGTTCCTCCACCTCATGCAGGAGCGCCCGGTTGCGGTGGAAGAACTTGTGGTGGGTCTTCCAGTCACCCTCCACCAGGGCATGCCGGATGAACAGCTCCCGGGCCACGACCGGATCCACCCTGCCGTAGTTAATCCGCCGCTGGGCAATGATGGGAACGCCATAAAGGGTGACCTTTTCGTAGGCCATGACCGCGCCTTGCCGCGTGGACCAGTGCGGTTCACTGTAGGTGCGCTTCACCAGGTCCGGTGCCACCTGCTCGGCCCACAGGGGATCGAATTTGGCCGCCACCCTGGCCCACAGGCGGCTGGTTTCCACCAGCTCCGCTGCCATGACGAACGTGGGGGACTTCTTGAACAGCGCGGATCCGGGGAAGATCGCGAACCGGCTGCCGCGGGCACCTGCATACTCGCGCTTGCGCTCATCCAGGATTCCGATGTGGCTCAGGAGCCCGGACAGCAGGCTGATGTGGATCCCGTCATGGTTGCCCACGGGATCGGCCAGGCGCTTGTTGTCCAGGGCGATCCCCAGCGGCCGCGCAAGCTGGCGCAACTGCGCGAAGAGGTCCTGCCACTCGCGAACCCGCAGGTAGTTGATGAATTCGGCCCGGCACAACCGGCGGAAGGCCGACGAGGACAGTTCCTGCTGTTTCTCCTGCAGGTAGTTCCAGAGGTTGAGGTAGCCGGTGAAGTCCGAGTTTTCGTCCCGGAAGCGGTTGTGCTTTTCCGCGGCCAGCTGCTGCTTGTCTGTGGGCCGTTCGCGGGGGTCCTGAATGGTCAGCGCGGCCGCCAGGACCATGACTTCGCGGACGCAGCCGCGTTTTCCGGCCTCCACGATCATTCGGCCCAGGCGGGGATCGACGGGCAGCTGGGCGAGTTTCTGTCCGACGGCGGTGAGGCCGCCGCCTGCCCCGGGCTTACCGCCGTTGTCTTGCGGGCGTGGGGGAGCCAGGGCGCCGAGCTCGCGAAGGAGGGTAACGCCATCGTTGATGGCCCGCGTTTCCGGCGGCTCGACAAAGGGGAACTCCTCAACGTCCTTGGGGCCCTTTGCCACGCCCATGGCGGTCATCTGGAGGATGACGGCGGCGAGGTTGGTGCGCAGGATCTCCGGATCCGTGAACCGGGGCCGGGACTCGTAGTCCTCCTCCGAGTAGAGCCGGATGGCGATGCCGTCAGACACCCGGCCGCAGCGGCCGGAGCGCTGGTTGGCCGATGCCTGCGAGACGCGTTCGATGGGCAGGCGCTGGACCTTGGTGCGGTGCGAATACCGGGAGATGCGGGCCGTGCCCGTGTCGATGACGTACTTGATGCCCGGCACCGTGAGTGACGTTTCCGCCACGTTGGTGGCAAGCACGATCCGGCGCTTGCTGCCGGGGTGGAACACCTTGTGCTGCTCCTGCAGGCTCAGGCGCGCGAACAGGGGAAGGATCTCGGTGTTGGACAGCCTTCGGTTGGACTGGATCCGGGCCTGGAGTGCGTCCGCGGCGTCGCGGATCTCCCGCTCGCCGGAGAAGAAGACCAGGATGTCACCGGGCGCCTCCGCCGCGAGCTCGTCCACCGCATCGCAGACGGCATCCAGGGGATCGCGGTCCTCCTCGAGTTCATCGTCCGAGGGGTCGTCGTCGTCGGCCTTGGGCTGGGACAGCGGCCGGTAGCGGATTTCCACCGGATAGGTCCGGCCGGAGACTTCGACGATGGGAGCGGGTTGTTCCGGGGTCCCGAAGTGGTGGGCGAACCGTTCCGGGTCGATGGTGGCCGAGGTGATGATCACCTTCAGGTCCGGCCGCTGCGGCAGGATCCGCTTGAGGTAGCCCAGGATGAAGTCGATGTTGAGGCTTCGTTCGTGTGCCTCGTCAATGATGATGGTGCTGTACCTGCGCAGCAGTCTGTCCCGCTGGATCTCGGCAAGCAGGATGCCGTCGGTCATCAGCTTGACCTTGGTTGCCTTGCTTACCTCACCGGTGAAACGGACCTGGAAGCCCACCTCCTGGCCGATGTCCACGCCAAGCTCTTCCGCAATGCGCTCGGCCACGGTCCGGGCTGCCAGCCGCCGGGGCTGCGTGTGGCCGATCAGTCCCTTCTCGCCCAGGCCAAGTTCCAGGCACATCTTGGGGATCTGGGTGGTCTTTCCGGAGCCGGTCTCGCCGGCGATGATGGTCACCTGGTTGGCCGCGATCGCGGCCATCAAGTCCTCGCGGCGCTCGGAAACCGGCAGCTCGGCGGGATAGGAGATATGAAAAGTCATGGCTGCAGACAGTCTACTGCGGGAGCCCCGGCTTCCCGTTTGTACTGCCGGCAGGTGTCCGGCGCCTTTGGTTCTGCCCTAGAAAACGCGGAGCGTGTAGTTGATGCTTGGGAGGTCCAGGGCGGACCAGGCTTCGTGGGATTCAGCAGGAGGCGTGTGCCCCCGGCCATCACGCAAAAGCGCTGAAATGGTTGCTGCGGCCACGAGGAGGATCAGGAGGATGAGGAGGCTTATGAGGATTTCCATGCCTCCATGCTTCTCCATCCTGCAACAGGGAAAAAGTGGCAGAAATGCCCAAAAAGACATAATTCCTGCCACAATGGAAGCATGCTCAAATCAGTGGCCGTCATCGTGGTTCCCAACTTCTCGATGTTCGAGTTCGGCACTGCCTGCGAGGTATTCGGCATCGACAGATCCGGCCGGGGGAGCGGCGTCCCGGCCTTCGACTTCCGCGTCTGCACGCCGGAGCCTGGCGACGTCCGGTTGAAGTCAGGCCTGACCCTCAACGTGGGCCTGGGACTTGAAGCCACCGAAGATGCGGACCTGGTCATCATGGCCCCCTACGGGAGGGGCGACGAGTTGCATGAATCCGTAGTCGAGGCGCTGAGGGCTGCTGATGCAAGGGGGGCCTGGGTGATGTCCATCTGCTCGGGCGCTTTTGCCTTGGCCCGCGCCGGCTTGCTGGATGGGCGCCGCTGCACCACGCACTGGCACTACTCCGGCCAACTGGCTGCCGAAAATCCCGGCGTGCAGGTGGACGAAAACGTACTCTACGTGCAGGATTGCAACATCATTACGTCCGCAGGGACCGCCGCCGGGATCGATGCCTGCCTCCACCTTGTGCGGGTCGAACTCGGGGCCAAGGTGGCTGCCGCGATCGCCAGGGACATGGTGGTTCCTCCGCACCGCGACGGCGGCCAGGCGCAGTTCATTGACCGGCCAATGCCGGCCTGCGGCTCAGCTCCCATGGAGGAGCTGCTGCGCTGGATGGTGGAGAACCTGGACCGCGAGCACACGGTAAGCGAACTGGCGGCACGCGTGCACCTGTCGGCCAGGACGTTCGCCCGGCGCTTCCGGTCCGAGACCGGAGCGACGCCTGCCGCCTGGCTCAATTCACAGCGGGTGCTCCGGGCCCAGGAACTCCTTGAGTCCACGGACCTGAACATCGAAGAAATCGCCAGGGAGTCCGGCTTCGGGCACCCTGTCCTGCTGCGGCACCACTTCGCCAAGGTCCTGGACACCAGCCCGCAGTCATACCGCCGCGCTTTCCGCGGCCAACTGGCTGTGGCGGGGTAGCACCCTTTGCACTAGCCCGGGGCGGGCTCGTCGCGGCGTTCCTGGGCGCGGAGTTCCTCGGCCGCTTCCCGTGCGCTGTCCACAAGAATCCGCCAGGGTCCGGTGACGGCCTGCTCGGGAAGTGCTGCCCTGCGTTGCCCTGCCCGGATCGAGTAGATGAACCTGTCCGGTTGGGCTTCCGCAAATTGCTCGGCAGCTGCCCTTGGCGTCTTGGGTACCGAATCCCACGGGCAGGCCTCGACCAGGGGCTGCCATTGGCTGAGGTCGCTGTCCGATTGCGCATCGACCGTCCACACCCGCGTAACCGCAGCTATCCCGCCGCTCCGTTCCACCTTGATCTTCATGGCCTGGCCCCTGGGCTTCCCTGTGGCCCGGCGGCCAGTGACGGTCAGCCGGGGTGGTTAAACCTTGACCTTCACAGTTTCCCACGCCCCCGTTACGGCGTCATGCTCTTTGGACCCCGAACCGAACAGGTCTGCGGCGGCCCGTGCCGTGGCGCGGGCAAAGACGGTGAAGGTTGCGGCCGGCGGCATCGAACCGCTGGTAAGGGTCTCGTACCAGATGCGGCCGGGCGCCTCCCAGGCATTGCCGCCCAGGGCGTCCGCCACCAGGTAGAACGCGCGGTTGGGGATGCCGGAGTTGATGTGGACACCGCCGTTGTCTGCGCTGGTCCGGACATACGAGTCCATGGAGTCGGGTTGCGGGTCCTTGCCCAGCACGTCGTCGTCGTACGCCGTTCCGGGCGCCTTCATGGACCGAAGGGCCTGCCCCTGGACCTTGGATGTAAAGAGGCCTTCACCGATCAGCCAGCTGGCCTGGGCGGCGGACTGGTTCTTGACGTACTGCTCAACGAGGGCGCCGAAGACATCTGACATCGACTCATTAAGGGCGCCCGCCTGGTTCCGGTACGCAAGCCCGGCCGAGTACTGGGTGACCCCGTGCGCCAGTTCGTGTCCGATAACGCTGAGGGACCTGGTGAACCGGTCAAAGACGTCGCCGTCGCCGTCACCGAACACCATCTGGGAGCCGTTCCAGAAAGCGTTGTCGTACAGGTTGCCGAAGTGCACCGTGGCATCGAGCTTCATGCCGCGTCCGTCAACCGAATCCCGGCCGAAGGCGTCGGCATACAGCCGGTGCGTGTGACCCAGGCCGTCGTAGGCTTCATCGGTGGCGGCGTCGCCGGTGGCGCGCCCGCCTTCTTCCCGGACCAGCCTGCCCGGGAGCGTTTCTTCGCCGCCGGCATCGTAGATGGTGCGGTCCACCGGGCCCGGCTTGACCTGGCGCAGCCCGGACGGGAGGACCGGGACGGCCTGTGCACGTGCTGCCTGGAATGATTCGATGTGGCCAAGGGCCTTCCGGGCCGCGCTTGCCGCCGAAGAGAATCCCGGTGCGTCCTGTTGGGCCAGCCGGCGCAACAGGTAGGGCGGAACGATGGAACAGAACTGAACTTGCATGGCGTACTCCCTCAGCTAGGTGGTTTCAGCCTAAGAGGAGCCTCCGACAATTGACTGCAGGCGGCCGCCGCGAATTCGGTTGCCTTCCGGGTGCTGCAGCAGGCCCGGATGGGTACGGTAGGCGCATGGCTGACACCGAAAAGCGCAACAAGCCCGGCTCCACCCTCCTCACGGTCATCATCGCGTTCGTAGCCAATACGCTCGTGGCAGTGGCGAAGTCGGTGGCCGCAGTCCTTTCGGGCTCGGCCTCCATGGCAGCGGAGGCAGCCCACTCCTGGGCGGACACAGGAAACCAGGTGTTCCTGTTCTTCGCCGAGCGCCGTTCAGGCAGGCCCAGGGACAAGAGCCATCCCATGGGCTACGGCCGTGAAGCCTACGTGTGGTCCATGTTCGCCGCGTTCGGACTCTTTACCGCCGGCGCGGTGGTGTCCATCATGCATGGCATCCAGGAGATCATCGAGCCGGAGCCGGCCGCAGATTTCATGGTGGCCTATGTGGTCCTGGCGGTGTCTTTCGTCTTCGAAGGCATCTCCTTTGTCCAGGCTTTCCGGCAGACCAGGAAGGCGGCCCATGAGCTGGACCGGCACACGCTGGAGCAGGTGCTCATCAGCTCCGATCCCACCCTGCGCGCCGTCTTCGCCGAGGACGCTGCCGCGCTGATCGGCCTTGTCATAGCCTTCGTGGGCGTGTTCCTGCACCAGGTCACCGGATCGCCGTTGCCCGATGCAATCGGTTCGATCGCGGTCGGCGTGCTGCTGGCCGTCGTCGCCGTCGTCCTGATCGACCGCAACAGGCGCTTCCTGGTGGGCCAGGGCGTCACCCCCGACATTGAACGGTCCATGGCGCAACGGGTGCTGGCGCACCCCGAGATCGCGCGGCTCACGTACCTGCACCTGGAATTCGTCGGTCCCCGCAAGCTGTACCTGGTTGCGGCCGTGGACCTGCAGGGGGACCATCCCGAACATGAGGTGGCGGTGGTCCTGCGCCGGATCGAGCGTGAGCTGGAAGACCATGAAACTGTCGAGGAAGCCGTGCTGACCCTGGCCACGCTTGACGAGGTTGCCCTGCATTTCTGATCCTGCGGCTTCCGCAGCGCAGCAGGAAAGGCCGGAAAACGAAAGAACCCCCGCCGCTTCAGTGAAGCGGCGGGGGTTTTCTGTGCCCTCGATAGGATTCGAACCTACGACCTTCTGCTCCGGAGGCAGACGCTCTATCCCCTGAGCTACGAGGGCAATCCGTATTCCCTGCCGTTCCCGGCGGGACGTCCTAGAGCTTAGCAGGAAGGTGGCCCGCAAGGGAAAACCGACACCACGGCCAGGAAAGGACAGGCAAAGAAGCGGTTTCAATAGCCGGCGAAGGAGTCCGTCCGGACCCGGCGGGCACCGGCGCTCTTCGCCGCCCGGCGGAGCGATGCAACGCTTGCCGGGGACCCCGAAACATAGACGTCACGGGCGGCGATGTCCGGCACGAGCGCCGCAAGGGCCCCTCCGTCCAGCCGGGCTCCCGGGCCGGTGTTTGCGGCAGCGGAGGCCAGGCCGGAGGGCGGCCGGGAACCGTCCGCCAACCGCACCAGCACCCGGATGCCGGCGTCCCGGAGTTCCTCCGCGTAGGCGACTTCCCCTGCGCTATGGGCCAGGAGCAGGAGCACGGCGTCCCGCTCCCGCAGCCCCCCGGAGGACAGGTATGAAACGAAGGGCGTGATGCCGATTCCCGCCGCGATGAGCAACACCGGCCGGTGCGGATCGCGCGGCAGGATAAAGTCGCCGCCCACCGCCGTGGCTGCCACTTCGTCGCCCGGCCGCAGGGCCAGCAGCGCCTCCTTTGCCGCAGACAAGGGACCGGCCGTCCGCACGGCGAACTTCACCAGCCGCTCCCGCGGTGGGCTTGTCAGGCTGAACACCCGGCGTCGGCCCTTGCCGTCCGGCCTGGCGTGCGGCAGGTCCAGTTCCATGTACTGGCCCGGAAGGAAGCGCACCGGCCGGGCCGGGTTGAACGTGAACTCGGTGGTGGCGGGCGTCAGCTGCCGGGTGCCGGTGAACCGGAGCTTCACGGCCCCGCGCTGGCCTGCCAGGAAGGCCAGCAGGTTGCCTGCCAGCAGGGCTGCCTCGGGCGAGTTGGCGAACAGGCCCAGGTTCCAGGGGACGGCGAAGAGCACTCCCACCACGGCGGCCAGCGCCAGCTGGTGCCTGCGGCGGGGCGGCAGGGTCAGGGGCTCGGTCAGCATGAATCCCACGAAGAACAGGACCGGCCGCTGCGCCAGGGCCTGGTAGATGCCCATGCCTGCCGTCATGCCCGATCGAAGCAGTTCAAGGGTGATGATGGCGGTGGCCACCAGCGTGAACATGGATGCCATCAGCACTTTGCGGGTCCGGTACAGGACCAGCAGCACGCCCGGCACCAGCAGCCACAGCATGGCAGGTGTGGCCGCCCACCACGTAGCGATATTCAGCCCGGTGAGGCCGGTGGCGAAGGCGCCGGCGGCGGCAGGATTGAAGATGTGCCGGCCGCGCCACGCCAAGGCATATTTGGAGGCGGAGGCCAGGACGCATGCCAGCGCCACCCCGGCCAGGTCCAGCGGCTGCAGGGACGGCCAGAACAGGAAATACAGCAGCAGCCCCGTGATGAGGGAGGACTCCGTGTGGGGGTTGACCCGGAAAAGCGCCGCCAGCGCCCGGTTGGAGGCGTAGGTCAAGCCCAGGCACAGCCCCAGGTGCGCGAGCATTTCAGGGATACCGAACGTCAGCCAGCCCAGGATGTTGAGCAGGATGCTGTAGGCGGCCAGGACCGCCAGGACTGTTAGGACAACCCGGTACATGGTGAACCTGCCCACGGCGGTCCCCATCCGGCCGGCCAGGGACGGAGCCGGGGCGTGCGGTGTTTCCACGGGACTCATGAGAACAGCATCCCTTCGAATTCGGCGGAGTAGGCGGCGCTGCCGTCGGAAAAGACGGTCAGCCACGAAAAATCAAAGCTTTCCTGGAGCGCGGCGCCGGGAACAAAGAACAGGGCCGTGGCGAGGGCGTCGGCCACCATGGCAGTCCCCGCCAAGGCCCAGGTGGCGACGGCGGTCCGCACCGGCTGCCCGGTGGTCCCGTCCAGGACGTGGTGGAGTCCGTCCCCCCAG
The DNA here is from genome assembly GCF_001428325.1 of Arthrobacter sp. Soil761. NCBI lineage: Bacteria > Bacillati > Actinomycetota > Actinomycetes > Micrococcales > Micrococcaceae > Arthrobacter > Arthrobacter sp. Soil761. Next base: position 382,394 of record NZ_LMSF01000001.1, on the reverse strand, counting down.
GCGCGGCGGTTGGCAGCCGACGCACACAGGGCGCGGCCGTCCAGGTGGATCGTCCCAATCGCCTGTGCAGGGTTGTAGGGGTGTTCAAGCGCCACGCTGACGGGTCCTGCCCCGCGGGCCAGCAGGTCGCCACTGGCGTCGATGACGAAGGCGCCGATGCCGGCGGCCGCCAGGTCCGCGGCCAGGAGGTCCACCAGCAGGCCCTTGCCTGCGGCGCCGATGTCCAGCAGCACGGGGGCGCTGGCCGTCAGGACGGTTCCGGACCACGTGAGCACCGATTCCCAGGCCGGCGCAGGCAGCGGCGGACCGGCCGGCCGGAGCGAATACGCTGCGTCATACCCCAGGCGCTCCAGGCTGCCGCCAATCAGCGGCGTCATGGCGCCGCCGGTCAGCCGGTAGAGCAGGCTGTAAAGCTCGCCCAGCGGAGCAGCCTCGTCCGGAAACTGATAACGCCCCGGCTCCCGTGCCAGGTCCGACACCAGCGAGTCGGCCCGGAAACGGGACCAGTCGGCGTCGAACTTCTCAACCGTGTTAAGCACGCGTGCGCGCAGGGGCGCGGGCAACGGCAGGGGAGTGGTGATGTCCCAGCCGGTTCCGATCCCCTGGAACAGGAAGTCATCCCAGTCCGTGACGGACACCGCCTACTGCGCCTCCGCCTTGATCTTGTCCACGGCCTGGTTGAAGCCTCCGCTGGTCAGGGAGGAGCCTGCAACCTTGGAAACGTTCAGTTCATCGATGTTCCTGCCCACCACCTGGGCAGCGATGCCACCGGCGAACTGGCCCTGGAACTTGCGGGTGTTCGGATTGGACGGGTGCTGGGTGATCTGCACGTCCGTGACCTTTCCCGCCGCCAGCGTCAGCTGAACGCCCACCGTTTCCGTGCCGTTGGGTGACACGTAGTTCCCGTCCGCGCTGTAGGTGCCGTCTCTGTAATTGCCGCCGCTGCCGGCCAGGGCGGAAGAACCCGCAGAAGGAGTGGACGGGCTTCCCGCAGCGCCCGGGGTGCTGTCCGCCGTGGATGGTGCACAGCCGGCCACGGTTCCTGCGAGGGACAGGCCTGCAAGGCCGGCGAAGATACCCTTGCGGAGCGCGGCGCTGGATATGGCGGGGCTTTGAGGGGTGGAGGGTCTCATGAAGGCTCTCGTTTCACTGTTGGGGCTGTACCGGTCTCTTTGCGCAATGCCGTCTTTGCGCAATCCCGTGCGGCAGTGGTTACGGTCTAGTCAACGCCGGATGGGCCGGAATGGTTCACCGCGGAGCCGGGCCCACCCGTCCATGGAGCCGGAAGGGCGGCCCAGGCCGCCAAATTCTTTGCTGTCACTGGCCCCCGGTAGTCTAGAGGGGTGACTCCCGAAGAACTTTCCCTCGCCATATCCGCCTGCCTCAAAGACGCCGTCGCCGCCGGTGATATTGACCTTGCGGCGTCAGCCATTCCGGCTGAGGTGCGCGTGGAGCGGCCCAAGAACCGGGACCACGGCGACTGGGCCACCAACATTGCCCTCCAACTCGCCAAGCAGGCGGGTACCAACCCGCGCGAATTCGCCACCCTCCTCAGCAGCCGGTTGAAGACCATCGACGGCGTCTCCGCCGTCGACATCGCCGGCCCTGGCTTCCTGAACATCACGGTGGACGCCGCGGCCGCCGGCGCCCTGGCAAAGGTCATTGTCGAGGCCGGCGGGGACTACGGCACCAACACGGCGCTCGCCGGGCACACCGTCAACATGGAGTTCGTGTCCGCAAACCCCACCGGGCCGCTGCACATCGGGCACACCCGCTGGGCCGCCCTGGGCGATTCCATCGCCCGCGTGCTGCGGGCGTCCGGGGCCGACGTCACGGCCGAGTACTACATCAATGACGCCGGCTCGCAGATGAACACCTTCGCCACCTCCGTCTACAACCGGCTGCACGGCCTTCCCGTGCCGGACGGCGGCTACCCGGGACAGTACATCGCGGACCTGGGCCACGAAGTGCTCACTGCCCACCCGGACATCCGCGAGCTCACTGAAGTGGCGGCCCTGCCGGTCATCCGCGCCGCCGCCTATGAAGCGCAGATGAAGGACATCAAGGCCACCCTGGCGGACTTCGGCGTCGAGTTCGACGTCTTCTTCTCCGAGCAGGAGCTGCACGACGCCGGCGCCATCGCGGACGCCGTCGCCCGCCTGCGGGAACAAGGCCACGTCTACGACGACGGCGGCGCGGTCTGGCTGCGCACTACGGACTTCGGCGACGACAAGGACCGGGTGATGATCCGCGCGAACGGCGAGCCGACGTACTTCGCCGCCGACGCGGCGTACTACCTGTCCAAGAAGGACCGCGGCTTCACCGAGAAGATCTACCTGCTCGGCGCCGACCACCACGGCTACATCAACCGGCTCAAGGCGATCGCGGCCGCGGCCGGCGACGATCCCGAGGTCAACATCGAGGTGCTGATCGGTCAGCTCGTCTCCGTCAACGGCGCCAAGCTGTCCAAGCGGGCCGGCAACATCATCGAACTCAAGGACCTGATCTCCTGGCTGGGCAAGGACGCCGTCCGATACTCCCTGGCGCGCTTCCCGGCCGATTCTCCGCTGACCCTTGACCCGGACCTGTTGAAGAAGCACAGCAACGAGAACCCGGTGTTCTACGTGCAGTACGCCCATGCCCGCTCGCGCGGCGCCGCACGCAATGCCGTGGCTGCGGGCGTGGACCGTTCCGCGTTCGACGCCTCGCTGCTGGACCACGCCACGGAAAACGAGCTGCTGTCCTACCTGGGCAGCTACCCGTCCATCGTGGCCAAGGCAGCAGAGCTGCGCGAACCGCACCGCGTGGCACGGCACCTTGAGGCCATCGCCGGGGCCTACCACCGCTGGTACGACGCCTGCCGCATTGCCCCCATGGGCGACGAACCCGTGACCGACCTCAACCGCACCCGCCTGTGGCTCAACGACGCCACCAGCCAGGTGCTGGCGAACGGACTCGACCTGCTGGGCGTTTCGGCGCCGGAACGGATGTGACCCGGTGACGCACACAGCAGCCCAGGCTTCTCCGCTTGCCCCGGAGTGGCTCACGGTTCCGGACGACCTCAATGCCCTCCACGAACCGATGTGGGCCCGCGACGTGGCACGCAACGGGGACGGCGAACTCAGCATTGACGGCATCCCCGTCAGCGAGCTTCAGCGGCAGTACGGCACCCCGCTTTTCGTGATGAGCGAGAACGACTTCCGTGCCCGGGCCAGGGCATTCAGCGACGCCTTTAACGACGCCTTTGCCGATATTTGCGGGGGAGTGGACGTCTACTACGCCGGAAAGTCGTTCCTCTGCACCGCGGTGGTCCGCTGGGTGGAAGAGGAAGGGCTGCGCCTGGACACCGCCTCGGGCGGCGAACTCGCCGTGGCCCACCGGGCCGGAATTCCCGGCGCGGACGTCGCGCTGCACGGCAACAACAAGTCCGACGGCGAAATCCACCGGGCCCTGGACATGGGACTGGGCCGGATCGTGGTGGACAGCCTGGCCGAACTCCACAGGGTGGGCACCATCGCCGAGGCCCGCGGTGAACAGGCCAAGGTCATGCTTCGGCTGACTCCCGGCGTGCACGCCCACACCCACGAGTTCATCGCCACTGCCCACGAGGACCAGAAGTTCGGCCTCTCCATGGCAGCCGACACCACTGACGAGGCCGGCATCTCGGCCGCCGAGGAAGCAGTGGCGGCGGCCACAGCCCATCCCGGCATCGAACTGCTGGGCCTGCACTGCCACATTGGGTCGCAGATCTTCGAACCGGACGGTTTCGCGCTGGCCGCCGAGAAGCTCCTTCGCTTCCTGGCCGCCATGCAGGAAAAATACTCCATCACCCTGCCGGAACTGGACCTCGGGGGCGGATACGGGATTGCCTACACCCCGGTGGACACCCCGCGCCCCGCCGCTGAAATCGCCACGGCGATGGCCGCCGTCGTGCGTTCCACCTGCGCCGAGCTGGGCATTGACGCGCCCCGCATCTCCATCGAGCCCGGGCGCGCCATCGTGGGCAGCACCACGTTCACCCTTTACGAGGTGGGCACCGTGAAGACGGTCCGCGTGGATGCCCCTGCGGCTTCCGCGGACGGTGACGCGGGCAACAACGTTACGTATCCCCGCCGGTATGTTTCGGTTGACGGTGGCATGAGCGATAACGCCCGGCCAGTGCTGTACGACGCGGATTATTCGGCCGTTCTGGCCTCGCGGACGTCCGGCGCGGCGCCGCAGCTGTCCCGCGTGGTGGGCAAACATTGCGAGAGCGGCGACATAGTTGTTAGAGATGTATATCTGCCCGAGGACGTGGCAGCCGGTGATCTGCTTGCTGTACCGGGAACCGGCGCCTACTGCTGGGCCCTCTCGAGCAACTACAACTATCTGGCCCGGCCGGGCGTTGTCGCGGTGCGCGACGGATCTTCCCGGCTGATTGTCCGCGGGGAAACCGAAGAAGACCTGCTGAACCGCGACATGGGAGCCTGAATGACGGAAATGCGAACGCTGAAAGTAGCCCTGCTGGGCTGTGGCAACGTTGGGGCCCAGGTTGCGCGGATCCTCCTTGAGGACGCCGATGCCCTTGCCGCCCGGACAGGTGCCCGCCTGCAGCTCAGCGGCATCGCCGTGCGCAACGTCAACGCCCCGCGCGACGTTGACCTGCCGCAGGAGCTCTTCACCACCGACGCCGACACCCTGGTCAAGGACGCCGACCTGGTCATCGAACTGATGGGCGGCATCGAACCGGCCCGCACCCTGATCCTCTCCGCGCTGCGCAACGGCGCGTGCGTCGTGACGGGCAACAAGGCGCTCCTGGCCCAGGACGGCCCCACCCTCTACGAAGAGGCTGACAAGGCCCACGTCCAGCTCTCCTACGAAGCTGCCGTGGCCGGTGCCATTCCCATCCTCCGCCCCATCCGCGACAGCCTCTCGGGCGACCGGATCACCCGGGTGCTGGGCATCGTCAACGGCACCACCAACTTCATCCTTGACCAGATGGATTCCACCGGTGCCCAGTTCGCGGACGCCCTCGCCGAGGCCCAGCGCCTTGGCTACGCGGAAGCCGACCCCACGGCCGACGTCGAAGGCCACGACGCCGCCGCCAAGGCCGCCATCCTGGCCTCGCTCTCCTTCCACACCCGCTTCGCCCTGGAGAACGTCCACTGCGAGGGAATCACCAACGTCAGCGCTGCCGACATCGCCGCGGCGAAGGACGCCGGCTTCGTGATCAAGCTGCTGGCCATCGCGGAGAAGCTGACCGACGCCAATGGTGAGGAAGGCGTGTCCGTCCGTGTCCACCCCACCCTCCTGCCGCGCGAACATCCGCTGGCCGCGGTCCGCGGTGCCTTCAACGCCGTGTTCATCGAAGCGGAAAACGCCGGCGAGCTGATGTTCTATGGCCAGGGCGCCGGGGGAACCCCCACGGCGTCTGCCGTTATGGGCGATCTCGTGTCGGCCGCCCGCCGGCTGGTCCTGGGCGGACCCCAGCGCACGGAAACCACCACCGGCCACGTCCCGGCGCTGCCCATCGAAGCGGCCACCACCAGCTACTACATCGGCCTGGATGTTGCAGACCAGCCCGGCGTGCTTGCCCGGATCGCCCAGCTGTTCGCCGAGCACGGCGTCTCCATCGAAATCATGCGGCAGACCATCCACCGGGATGCGGAATCCAACGTGGAGTCGGCCGAACTGCGGATTGTCACCCACCGCGCATCAGAGGCTGCCCTTGCAGCCACCGTCCAGGCCGTAAAGGGCCTGGACGTCATCAATTCAGTTACATCCGTTCTGCGGGTAGAAGGAGTCTAAGTGGCTCACCAATGGCGCGGCGTCATCCGCGAATACGCTGACCGTCTGCCCGTGACGGAGTCCACCCGGGTGATCACCCTGGGGGAGGGCGGCACCCCGCTGGTCCACGCGCAGAAGCTCTCAGAACTCACCGGTTCCGAGGTCTACCTGAAAGTGGAGGGGATGAACCCCACCGGGTCCTTCAAGGACCGGGGCATGACCATGGCCATGACCGCGGCGGTAGCCTCCGGTGCGAAGGCCGTTGTGTGTGCGTCCACCGGCAACACGTCCGCTTCAGCCGCCGCCTACGCAACCGCCGCCGGCCTGAAGTGCGCCGTCCTGGTGCCCGAGGGCAAGATCTCCATGGGCAAGCTGAGCCAGGCGATCGCCCATGGCGCCACCCTCCTGCAGGTGGACGGCAACTTCGACAACTGCCTGGACATCGCCCGCAAGCTGGGGGAGTCGTACCCCGTCTTCCTGGTCAACTCCGTCAACCCTGCCCGCATCCAGGGCCAGAAGACCGGCGCCTTCGAAGTGGTCGATGCCCTGGGCGACGCACCGGACATCCACGTCCTGCCCGTGGGCAATGCCGGCAACATCACGGCATACTGGAAGGGCTACAAGGAGTATTCAGCCCCCTTCGAATCCGACACGGCCGGCACCCTGCCCGCCGTCGCCACCAGGACGCCCGCCATGTGGGGCTTCCAGGCAGCCGGGGCAGCACCGTTCGTGGCGGGCCACCCGATCACCGAGCCGGACACCATCGCCACGGCCATCCGCATCGGAAACCCCGCTTCCTGGGACGGGGCCGTAGGGGCACGTGACGAATCCGGTGGACTCATCGATGCCGTCACCGACGAGGAAATCCTGAACGCCCACCGCTGGCTGTCGGCCAGGGAAGGCGTGTTCGTGGAGCCCGGCTCCGCTGCCGGCGTGGCGGGCCTGCTCAAGAAGCACGCCGCCGGCGAGGTTCCCAGCGGCAAGACCATCGTCATCACCGTCACCGGGCACGGCCTGAAGGACCCCCAGTGGGCCCTGCGCACGGAAGACGGCAGCGAAGTCCAGCCCGTCAAGGTACCGAATGACGTGGTTACTGTCGCCGCTGAGCTGGGACTGGAAGAAAAATAGCCTTGGACACCACCTCGCAGGCCACTGTCGGACTGCACCTGATCGAGCCCGGGCAGCGCGTCAGCGTCCGGGTGCCCGCCACCAGCGCCAACCTCGGTCCGGGCTACGACAGCCTGGGGCTCGCTCTGGCCCTGCATGACACCCTCACCGTGGAAAGCCTCGACACGGATGAACTCGTGTTTGAGCTCCGCGGCGAGGGCGCGGACACTTTGCCGCGGGATGCCAGCCACCTGGTGGTCCGCGCCATGGACGCGGCCTTCGAGCGGCTGGGCTACCGGCACGGCGGACTGCGGGTGGTTGCGGACAACGTCAACCCGCACGGCCGGGGGCTGGGCTCATCCGCGTCAGCGGTGGTGGCCGCAGTTTCGGCTGCAAATGCCATGGTGCCGGCCGGGGACCAGCGCGGAAAGGATTGGATCCTCCAGCTCACCAGTGAACTGGAGGGCCATCCGGACAACGTGGCACCCGCCATCTTCGGCGGCCTGGCGCTGTCATGGCAGGACAGTGAGCAGTACAGCAGCACCAGTGCCACGGTGGCCACGTCCGTCATCCCCATCGTGGCGGTACCTGACTACGAACTCTCCACCGAGGCAGCCCGCGCCCTGTTGCCGGCATCTGTGGGACACCACGCTGCCGCCATGAACTCCGGCCGGGCGGCGCTGCTGATCCACGCGCTGACGCAGAACCCCGAATTCCTGCTGCCGGGCACCGAGGACTACCTGCACCAGAGCTACCGCGCGGACGCCATGCGGCCCAGTGCCGCGTTGATCGGCGCACTCCGAAAAGCGGGCTACGCGGCCGTGGTTTCCGGTGCCGGGCCCACCGTCCTGGTGCTGGCAAACGGTGAAGACCAGGCAGGCAAGGCCCTCGCCTTCATCAAGGCCTACACGGCGGAGAACACGCCGGACATCGGCTGGCGCGTCCTGAAGCTCGCAGTGGACGTTGAAGGTGCTAAGGTTGAACTGCACCGGCGGTAATTCCGCCTATCTGATCTGCTCCTGCATTCAGTTGCTATTTGATCTACGACTGTGAATGTATTCCGGTGCCGCCTGCTTGGTCTGTCGCAGGAATCTGCAGCATTCAACTGCCCCTGAACCGTCAGTCCGGCGCTGCGCCATGGGCGCAGTGCAAGGTGAATCAGTATCCGGCCCTGCTGGCCGAAATCCAACCGGCAAGGCCGAAATCCCGGCTGCAGATCTGAACTGCAGCCCAGATCAAATCATCGCGCCCAGCTCCCAGTCTGGACGCCGTCGAGGGGGAAGGATCCTTCGTGACCGAAACCACTGAGCTGTCGCCAGCTGTGGAACACTCAACTTCTGCTGCCGAATCACCGGCCGCAACCGCCAAGAGCAGCGGCCTTGCCGGCCTGAAGCTCGCCCAGCTGCAGGCTCTCGCCAGCCAGCTCGGTATCTCGGGTGGATCCCGCATGCGCAAGGGGGACCTGGTCTCGGCCATTTCCGCCCACCGTGCCGGAACACTCACTGCCAAGGCCCCCGCAAAGGCTGCGGCAAAGGCTACGGAATCCGCCGTGGCCCCGGCCGCAGCTGCACCGGCTTCCGCTCCGGAGGCCCCGGCCGCCGAAGCTCCCGCCGCGGAAGGCACCCGTGCCCGTGGACGCGGCCGCAGCCGCCGCGCCGTCAGTGACGGCGTGGTTTCCCCGGCAACCGAAGCTCCCCTTGTGGAAACCCCCGCCGCACCTGCCGGTACCACCGTCGAGGCGCCGTCGGCCGCCCCTGCGGAAACTGCGGAGGCCACTGAAGGCGCCCCTGAGCGCCGCCAGCCGCGCACCCGCAACCGCCGCCGCAGCGAAGCCGCTGCCGCTGTCCAGGAAGCCCCGGCCGAAACCCCGGCAGAACAGCCCGCCACGGAACAGCGTTCAACCGAGCAGCGTTCAACGGAGCAGCGTTCAACCGAGCAGCGCACCGAAGCCCCCGCAACCGAAGCAGGCGACGCCGGCCAGCGCACCGAACGCCGTGAAGCCGGCCGCACCCGCGGCCGTGACAACACCTCCCGCGACTCGGACGGCGGCCGTGACAACAGCGGCAGCCGCGACGCCGGCCAGCGTGAAGGTGCCCAGCGTGAAGGTGCCCGGGACAACCGCGACAACGATGACAGCGACGGCGGAAGCCGCCGCAACCGCCGTAACCGCCGCGACCGGAACGACCGCAACGACCGCTCCGGTGGCCAGGACCGGGACAACTCCCGCAACGACCGCTTCCGCGACCGCAACGACCGCCGCCGTGGCCGCAACCAGGGCCCGGACGTGGACGACGTCGAAATCACCGAAGACGACGTGCTGCTGCCCGTCGCCGGCATCCTGGACGTCCTGGAGAACTACGCGTTCATCCGCACCTCCGGCTACCTGCCGGGCCCGAACGACGTCTACGTCTCCCTCGCCCAGGTCAAGAAGTACAACCTGCGCAAGGGCGACGCCGTGGTCGGCGCCATCCGTGCACCGCGTGACGGCGAGGACCGCAGCCAGCAGTCCGCCCGCCAGAAGTTCAACGCCCTTGTCCGCGTCACTTCTGTCAATGGCAAGACGCCTGAGGAACTCAAGGACCGCGTCGAATTCGCCAAGCTCGTCCCGCTGTACCCCTCCGAGCGCCTGCGCCTCGAGACGGACCCCAAGAAGATCGGCCCCCGGGTCATTGACCTGGTGGCCCCGATCGGCAAGGGCCAGCGCGGCCTGATCGTTTCGCCGCCCAAGGCCGGCAAGACGCTCATCCTGCAGTCCATCGCCAACGCCATCACCACCAACAACCCTGAGGTCCACCTCATGATGGTGCTGGTGGACGAACGTCCCGAAGAAGTCACGGACATGCAGCGCACCGTCAAGGGTGAGGTCATCGCCTCCACCTTCGACCGTCCCGCCGACGACCACACCACCGTGGCCGAACTCTCCATCGAACGCGCCAAGCGCCTCGTGGAGATGGGCATGGACGTGGTGGTCCTCCTGGACTCCATGACCCGCCTGGGCCGCGCCTACAACCTGGCAGCACCGGCCTCCGGCCGCATCCTGTCCGGTGGTGTGGACTCCGCAGCCCTCTACCCGCCCAAGCGCTTCTTCGGTGCCGCCCGCAATATCGAAAACGGCGGCTCGCTGACCATCCTGGCCACCGCCCTCGTGGAGACCGGATCCAAGATGGACGAGGTCATCTTCGAAGAGTTCAAGGGCACCGGCAACATGGAGCTCCGCCTGTCCCGCCAGCTGGCCGACAAGCGCATCTTCCCCGCCGTGGACGTCAACGCGTCCGGCACCCGCCGCGAGGAAAACCTGCTTTCCCCCGAGGAAGTCAAGATCATGTGGAAGCTGCGCCGCGTCCTCTCCGGACTCGAGACCCAGCAGAGCCTTGAACTGCTCACCAACAAGATCCGGGAAACCCAGAGCAACGTCGAGTTCCTCATGCAGGTCCAGAAGACGACGCTTGGTGCGAAGTCGGATAACGACAAGTAGCTGAGTCAGGGGCGGGGCCGTCGCATAATCTGCGGGCCCCGCCCTTTGGCGTGTCCTACCAGCCACCCGGCGAAACTAGACTTGTACAAGTCGAAAGAGGTTTTAAATGTTTGAGTCCGTACAGGGCCTGCTTGATGAGCATGATGCCATCCAGGCGCAGCTGGGGGATCCTGCTGTCTATGCTGACCAGCGGCTTGCCCGGAAACTGGGGCGGCGGTCGGCTCAGCTCAATGGCATTGTCGAGGCCTACCACAAGTGGGAAGGCATCCGTGATGACCTTGCCGCCGCCAAGGAGATGGCGTCCGAGGACCCCGAGTTCGCCGCCGAGGTGCCTGAACTCGAAGCCGCGATGGAGACTGCCGCGGCCAAGCTGCGCCGCCTGCTGATTCCCCGGGATCCTGACGATGCCCGCAACGTGATCCTTGAGGTCAAGGGCGGTGAAGGCGGCGACGAGGCCGCGCTGTTCGCCGGCGACCTGCTGCGCATGTACACCCGGTACGCCGAGTCGCGCGGCTGGAAGACCGAAATCATCTCCGCCACCGAATCGGACCTCGGCGGGTACAAGGACGTCCAGGTGGCGGTCAAGGGCAACTCCAACGACCCCGCCGAGGGCGTGTACGCACGGCTGAAGTTCGAAGGTGGCGTGCACCGCGTCCAGCGCGTGCCCGTCACCGAATCCCAGGGCCGCATCCACACCTCCGCTGCCGGCGTGCTGGTCCTGCCCGAGGTTGACGAGCCCGAAGAACTCGAGATCAGCCCCAACGACCTCAAGATCGACGTCTACCGTTCCTCGGGCCCCGGCGGGCAGTCCGTCAACACCACCGACTCCGCCGTCCGCATCACGCACCTTCCCACCGGCATTGTGGTGGCCATGCAGAACGAGAAATCACAGCTGCAGAACCGCGAGGCCGGCATGCGCGTCCTGCGGGCACGCATCCTGGCGCACCAGCAGGAGCAGATCGACGCCGAGAACTCGGCCCAGCGGAAGTCGCAGATCCGCACCATGGACCGTTCGGAGCGCATCCGCACCTACAACTACCCGGAAAACCGGATCGCGGACCACCGCACCGGCTACAAGGCCTACAACCTTGACCAGGTCATGAACGGGGACCTGGAGCCGGTCATCCAGTCCGCCATCGAGATGGACGAGCAGGCGCGGCTGGACGCCATCGGCGACTAGTCCGCCCGGCGCACCATCAGGACACGAAATACAGGACATGACATTCGGGCCAGGCCAGTCGCTCGCTGATGCCGTCAGCGAGGCCACCGCCATCCTGCGGGACGCCGGCGTTCCCAGCCCGCGCGTGGACGCGGAGCTGCTTGCGGACCACCTGCTGAACGTAGGGCTCGGCCGGCTTCGCGCCATGATGCTCGGCGATGCGCCGGCACCGGAAGGCTACGAAGCCCTCGTGGCCGAACGCGCCGGCAGGACTCCGCTGCAGCACATCACCGGCGTCGCCCACTTCCGCTACCTTGAACTGGCCGTGGGGCCCGGGGTGTTCATCCCGAGGCCGGAGACCGAATCCGTGGTCCAGCTGGCCATCGACCACGTCAAGGACATGCAACGGCCCCGGATCGTGGACCTGGGGACCGGTTCCGGCGCCATTGCCGGATCCATTGCGCACGAGGTACCGGGCGCCGAGGTCCACGCCGTCGAATTCAGCCCGTTTGCGCACTCCTGGGCGGCCAAGAACCTGGCACCGTTGGGCGTCAACCTGGTCCTGGGGGACCTGCGCGACGCCTTTCCGGAACTCAACGGGACAGTCGACGTCGTGGTTTCCAACCCGCCCTACATCCCCGCCGAGGCCATCCCCAACGAACCGGAAGTGGCCCTGCACGACCCGCCCGAGGCGTTGTACGGCGGGGGAGCCGACGGCATGGAACTTCCGACGGCGGCGGCCGCCTCCGCTGCCCGGCTGCTGCGTCCCGGCGGCTACTTCGTCATGGAACACGCGGAAGTCCAGTCCGGCTGGATAGCCGCCATGCTTGCCAGGACCGGATCCTGGACAGCCATCACGACGCACCTGGACCTCAACGGCAAGGAGCGCGCCACAAGTGCCGTGCTCGCGGACCAGGCCATACGGAATGAAAGAATGGGCCAGTGACCACTACTTATGACTGCACCATTGACGACGAACGGGCACGCGGCCTGGAACATGCCCAGCGCGCCATCAGAGAAAAGAAGTGCGTCGTGCTGCCCACGGACACCGTCTACGGCATCGGCGCAGACGCGTTCTCGCCGCAGGCCGTCACCATGCTGCTGGTTTCCAAGGGGCGCAGCCGCACCATGCCCCCGCCTGTCCTGATTCCCCGCATCAACGCCCTGGACGGCCTGGCCACCGAGGTTTCGGCCGAAGCCCGCAAGCTGGCAGAAGCCTTCTGGCCCGGCGGCCTGACCCTGATCCTGCACGCCCAGCCGTCCCTTGACTGGGACCTGGGCGAAACCAAGGGAACGGTGGCGCTCCGGATGCCCGCCGACGAGGTCGCCCTGGAACTGCTGACCCTGACGGGCCCGCTGGCCGTTTCCTCTGCCAACCGCACCGGCCAGGCCCCTGCGCAGACTGCCGCAGCGGCGCGGGAACAGCTGGCGGACTCGGTGGAGGTTTACCTGGAGGGCGGCCCGCGCCCACTGGAAGGCGAAGCCGGCGTGCCGTCAACCATCGTGGATGCCACCGGCCCCATCCTGCGCGTGGTGCGCAACGGGGCAGTGAGCCTGGACCGGTTGCGCGAGCACGTCCCGGGCGTCCTTGGCCTGGGTGAAATCCCTATGGCGGAGAAGGAAGCGGCACCGGCGCAGCCCGCGGCAGGGGAGGACGGGAACGACGCCGGGTCCGCGCCTGCTGCGTCCGGCTCCTCCGCGGTCACGGGTACAGCAGCGGAACCCGCCACGCCGGCCGGAGACCCGCAGCCTTGATGACGCTGGAGCGCCAACGCATTCCCGTCCTGGACGTCCATGCCACTCCGCTGCGGGTGCCTGAACTCGTTGCGGAACTGAGCAGCTACGTGGCGGAAGGTTCCACGCGCACCGTCCTGGGCCACAACCTGCACAGCGTCACGCTGGCCTTGTCCGACGCCGGGTTCCGCCGCCTCTACGAGGAAAGCGATGTGGTGCTCCTGGACGGGGCGCCGGTGCTGTGGCTCTGGGGGAGGACCGGCAACGCCGACGGTCCGGTCATGGACTACCGGCTGGGCTCCACCGACTGGCTGCCGGCCCTGGACCAGGTCCGGGGGCTGGAACGGATCGCCGTGATCGGCGCCGGTCCGGACGCGAACGCCGGAGCTGTCAGCCGGCTGAAGGCGATCGTTCCGGGCGCCCGCGTGTCCGGCCTGCCCGGCGAAGGCTGGGGTCCTGCCCTGGAGGAAGCCGCTGTCGCATGGCTGCACCGTGAACAGCCCCAGATGGTCCTGCTTGGCCTGGGAATGCCGCTGCAGGAGGACGTGCTGCAGCGGCGGCTGCGCGACATGCCCCCGGCCGTCTACTGTGCCGTGGGCGGCGCCATCGAGCAGTTGGCCGGGGTCCAGAAGCTGGCGCCGCGGTGGCTTGGCAGGATGGGGCTGGAGTGGGCCTGGCGCCTGCTCCTGCATCCCCGCCGCGTGGCGTACCGGGTCCTGGGCGAGCCGTGGGTGCTGCTGTGGCTCCTGGCCGCGCGCCGGCTGCGGACCAGGGCCTGAACCGGCCGCGGCTGGTCTGAAACCGGGAGAGGGGCGCTGGCTAGAACTTCTGGTCCTCCAGGGGGCCAAAGCCCTTGCCCCGCAGACCCGTGCCAAAGGCGCGCGCCCAGGCCACAAAGCCCGGCAGGTCGCGGCGCTGCAGGAAGTAGCCCAGGTACCCGCCGGCGTCGGCCACAAAAGAGCGCACCCGGAAGTACCGGCGGATGAGGTAACCGCGGTTCCGGTAGTAGTAATAGCGCTTGAAGGCGGAGTCGGGGACGATGACATGCCAGCGGGCGCCGTAGACATGCTGCGTTTCCGTGAAGGCGTGCGGATGCGTGATGGCCGTGGTGGTGACCGTCCCAAAACGTATGCCGGCCTTGCGGAGCCGGATGGTGAAATCGACCTCGTCGCCGCGGATGAACAGCCGCATATCCGGCAAGCCCACTTTGAAGAACACGTCCGAGCGGATCAGCGCGCCGTTGAAGAAGTGGCCGTCGTCCGGAAGGAAACCGAGCTTCTCCACCTCTGCCCGGTCGTGCGTCACCTTGCCGTCCAGGCGGAAGAAAAAGGACAGCCGGTCGGGATGGCCCGGCGCCGTGACAAGGGGAACCACAGTCTCCAGGTCGCGCGCCTCGGCCTCGCGCAGCAGCGTGGCCAGGCATTCGGGATCAGCCGGCTCGGCGTCGTCGTCCATCATCCAAATCCAGCGGGCACCGCTGGCGACTGCCTTGAGGGCGGCCAGCGCAAATCCGCCCGCGCCCCCGAGGTTGGCTTCGGACCGGACGTAGTCCACATTGCGGTGCTTTTCGGCCACCTCCCGTGCAGGCGTGGTGCCACTGTCCACCAGGCAAATGGTGTCCACGCGCAGGCTCTGCGCGTTGATCGAATCCAGCAGCACAGACAGTTCCTTGGGCCGGTCGAACGTCACGGCGGCAACCGCAATGCGGGGGGTCATGGAGGTCCTTTCAGCATGGCCGCCAGGGAGTTCCCCGCCTGATATGCGCCCGTGTGGCGCGGAGCCATGGTGCCGGTGGCACTAGTATCTTTGACTAGAGTCCACTGTAATACAGCCCTGTACGGCACCGAACACTGCCTGCTGCGCGCTCGGCGACGGAGAAGTTTCATTTATCGAAGAACAGATTCCCGGCCAGTGAGCCCACCGACCACGGACCGGCTGCCAGGGCAGCCGAGCGGCTTCGACACCACCAATCCTGAAACGGCTCCAGTCCCATGATCATGTACATGCTCATGGGACTGGTGGCTGCCATTGTGTCCTACGCTGCCACGTGGGGCGCCCGCATCGTGGGGCACCGGCTTGAACTGCACCTGCCCATCCGCAGCCGTGACATGCATTCCACCCCCGTTTCCAGGCTTGGCGGCGTGGCGATCTTCCTCGGTGTCATGGTGGCACTGGTCCTCGCCAGCCAGTCCTTTTTCGTCAAGGACATCTACCGGAACAATTTCTCCCCCTGGGGGGTCCTCGCCGGTGCAGCGGTGATCGTCCTGGTGGGCGTGGCGGACGACCTGCTGGACATCCGCTGGTGGGTGAAGCTGATCGGTCAAAGCGCCGCCGGACTCACCGTGGCCATCTGGGGTGTCCAAATGACCATCGTCCCGTGGGTGCCCGACCCCATCTACCTCCAGGACGGGACACTCCGCGTGGTGCTGACGGCGGGACTCATCGTCACCACCATGAATGCCTTCAACTTCATTGACGGATTGGACGGCCTTGCTGCAGGCGTGGCCATCATCGGCGGAACGGCGTTCTTCTTCACCGCCTACTGGGTGCACCGGAACGCTGTGCTGCTGGACTACTCGGACCTGGCAACCCTCATTACGGCCGTCCTGGTAGGCGGGTGCCTGGGGTTCCTGCCACACAATTTCTTTCCGTCGAAGATCTTCATGGGCGATTCCGGCGCCATGCTGATCGGGCTGCTCATGGCCTCGGCCGGCGTCGTGTCCACAGGACAGATCTCCTCAGGCCTGTATGACCGTGCCAACGGTATTTCCACCGTGATTCCCATCCTGCTTCCCTTCGCCGTGCTCTTCCTTCCGCTGCTGGACCTGGGCCTCGCAGTGGTCCGCCGCACGGCCCGCGGGCGTTCGCCCTGGTCCGCCGACCGCGGGCATCTGCACCACAAACTGCTGGACATCGGCTACTCCCACCGCACCGCCGTGATCCTGATGTATCTCTGGACCGCCGTGCTGTCCTTCGGCGGCCTGGCCTTTGCCGTCTTCCCCTGGCAGGTCGTTCTCGCCGTCGACATCTTCGCCACCCTGGTGATGGGACTGGTGACCGCATGGCCATACCTTTCCCGCGGCAACGGGGAAACTGCGGCGTAACGCCGGTTCTGAATTATTTCTATCTCATGTAGAATTTAAGGGCAGCCCAAGCTGCCACTCCACCCCCTGCCTCCTGGCCATTTGCCATGTGGTGCCGACGATTGGGATCGAATGACCTCCAACGCCGAGTCCGGACCTGCCTCCGGCAACGGACACGTTGGTGCCTCCGGTCCCACCCGCTCGCTGTGGCTGAACCTGCTTAAGCGCAGCTCGATCGCCGCCGGTGCAGGGCTCGTCCTGTGTGCCATTCCCGCCGGACTCCTCAACGGAGCAAGCGGCGCGGTCTCCAGCGTGCTCGGTGGCCTGCTGGTCATGCTGTTCTTCGGCATCAGCCTGCTGATCGGCCACTTCGTGGGACGCGGGAACCCGTCCGGCGCGATAGGGATGTTCGTAGCCACCTATTTCATCAAGGTAGTTGGATTCGCGGTCGTCCTGTTCGTCATCGGCGCCCCTGAATGGCTCCACGGCCGTTGGTTCATCATCGGCGCCGTGGTGGCGGTCGTCCTGTGGCAGGCCGCTGAGATCCACGGATTCAGCAGGGCCCGCCTCCAGATCTACAACGATCCAGATGACAAGGGAGCAACCCATGCGTGACCAGAAGAAGCCCGCGGCTGCCGCACATGGCAAACGCGGATCCAACGGCTCCGCAGCAACCGATTCCGACGCCTCCACCGATGGCGGCTACAACGCTGGAATGGCTGTATTCAGCTACATCATTGGCGGAATCATCGTCTGGAGTTTGATAGGGTGGGGACTGGATTATCTGTGGGGAACGCGCTGGATTGTGCTCGCAGGCGCTCTGCTCGGAGCCGTCGGAGGTTTCTACCTTTCCCACATGCACGGCCTCACCAGTTCCCGAAAAATTGCTGATGAGCGCCATGCTCCCAGCGCACCGTCCCAGGACGGAAAAGATAGTGCCAAATAATTTCACAGGGGGAACAGCAGGCTGTCAGGCTGCCGGACCCCGCCCAACGCCCAATGATGGACACTGCAGAGAGGAAACGCGTTGATCGCGCTTGCGCTCCCGGCCCAAGATTCAGGAGAGTTCACTCCTCCTGGTATTAACGAAATGCATTTGCCGGCAATCCTGCCGTGGGGTGCCGCAGAAGGATTCTCCAAGCAGATGCTGCTGGTCCTCCTCTCTGTCGTCTTTATCGCAGTCTTCTTCGTGCTCGCCGCACGCAAGCAGCAGCTGGTACCCGGCAAGCTCCAGTTCGCCGGAGAGGCCGCCTACGGCTTTGTCCGCAACGGCATTGCCAAGGACATCATCGGCGGCAGGGACTTCATGAAGTACGTCCCCCTGCTGTTCAGCCTGTTCTTCTTCATCCTGGTCAACAACATCTACGGCGCCATCCCGGTGTTCCAGCTCCCCACGTTCTCGCACGTGGGTGGAGCGTACGTGCTGGCCGGCCTGGTCTATGTCACCTGGATCGCCATCGGCGTAAAGAAGAACGGCCTGCGCTACTTCAAGCTGGCCACCGTCCCCTCGGGCGTGCCGTGGTACATCCTGCCGATCGTCATCCCGATCGAAATCATCTCCAACTTCGTTGTCCGGCCCGTCACGCACAGCCTCCGTCTGTTCGCGACCATGCTGGCCGGCCACCTGATCGTGATGATCGCCGGTTCCGGCATCGAATACCTCATCATGCAGGAGAACGTGCTGCTGAAGGGAACGTCCGTCCTGGTGCTGGCAGGTGCCATCGCCATGTACATGCTCGAAGCCCTGATCATGGTCCTGCAGGCCTACGTCTTCACGCTGCTGACCGCGATCTACATCGAAGGCGCCCTTCACGCCGACAGCCACTAGGCACCCTGCCGGGAGCGACGCTCCGCCGGCCCACCACAGTCTTCCCCTCGCGGGGATGAAGCAACCCAAACAACCTGCCACACAAAGTGGCATCTTGAAAGGAAAAAAAATGGAAGGCTCCATCAACGGCTCCCTCAACCTCATCGGCTATGGCCTCTCGGCTATCGGCGGTGGTATCGGTGTGGGTCTCGTGTTCGCTGCCTACATCAACGGCGTTGCACGTCAGCCGGAAGCCCAGCGCGTCCTGCAGCCGATCGCATTCCTTGGCCTGGCGCTGACCGAAGCACTCGCCATCCTGGGCCTGGTCTTCGCTTTCGTTCTCAAGTAAACCTTCAGAACTTCAGCGAACATTCAGAACCGAGTAGATAAGGACGGGTGAAATATGCATCAGCTGATCATCTCAGCCGCCGCTGAAGGCGACGTCAACCCACTTATTCCCAATGCCTGGGAAATGCTGGTTGTCTTCGTGGGCTTTGCCATCCTCTTCTTCATCGTGGTCAAGTTTGTTGTCCCGATGTTCGAGAAGACCTTCGCAGAGCGTGCCGAGGCCATCGAAGGCGGTATCGCCAAGGCTGAAAAGGCCCAGGCTGAGGCGTCTGCTGCACTCGAAGAGTACAAGCAGCAGCTGACCGACGCCCGCACCGAAGCCAACCGCATCCGTGAGGAAGCCCGCGCCGAAGGTGCCCAGATCCTCGCGGATCTCAAGGAGAAGGCGGCAGCAGAGTCTGCCCGCATCACCGCGCAGGCCCACGCACAGATCGAATCCGAGCGCCAGGCGGCCGTTGTGTCCCTGCGCTCTGAGGTAGGCACCCTGGCCACCACCCTGGCAGGCCGCATCGTGGGCGAATCGCTCAACGATGATGAGCGTGCAGCGCGGGTTGTGGACCGCTTCCTGGCAGATCTGGAGTCCCAGAACGCAGGTGCAGCTAAGTAATGGCAGGCGTATCGAGCGAATCGCTGGCAACAGCGCTGGCAGAGTTGGAAGCAAAGCTTCCCACCGCGTCGCTGCAGCTGGCAAAGGAACTCTTCGGAATTCTGGGAATGGTGGACAGCTCGGCTGGCTTGCGCCGCGCCCTGACTGACCCGTCCCGCAACGGTGACGAAAAGTCGGCGCTGGTCAAGCAGCTGGTTGGCGGGAAAGTCTCCGCTGATGCTGCAGACATTGCAGGCGGACTGGCCAGCTCACGCTGGGCAAACGCCCGTGATATCGGCGATGCACTCGAGACTCTTGCCGCAACGGTGGTCATTTCCGTTGCTGAAAACAAGTCGGCCGTTTCTGCCTCCGGAATCACTGGCCTGGAAGAGCTGGAGAACGACCTGTTCTCCTTCAACCAGGCTGTTGCCTCCAGCCATGAGGTACAACGTGCTCTGTCCGAACCACAGGCCAGCGGTGCAGCCAAGGTTGTACTTGCGGAGAAGCTTGTGCCCGGCGCCAGTGAGGAAGCGAAAGTCCTCATTGTCCAGGCTGTAACCCAGCCCCGCGGCATCAAGCCCACCCGGCTGGTGCAGCGGTTCGCCGAGCTTGCGGCCAAGCGGCAGCAGCGCTGGATTGCGACGGTCAGCGTGACCCGTCCTTTGACGCAGACGCAGCTTGCCCGCCTGCAGGCTGGCCTGAATGCCATGTACGGGCGGGAACTGAAGGTCAACCTCAATGTTGACCCGGCACTCATTGGCGGCATCCGCGTCCAGGTTGGTGACGAAGTGCTTGACGCTTCGGTCCTCACCAAGCTGGGCGAGCTGCAGCGCCAGCTGGCCGGCTAGCCGGACAAGCACAACCTAACTGATAGAAACCCCGGTCACCGCTTGCGGTGATCACAAACAGGAGAGCAGGGACTGCAGATGGCCGAATTGACCATCAACGCCGACGACGTCCGTAATGCGCTGAACGAGTTCGCGGCGTCCTACGAACCCGGAAACGCAGAGCGCGTAGAGGTCGGCCGCGTAACCACCGCTGGTGACGGCATCGCCCGTGTTGAGGGCCTTCCCTCGGTCATGGCGAACGAGCTGCTGCGCTTTGAGGACGGCACCCTGGGCCTTGCCCAGAACCTCGACGTCCGCGAAATCGGCGTCATCATCCTCGGTGACTTCACCGGCATCGAAGAAGGCCAGGAAGTACACCGCACCGGACAGGTTCTGTCCGTTCCCGTGGGCGACGCCTTCCTGGGCCGCGTTGTCGACCCGCTGGGCATGCCCATCGACGACCTCGGCGAGATCAAGGCCGAGACCACCCGCGCCCTGGAGCTCCAGGCTCCCGGCGTGACCCAGCGCAAATCGGTGCACGAGCCGATGCAGACCGGCCTCAAGGCGATCGACGCCATGATCCCGATCGGCCGCGGCCAGCGCCAGCTCATCATTGGTGACCGCCAGACCGGCAAGTCTGCCATTGCCATCGACACGATCATCAACCAGAAGGCCAACTGGGCTTCCGGCGATGTGACCAAGCAGGTCCGCTGCATCTATGTGGCGATCGGGCAGAAGGCGTCCACCATCGCCGCCATCCGCCAGACGCTCGAGGACAACGGTGCGCTGGAATACACCACCATTGTGGCTTCTCCCGCTTCGGACCCCGCAGGCTTCAAGTACCTGGCACCGTATGCAGGCTCGGCCATTGGCCAGCACTGGATGTACGGTGGCAAGCACGTCCTCATCGTGTTCGATGACCTGTCCAAGCAGGCCGAAGCCTACCGCGCCGTGTCGCTGCTGCTCCGCCGTCCGCCGGGACGCGAAGCCTACCCGGGCGACGTCTTCTACCTGCACTCCCGCCTGCTGGAACGTTGTGCCAAGCTTTCCGACGAGCTCGGTGCCGGTTCCATGACGGGCCTGCCGCTGATCGAGACGAAGGCGAACGACGTGTCCGCCTACATCCCGACCAACGTCATCTCCATCACCGACGGCCAGATCTTCCTGCAGTCGGACCTCTTCAACGCCAACCAGCGTCCCGCTGTTGACGTGGGTGTCTCGGTGTCCCGCGTTGGCGGTGCCGCCCAGGTGAAATCCATGAAGAAGGTATCCGGCACCTTGAAGCTGGATCTGGCCCAGTACCGCGATATGCAGGCCTTCGCGATGTTCGCATCCGACCTGGACGCAGCATCCCGCCAGCAGTTGACCCGTGGTGCACGCCTGATGGAACTGCTGAAGCAGGGCCAGTACTCACCGTTCCCGGTCGAGGACCAGGTTGTGTCCATCTGGGCCGGCACCAACGGCTACCTGGACGACGTTCCGGTTGAAGACATCAGCCGCTTTGAGTCGGAGTTCTTGGAGCACCTGCGCCACAAGTCCTCGATCCTGACCACGCTGGCCCAGACCAACGTGCTGGACGACGACACCGTTGCGGCCCTGAAGTCCTCGATTGTCGACTTCAAGAAGGGGTTCTTCGGCGAGGGCGACAACCTGCTGGTTGGTGCCGGGCATGAAGAGCACGCCCCCATCGACGAGGCCCAGGTTGACCAGGAAAAAATCGTCAGGCAGAAGCGCTAGTTCCACTGACCGGGTGTGCCGGGCCCACGGGTCCGGCGCACCCGCTGCAGGGAACGCTAGGAAAGGATAAGTATGGGAGCCCAGATCCGGGTCTACCGCCAGAAGATCAGCTCGACCACGTCGATGCGCAAGATCTTCAAGGCGATGGAACTGATCGCTACCTCGCGCATCGGCAAGGCCCGTGCGCGCGTAGCAGCTTCACTGCCTTACGCGAACGCGATTACGCGCGCCGTTTCTGCTGTCGCCAGCCAGAGCGAGATCGACCACCCGCTGACCACCGAGCCGGAGCAGATCCGCCGTGCCGCCGTCCTGGTAATCACCTCGGACCGCGGCCTGGCCGGTTCTTACTCTGCCAGCGTGCTGAAGCAGGCGGAAGGCCTCGTCGAGCTTCTTCACGAAGAAGGCAAGGAAGTCAAGACCTACGTCGTCGGACGCAAGGCCCAGGCCTACTTCGATTTCCGGAACCGCGAGTATGCGCGGGTCTGGACCGGGGGGACCGACGCGCCCGAGTTCGCGACCGCACGTGAGATCGGCGAAGCTCTGCTGTCGGAATTCGCAACGGAGTTCGAAGAGGGCGGCGTAGAGGAAATCCACGTCGTCTACACCCGCTTCAAGTCCATGGTCACCCAGGAGCCGACGGTCATCCGGCTGCTCCCGCTTGAAGTTGTGGAAGAACAGGCTGCATCTGAATCGGACCTCTTGCCGCTGTACGAGTTTGAGCCGGAAGCCGAGCGGGTTCTTGACGCGCTGCTGCCGCGCTACATCGAATCCCGTATCTTCGCAGCCATGCTGCAGGCAGCAGCTTCCGAGCTCGCCGCCCGCCAGCGGGCGATGAAGTCCGCAGGCGACAACGCGACAGACCTGATCAAGAAGTACACGCGTCTGCGCAACACGGCCCGCCAGGCCGAGATCACGCAGGAACTCTCCGAGATTGTTGCCGGTGCCGACGCTCTTGCGTCCTAGCCTCCACCACCTCGGTTCCCGCGTAACCAGCACCACCACAGATAGACTTAACCCCACGCCATCTACTGAATGAAGTGAGAGAGATGACTGCCACTGCTACCGAACACGTAGCCGCAACGTCCGGTGCAACCGGCCGTATTGCGCGCGTAATCGGCCCGGTTGTCGACGTCGAATTCCCGGCTGACGCAATCCCGTCGATTTACAACGCCCTCACCACCGAGATCACTCTCAACGGTGAAACCAAGACCATCACCTTCGAAGTTGCGCTGCACCTGGGTGACAACCTCGTCCGCGCCATCTCCCTCCAGGCCACCGATGGACTCGTCCGCGGCACGTCCGTGGTGGACACCGGCGCCCCGATCTCCGTTCCCGTCGGTGACGGCGTCAAGGGACACATCTTCAACGTGCTGGGCCAGCCCCTGGACGTTGCCGAGTCGGAACTGGAGATCACCGAGCGCTGGCCAATCCACCGCAAGGCCCCCAGCTTCGCCTCCCTCGAAGGTTCCACCGAGATGCTGGAAACCGGCATCAAGGTCATCGACCTCCTCACCCCGTACATTAAGGGTGGAAAGATCGGCCTCTTCGGCGGCGCCGGTGTGGGCAAGACCGTGCTGATCCAGGAAATGATCACCCGTGTTGCCCGCAACTTCGGTGGTACCTCGGTCTTCGCCGGTGTTGGCGAGCGTACCCGTGAGGGCAACGACCTCTGGGTTGAAATGGAAGAGGCAGGGGTCCTCAAGGACACTGCCCTTGTATTCGGCCAGATGGACGAGCCGCCGGGAACGCGTCTGCGTGTGGCCCTGTCCGCGCTGACCATGGCGGAGTACTTCCGCGATGTGCAGAACCAGGACGTGCTGCTCTTCATCGACAACATCTTCCGCTTCACCCAGGCCGGCTCCGAGGTATCGACCCTGCTGGGCCGCATGCCTTCCGCCGTGGGCTACCAGCCCAACCTGGCGGATGAGATGGGCCTCCTTCAGGAGCGCATCACCTCCACGAAGGGCCACTCCATCACCTCGATGCAGGCCATCTACGTCCCCGCAGATGACTACACCGACCCGGCTCCGGCCACGACCTTCGCACACCTCGACGCGACCACGGAACTTTCCCGTGAAATCGCCTCCCGTGGTCTGTACCCGGCCGTTGACCCGCTGACGTCCACGTCCCGCATCCTGGATCCCCAGTACATCGGCAAGGACCACTACAACACGGCAGTCCGCGTGAAGCAGATCCTGCAGAAGAACAAGGAACTCCAGGACATCATCGCCATCCTCGGTGTCGATGAACTCTCCGAAGAGGACAAGATCGTCGTCTCCCGTGCACGCCGCATCCAGCAGTTCCTCTCGCAGAACACCTACACCGCCAAGCAGTTCACCGGCGTTGAGGGCTCCACGGTTTCCATCAAGGACACCGTTGAAGGCTTCTCGGCCATCTGCGACGGCGAGCTGGACCACGTCGCGGAGCAGGCGTTCTTCAACGTCGGCGGCCTCGACGACGTCGAGCGCCAGTGGGCCAAGATCCAGGAACAGACCAAGTAATATGGCTGAGCTTGAGGTTGAGATTGTCGCAGCGGACCACTTCGTGTGGTCCGGAGCGGCCAAGATGGTCAAGGCCCGCACCAGCGATGGTGAAATCGGAATCCTGCCCGGCCACTCGCCCCTGCTGGCGATCCTGGCCGAGGGTGAACTGGCCATCCAGCCGGTGTCCGGGGACCGTATTGCGGTAGACGTCGACGGCGGGTTCTTCTCGGTCGACAACAACCGCGTGGTTATCGTTGCTGACAACGCCCAGCTGGGCGGCTCGGCTACCGCTGGGATCCGCTAGCACGACCTTGATGGACGCACCGGGTATTCCGTTCATCGCACTGGCAATCGCCTTCGGATTGCTGATCATTGCACTGTGCCTTTCGGGGGTGCGCCGCTTCAACCTGCGGCGTGCCCTCGGCACGGTGGACGCCTCCATTTGCGTTGCTGGAAACAGCTGGCAGATGGGGGTTTGTCGTTATCAGGACAACGACCTTGAATGGTTCAGGCTCATCTCCTTGAGCGTGCGTCCCAAATACACGTTCAAGCGCAGTTCGCTGGAGCTGCTGGGCCGCCGGAAACCCACGGAGGCGGAAGCCGTCAAGGTCCAACCGGACGTGGTGATCGTTGAGCTCCGTTATGAGGGGCAGGACCTGCACCTTGCCATGAAGTTCGACGCATATACGGGTCTTTCATCCTGGCTTGAGGCAGGTCCGGTGATAGGCGTGGGGACCTGGCGCTAGCCGACGTGGATTGGCTTTCAGACATCCGGCTCACGGACGGTCCACTGTATGGGACCGTCCTGGTATTGGGAATGGGCGGCGCCGCCTATCTCCTGGTGCCACCCTGGCGCGCCTCCATGACGCCGGGGCACCGCGCCCGGGCGTGGGCGGTCCGCATCGTCACCGCCGCGGCAGCCGCCTTTGCGCTGGTGGGTACGGTGCACTGGGCGCTCATCAACATCTTCTCCACCTTCCCCGAGGACCTGCCGGACCCCGTCCTGCTGTGGATTGTGCCCGGTGTTGCGGCTCTTCTCCTGGGCCTGCTCCGGCTGCCCCGGAGCAGCTGGGGCGGACGCGGGGGAGGGATCCTCGCCGCACTGCTGGTGGTGCTGCTCTCGGCGATCCAAGTCAACGCGTACTTTGGCCTCAACAGGACCGTGAGCGATCTGCTGGGTACGGCCCTGGCCCGGATACCGGCCCTTGAACAGGACCTTATGCGCCGTCCGGGCGCGTCCGACGGCGTACCCCTCCAGGGGTGGAAGCCGGAAGGGGAGCTGCCGGACGGGGGCGTCCTGCGGAAGTCCGCGATCCCTGGAACGCAGTCCGGGATGAACACGCGTGAGGCCTACATCTACCTTCCGCCGGCCTACTTTGCGGCGAACCGGCCCGCATTGCCGGTACTGGTTCTGGTGGCCGGACAGCCGGGCGGGCCGGCGGACTGGCTCACCGGCGGCGCAATCCGCGGTCACATGGATTCCTTTGCCGCGGCACACGGCGGAGTGTCCCCGGTGGTGGTCATTCCGGATCCCAACGGGTCGCAGTCCGCCAACACCATGTGCATGGACAGCCGCATTGCCAACGCGGACACCTATCTCTCACAGGATGTACCTCAGTGGATCAGTTCCACCCTGGCGGTGGATACCAACCACAGCCACTGGGCTGTGGGTGGCTTCTCCTTCGGCGGCACGTGTGCCGTGCAGATGGGAACCCGGCATCCCGACGTCTACGCCGACGTGCTCGCCTTCTCCAGCGAGGCCGAACCTGCCATTGCCAAGGAGCGGCAGAAGACCATAGACGCAGCATTTCCCGGAAACCCAGATGAATTCACCAAGCAGACTCCACTGGAGATCATGAAACACCAACGGTTTGAGTCCAGCGGCATGTACCTTACTGCAGGCCAGAACGATCCCGAGTTCGTGGGGAACCTCCACACGCTGGCGGCTGCGGCAGAGGCCGCCGGCTTCACCGTGCAGGCACACGAGGTGGAGCACACGGGCCACTCCTGGGATACGTCCTCCAAGCGGTTCGCGGATGCGCTGCAGTTCCTTGGCAGCCAGTGGGGGCTGCAGTGGTGAGCACCAGGAAACCGGAACGCACGGCCGCCCTGATGTGGGCCGCCGTCGGACGTCCGGCAGTCCAGCAGGCGCTGCTCACGCTGAAATCCATGCCCTTCACCCTGGGCGTGCTGGTTGCCTTCCTTGCGGCCGCTGCCCTGACCGGAAGCTTCCTTGACGGGCCGCCTGAGCAGCTCCTGGGCCTGGCCTCGGTCAGCGGCCCCGGCCTGCGCAGCGGGCAGTGGTGGACGCTGTTCACCAGCGCCTTCTTCGCCACCAACCCGCTCGCCTACCTCGCCGCGTCGCTGATGATCGTGCTGCTGCTGGG
Source organism: Arthrobacter sp. Soil761 (assembly GCF_001428325.1). Classification (NCBI taxonomy): domain Bacteria; kingdom Bacillati; phylum Actinomycetota; class Actinomycetes; order Micrococcales; family Micrococcaceae; genus Arthrobacter; species Arthrobacter sp. Soil761. The sequence goes on along the minus strand of NZ_LMSF01000001.1, from coordinate 355,895 downwards.
CCTGGCGGAGCGCAAGCTTGGCCGGCGGGCCGCCGTCGGACTGTTCTTTGGCGGGCAATTCGCGGCCGTCACGGTGTTCCTCCTGGTAACCCAGCTGGCCGTGTATGTGGGCGACGGCTGGCTGGACCGGATGGTGGATGACAGGCTCATCGGTCCGTATGCCCCGGTGCTTGTTGCCGGGCTTGCGGCCAGTGCCCGGATCACGCTGCTGTGGCAGCGCCGGCTCCGCACCGTGGTGCTGTCCATTTCCCTGCTGCTGGTCCTGTACGTGGGGCACGCCGAAACCGTCATTGGCCTCATCGGCGCCCTTCTTGGCCTCCTTGCAGGCTGGTGGATCCAGGGGGACCAGGGGCGGCTTCACCGTCACCGGTCAACGGGCCGGGAAACCAGGAACCTCCTGGCCCTGACCGTTGCCGTGTTCGCGGTGGGTCCCATCCTGACCGGAATCACGCGTGCGCCAACCGGCCCGCTGGCTTTGCTCCGGGACGTCGTCCTGAGCCCGATGCCCACGCTGAACCAACTGATCTTCAACTGCGGCGCCACCGTTGACGCCACTTGCCTGGAAACGGGCAGGGCAGGGTTTGCCGGCCCGTTCGGCCTGGCGCTGGCCGTGGTGCCGGTCCTCCTGCTGCTGATCTGCGCGGACGGCATGCGCCGGGGCCGCCGGCTGGCCCTGAACATCGCGCTGGCCATCCAGTTGGCTGTCACCGCCCTCGCCGCGGTCTACCTGGCACTGTTCGCCCTTGTTCCCTCACGCCTGCAGGGCACGCATGCAACGCCGCTGTCCTCGGCCTTCGCACATGTGCTGCCGCTCGTGGTGGTTCCGCTGCTGCTGGCAGTGGTCCTGTGGCTGAACCGGCGGCAGTTCCGCGTGCAGACGCGTCCGGGCGCCCGGCGGACGCTCGCCGCGGTGGTCTGCGGAACCTGGCTGGTGCTGGCCAGCTCATATACCGTGGCCTGGTTCTGGTCCGGCGGACTGTCCCGTGACGGCGGCTTGCTGGGCCTTTTCGCCGAGTTGGCCCGGCAGTACGTCCCGGTGCCCATTCCGCAGAATTTCCGCCGGGTCTTCCCGGAACGCGACAGCGCCGAAGCACTGCTGTTCGCCTACTCGGGACCGGTGTTCTGGCTCGTGGCCCTGGCGGCGGTGTTGTGGGTGCTGGTGGGCCGGCACCACGGCCTCCACTTCGGACGGCAGGACCGCAGCCGCGCCCGGGAACTGCTCCACCAGGGCGGCGGACCCTTGTCCTGGATGGCACTGTGGGAGCCCAACACGTACTGGTTCAGCCCGGACGGCGCAGGCGGCATGGCCTTCCAGCAGCATGGGACCGTGGCCCTGACCCTGGGCGGTGCATTCGGTGACCGCAAGGCCGAGCAGCGGGTCACCGAAGGCTTCCTGGACTACTGCCGCAGCCAGGCCCTGATACCGGCGCTGTATTCCTGCGACGACACCATGTGGCCGGTACTGAGGGAACGCGGCTTCTCCCGCGTGGCCGTGGCCCAGGAGACCCGGCTGGCGCTGAACGAGCTTGAGTTCAAAGGCAAGGAATGGCAGAACGTCAGGACCGCCCTGAACCGCGCCGCGAAGCTGGGCGTCCATGCCGTCTGGGGCTCCTACCATTCGCTGCCCGCAACGCTCCGGCTAAGGCTGAACGAAGTGTCCGAGGAATGGGCGGCCGGCAAGTCCGTTCCGGAAATGGGCTTCACGCTGGGGGGAGTGGACGAGCTCGACGACGAGGAGGTCCTGTGCTGCCTGGCCGTGGACGGCCACGGCGTGGTCCACGGCGTGACCAGCTGGCTGCCCGTGTACGACGGCGGGCGGCTGGTAAGCAGGACCCTGGATGTCATGCGCCGCGGCAGTGAAGGATTTCCGGGGGTGATGGAATTCCTGATTGCCTCCGCCGTACTGGAGTTGCGGGATTCCGTGGACGTGATCTCCCTGTCGGGTTCGCCGCTGGCCAGCCGTCCCGATGCCCAGCCGGAGCGGGGAACAGGAACAGGCGCGGAGGGAACAGGCGCCGGGGGAACGGGCGCTGAGGGAACAGGCGCCGGGGGCCCCGGCGGGGGCGAGGACGCAGGGCAACAGGAGGGCGCCCCCGATGAGGGCGCGCAGAACCTGGTCAGGATCCTGGACCTGGTGGGCCACGCGCTTGAGCCGGTCTACGGCTTCCGCTCCCTGGCGGCCTTCAAGTCCCGGTTCAAGCCGGAGTACCGGGCGCTTTACCTGTACTACCAGGATCCGTTGCACCTGCCCGCCATCGGCAGGGCCTTGACCCGCGCCTACCTCCCCGGTCTTTCCCTGGCGCAGGGCGCCCGGCTGGTGCGCAAACTGGTGACCTGAGGCGGCAGCAACGCCGGCATAAAAAATGGTCCCCGGCAATCCTGCCGGGGACCATTTGATTCGCTGACAGCCGCGGGAAGCGGCCGGGCGGTACTAGACCAGCGTTACGCCGGTAGCCTGGGGACCCTTGGCGCCCTGGCCGATTTCGAACTGAACGCGCTGGTTCTCGTCGAGGGTCTTGAAGCCGCCGGTCTGGATTTCGGAGTAGTGAACGAAGACATCGCCATCGGAGTCATCCGGGGTGATGAAGCCGAAGCCCTTTTCAGCGTTGAACCACTTGACGGTTCCCTGTGCCATTTATTTCTCCTCATTGTGGAACTTTTTAAGACCGGCACACCTCGTGCCGACCTTGGTCACTCCGCGAGAAGAATCCTGATTGCCTTTCCCCGATGGGAGGTCCGGCGCTGCAGGAGCTTCGCGCTCGCAACATGTCTTGCGAGCATGAAAAACACCTACACAAAGACTGAGATAAGAATTTCATGCCCGTTCCCGCAGGTCAACGGGCCGGAGGACAAAAAGGACAAAATTTAGGTAAAAAAGAGATGTCGCTGAAGCCTGCACCGAATGCCGGGCAATTAAGTGCCTAAAGCAACAAAGGCAAAAACTAGAAGAGGCGGGATTCGCTGTCGTCCACTCCGCGCATGGCGTCGTAGTCCAGCGTTATGCAGTCGATCCCGCGGTCGTTTGCCAGCACCTTGGCCTGCGGCTTGATCTGCTGGGCCGCAAAGATTCCCCGGACCGGTGCCAGCAAAGGGTCGCGGTTGAGCAGCTCCAGGTACCGGGTCAGTTGCTCCACGCCGTCAATGTCGCCCCGGCGCTTGAGCTCAATGGCCACGGTGGCGCCGTCCGCGTCGCGCGCCAGGATGTCCACGGGCCCAATGGCGGTGAAGTACTCGCGCCTGATGAGGGAGTAGCCCTGTCCAAGCGTCTCGATCTGCTCGGCGAGCAGCCGCTGCAGGTCCGCCTCCACCCCGTCCTTGATCAGTCCTGGATCCACGCCCAGGTCGTGGGAGGACTCGCTGATCTTTTCGTGGATATTGATGATGAGCCGGTCATCGGTCTTGGCCGACTGCACCGTCCACTGCTCCACCACGCCAAGTTCGAGGTCCACTTCGTCGGGGGAAGAAACCCGCAGCGTGGCAGGCGGGCTCATCCAGTTCAGCGGCTTGTAGGAACCGCCGTCGGAATGGACCAGCACGGAGCCGTCCGCCTTGACCAGCAGGAGCCGGGTGGCGAGGGGGAGATGGGCTTTGAGCCGGCCAACGTAATCAACGGAGCAATGGGCTATGACAAGTCGCACGCCGTACAGACTATCGCGTGGGCTCCGCAGGCCATGTCCGACGGCGGGGCGCCGGGTGCATCGGAAGCGGCGGCAAGGAGCGGGACAGGGGAGTGGGCGGCCTGGGGCAGAATGGATACATGCCGCGTTCCAACCGTCCCCGCCGTCCTGTTTCCGGCAAGGGTTCCGCTTCCGGCAGGGGCGCAGGAGGAAAGAGGAGCGGGGACATTCCCGAACTGGACCTGGAACGGGCACGGGCCGGTATCGCCCGCCGCGAGAGCGCCCCGGACGGCGAGTGGATGGTACGGACCATGACCGCCAGGAATGCTGAGAAGACCTACATCTGCCCGGAATGCTCCACCGCCGTGCTGCCCGGCGTCGCACACCTGGTGGTCTGGAAGGACGACCACCTCTTTGGTGCCGCCGCCGGGCTGGCCGAGCGGCGGCACTGGCACACCAACTGCTGGATGACGCGCAGCTACCGGTACCGCTGACGCCGCCCGCTGTCGCTAAGCTGGCAGTCATGACTTTTGATCCGGCGTCGTACCACTTCACCCAGGCCGGGGGCCCTGTCCCCATCCGTGCCTCCACCGTCCTGCCCGCCCGTCGAGAGAACATCGAGCTGCAGACGGAGGACGGCCACACGCTGGTGGGCGAGCTGGCACTGCCGGAATCCGGCCCCGTCAAGGCAACGCTGATCACGCTCCACCCGCTGCCGACGCACGGTGGCTTCATGGATTCCCATGTGTACCGCAAGGCCTCCTACCGGCTGCCGGCGCTGGCGGGCATCGCGGTGCTGCGCTTCAATACCCGGGGTACGGCCTCCCCCCGGGGTGCCAGCAGCGGCGCGTTCGAGGAAGGGATAGGGGAGCGGCACGACGTCGAGGCAGCCGTGCGCTTCGCCGTTGAGCGGGGCCTGCCCAACCGCTGGCTGGTGGGCTGGTCGTTCGGGACCGAACTTGCGCTGATGTACGGCGCCGTGGAGCCGGTGGCCCCACAGATCGAGGGGGCGGTGCTGCTGTCGCCTCCGCTGCACCGCGCCACGGACAAGCACCTGCAGCTGTGGGCCGAATCCGGCAAGCCCCTCACCGTCCTGGTGCCGGAGCACGACGACTTCCTCCAGCCTGCCGAGGCAACCGCAAGGTTCAGCCTGGTGCCGCAGGCCCGCGTAGTGGGCGTGGCCGGGGCCAAGCATCTGTGGGTGGGGGAGAAGTACGCCGCACGGGTCCTGAACGACATCGTGGCGCTTGTCAGTCCAGATGCCGCCGCAGCACCGCTGCCGCAGGAATGGGAAGGGCCGGCGGCGACGGCCGGCGCCTAAGCGGCCCCGCAGGGAACGACGTGCGGGGGCCAGCGGGTCAGTGCTGGTCCTGCCGGACGATATAGATTTCCCGGAGCAGCAGCAGGACCGCTGCGGCAGTGGGGATGGCGATCAGCGCACCGAGCACGCCCAGCAGGCTTCCGCCGGCAATCACGGAGATCACCGCCACGGCACCGGGCACGGCAACTGCCTTCTGCATGATGCGCGGCGAGATGAAGTAGGCCTCGAACTGCAGGTACGCGAAATAGCAGATGGCGTAGATGGCGGCCGCCTGCCAGCCCTGGGTGAGGGATACAAGGATCACCACAATGCCTGCGATCATGCCGCCCACCAGCGGGATGAAAGCGAGCAGGACCACCACGAACGCCAGCAGCAGGGCAAAGGGGATGCCCACGATGGACATCACCACGAAGGCGAAAGTGGCGTTGAGGAGGGCCACGCATGCCTGGCCGATGACGTAGTTTCCCACTGACCGGGTGATCTCCTCGGAGAGGGCGGCCACCCGTTTGCGGCGGGAGCGGGGGGCCAGCCTGTAGCCCCACTTCTTCATCGCCGGCAGCGCTGCCAGGAAGTACAGGCTCAGCACCAGGACAATGAGGGTGCCGAAGAGCCCGTTGGCCACGGTGGATCCGAATCCCACCACGCCGCCGAAAATGCCGCCCATGGCCGCCGGGTCATTGACGAACTTGTCCAGTTCCTCGGTGATGCGGTCCCGCACGCCGAACTGGTCATCGAGGCTGCGGAAGAAGTCCGAGTCCATGAAGCTGCGCACCCAGTCCGGCGCCTGCCGCACGATCTCCGACACCTGTTCAACAATGGTGGGGATAAGAGTGGCGAAAAACCCGACGACGGCGCCCATGAGGACAGCCACGGAGACAAGGATGCCGGCGGGCCGGGGGATCTTCCTGTTTTCGAGCCAGCCCACCACGGGTTCAAGTCCCAGGGCGATGAACAGCGCCGCCACGATCCACAGCAGCAGCTGCGTGGTGTGGGAACCGATCCAGTAGACCAGCAGCGCCAGTCCCACGCCCACTGTCCCCATGAAGCCCATGTACAGGGGATGCTGGGGGGACATGCGCGGCCCGGGGTGGCCGAACTGGGGTTCCTCGTCACCGCCGTGGTCCGTCTGGGGAACCTGCCCGGTGTATTCCGGGGGCATTTCGAACCGAAGCCTGGGCTGTGCTCCGGGCAAGGGCTGGCGGAGCCTGCGGACCACCTGGCCGAGTGCAGCCGCTGCCGTGCCCCTGCGGTGGGCTGCCGCTGCCATTCCCAGGGGAGGCACCGTCGCAGGGACAGGGCCCCTGGAATCCCCGGGATTTCCAGTTGCCGCCGAGGATGGGTCCGTCTTGTCAGTCACTGGTTTTGGGGGCCTGTTCCGTGCGTGGCTCCGTGTGCGCGGGCCAATGTGATGATCATCGCAAACACTATCAGCAGGCTTGTCACCGGGAGCCGAAGCCACCGCCCGGAGGTCTTCGGAAGAGGGGCCGGAACGGGCAAAAAGGGGCTCCTGGTAACAAAAAGGTTACTATTGAAGGCAAACCCCCGCTGATGATAGGTGTTTCCCTTGCGTTTAAAGACTGCAGCCGCACTTGTGCTGCTCGGCCTCCTGACACTTTTGGCCGGCATCGGCCAGAGAACCATCTGGGCTCCATCCGAGACGTTCACAGCGTCCGTGCCGGCGGATGCCGCCGGCGCGCCGTTGACGGTCATCGACCAGAAGCTGCGCACCCTGCATGACGGAACCGTCAAGATCACCGTCCAGGGCGACGGCAACTTCATGCTGGCCACGGGACGGCCCGATGACGTGAGCGCCTGGGTGGGCCAGACGGCCCACAACACCATCACCGGCGTCACCGAAGACGAAAAGTCACTCGTGGTTGAGCACGCCGACGGCGAAGGGACCGCCCCCAACCCGGCCGGTTCCGACCTCTGGGTTTCCAATGAGAATGCCAGCGGCGAGCTTGAATACACCTGGACCCCGCCCGCCGACGGTGACTGGAGCCTGCTCCTCGCTTCCGACGGCACCAAGGCCGCCCCGGCTTCTGTCTCCATGACCTTCCCCAACGACACGTCCACCCCCTGGGCGGTCCCGCTGATGGTCCTGGGCAGCCTGCTGATCGTGGGCGGAATTGTCCTGGGACTGCTTTCAGCCCGCCGGAAGGACGGCGAGGGCGGTGACAGCGGCTACGCCCGCCGCGCCCGTGCACGGAACGCCGAAACGCAGGGCCAGGCCCCGTCGTCGTCCTCCTCTTCCAAGGCCACCATGGTGGCGGCCGGCGTGGTTGCCGCCCTGCTGGCCGGATCCGCCACTGCTGCCCAGGCCGCCAGTCCAAGCCCGCTGCCGTCCGGCAGCGCCTCATCCACGGCGAAGCAAGCCGCGGGATCGCCGGTCCTGCTGGACGCCCAGTTCCGCCGGATCCTGGAGCAGGTCTCCAGCGCCACCGACGCCGGCGACGCCGCCAAGGATGCGGCCAAGTTGGCGGACCGCGTGGGTGGACCGGAACTGGAAGTCCGTACCCAGAACTACAAGATCCGCTCCCAGGTGGGCACTTACGAGCCGCGCATGCCCGTACGTTCCACCAAGCTGCTGACCACCGTCGTTACCAGCGATCGTGACTGGCCCCGCTCGGTGCTGGCCGTGACCCAGGGCGAAGGCAACGTCGTTCCGCAGATCCTGACCCTGGTCCAGCAGTCGCCGCGGGAAAACTACAAGCTCATGGAAACCACGCCGCTGCAGCCGGGCACCACCTTCCCGAACATCAGCCGCGGCGGTACCGAGACGCTTTCCGCAGCGGACAAGAGCGGGCTGCTCTACAGCGGCGAGGAAGCAATGTCCGGCCTGGCCGACAGGCTCACGTCGGCGGACTCGCCGTTCAAGGACAAGCTGGTCGAGGGCCAGTCCTCGCCGTATATCGCCGATACCCTGTCCTACCAGGCTGAGGTGGCGAAGGCAGGCGAAAACGGCAACTTCTCCTTCACTCACAAGGTGGTCCCCGAAAGCACCGTGGTGTTCCGCACCTCGGACGGCGGGGCCCTGGTCCTGGGCCGGATCAACTTTGGCTTCGAGGGCACCCCCAAGGCGGCCGGTGACAAGCTGAGCATCGGCGACGATGCGGCAGCCCTGGCCGGCGGCAAGGAAACCACCACCGGCATGGTGCTGAGCTTCGCGGAATCCATGGCGGTCTATGTGCCGCCGGCAGGATCCACGGACCCGATGAAGCTCGTCGCCGCAACCCGCGGCCTGGTCGGAGCCACCTTCAAGTAGGGCCTGGCTGTATTACCACCGGCAGCGGCCGGAGTGGCTAGAGTGGGAAACATGAGTTCGCCAGCTTCCCGCCCAGTCCCTCCTGCCGCTGCCAACCCGGTTAACCTGCGCGGCGCCGTCGACCTTTCCTCGCTGAAGCGCCCGGCCGCCCCGTCCGGGCCTGCCGCCCCGTCCGGCCCTGCAACAGCGCCCCGGGGCGACCAGCCGGACGCACCCGCCGGCGGCCCCGAACTCAAGATCAACGTCACCGAGGCAAACTTCCAGCAGCTGGTGGAACTGTCCGCCCAGGTCCCCGTGGTGTTCGCCCTGTGGGCCCCGTACTCGCCCGAATCCGGCAGGATGCTCGAGACCCTTGAGCGCGTGGTTGCCTCGTACGGTGGACGCCTGGTCCTTGGCGCAGCAGACATCGAGGCCTTCCCGCAGCTGGCCCAGGCCTTCCAGGTGCAGGCCGTTCCCACCGCGGTCGCCGTCTTGAAGGGGCAGCCGGTGCCGCTCTTCCAGGGCAGCGCGGAAGAAGAGCAGGTGCGCAGCCTCTTCGACGAACTCCTCAAGGTGGCTGCAGCGAACGGGGTCACCGGAAGCCTTGGCGGGGAAGCGGGCGGGGAACAGGAGCCCGCGCCGCTGCCGCCGCTGCACCAGGCCGCCTTTGACGCCATTGAGGCCGGCGACTACGCCGCCGCAGCTGCGGCCTACCGCCAGGCGCTCAAGGAGATGCCGGCCGACCATGAGGCCAAGGCCGGCCTGGCGCAGGTGGAACTGATGGACCGGCTGCAGTCGTTGTCGGCCCAGGACAGCGAGGCGCTGCGTGCGCAGGCCGCGGATGAGCCGGACAACCTGGCGGCACAGCTCGGCGTGGCGGACCTCGACGTGGCCGGCGGCCACGTCGAGGATGCACTGAACCGGCTGGTGGCGTTCATCGGCAGGAACTTCGGCCCGGAGCGGGAGACCGCACGGGTACGGCTGCTGGAGCTGTTCGACATCGTGGGCGCGGGTGATGAGCGGGTAGCAAAGTCGCGGCAGGCGCTTGCCCGGGTGCTGTTCTAGTGCCGGCCCTGTTCCAGCCGCTGACGCTGCGGTCCATGGAGCTGCAGCACCGTGGCTGGGTATCGCCCATGTGCCAGTACAGCTGCGATCCCGACGACGCCCCGGGCGTTCCGAACGACTGGCACCTGGTGCACCTTGGCGGGTTTGCCACGGGCGGCGCCGCGATGATCCTCACGGAGGCCGCGGCAGTAAACGCCGCCGGCCGGATCAGTCCCCGCGACGCCGGCCTCTACAACGACGACCAGGCGGCGGCCTGGCAGCGGATTATCTCCTTTGTCCACCGGCACGGTACCGCCGGCACCAGGATCGGCGTGCAGCTGGCCCACGCCGGCCGCAAGGCGTCAACGTACTGGCCGTTTTCGGGCAAGCACGGGAGCGTTCCGGCGTCCGACGGCGGCTGGGACACCGTGGGCCCGTCCACCACCGCATTCGAGGGCTATGCGGCGCCTGCCGCCATGACCGTGGAACAGATCCACGGCGTCATTGCCGATTTTGCCGCTGCCGCCGTGCGTGCGGTGGACGCCGGCTTTGACACGATGGAGATCCACGGGGCGCACGGCTACCTCCTGCACCAGTTCCAGAGCCCGCTGATCAACCAGCGTGACGACGACTGGGGCGGGGACGAAACCGGTCGGAACCGGCTCATGCTGGCCGTGGTGGACGCCGTCCGCGCTGTCATTCCCGATTCCATGCCCCTGCTGCTCCGGATCTCTGCCACAGACTGGGCGCCGGGCGGCGTGGACCAGGCGGCGTCGGTGCGGCTGGCCCGCGAGGCGGCCGCCCGCGGCGTGGACCTGGTGGATGTCTCCAGCGGCGGGGCCGTGGCGCACCAGCAGATCAAGCCGGGCCTGGGCTATCAAACCGGATTCTCCGCAGCCATCCGCGAGGAGGCAGGAGTCGCCACCGGCACGGTGGGGCTGGTGACCACGCCCGGGCAGGCGGAGCACGCCGTTGCCACCGGCCAGGCCGACGGCGTCTTCACTGCGCGCGCGGCGCTGCGCGACCCCCACTGGTGGCTGCGGGCCGCCTTCGAACTGGGTTACGACATTGCCTGGCCGCCCCAGTACGAGCGGGCCATCCCGCGGCGTGCCTTCTGACCGTGGCGTCCGGCATGGCGCATCCTGGCGGAACGGGGCCGCAAACCAAGGTTGACCGGCAGCTGGAAGCGAAGATCCTGGAACTGTTGGCATCCCGTGCGGACACGGCCACCATCTGCCCCTCTGATGCTGCCAGGGCCGTGGGCGGAGATGACTGGCGCCGGCTCATGGAACCCGCCCGGGCCGCCGCACGCCGCCTGGTGGACGCAGGGCAGGTCCACATCACCCAAGGCGGTTCCGTCGTTGATCCGGGTACGGCCAGGGGTCCGATCAGGCTCCGGAAAGTGCCCCCGAACTAAGTACCCGGCCTGCTTCAGCCGAGCAGGTCATCCACGTAGCACCAGCGCCAGTCCTCACCGGGTTCAATGCTGCGCATGACCGGGTGGCCGGCTTCCTTGAAATGGCGGCTGGCGTGCCGTCCCGCCGAGGAATCGCAGCAGCCAATGTTTCCGCAGGCCAGGCACATTCGCAGGTGTACCGGTGTGGTCCCTTCCCGTTCGCACCCGGCACAGGTGGGGTTCGCCGGAACCGGCGACGGCATGGCGGCGGTCAGGTGGTCGCACACGCCGCCCGGCTGGGCAAGTCCTTCGCCGCCGCCCTCTGTGGCGGCGTCGGGTTCGTTGAGGGAGGCATCAAGCATGGACTCCTCCACATCCAGCCGTTCCAGGACCTCACTGAGGACTTCATGCGCGAAGTCCCCGCCACGCCGAAGCTCCAGCACCTTGTCCCGCTCAGCCTCCAGCATGGCCATCCGCAATTGGGCGTAACGCTGGCTGGGGGTGGCCGACTCCGCGGCCGGCCTGCCCAGGCGCTCCCAGGCCGCGAGTCCCCGCTCCTGGGTCCGGCGCCGGAGCATATCCATGACCTCGGGCGGGTCGTTCTCGCGCCGCAGCTGCTCCAGCCGCTCCATTCCCGCCGCGGTGGCCAGCTGCATCAGCGCGGCCTGGTTCAGCGCGTCCTCGCGCCTGTCCGGTCCCGGCAGCCCCAGGACCCGGACCAGGGCCGGCAGCGTGAATCCCTGCAGCACCAGGGTGCCTGCCACCACCACCATGGCCGCCAGGACCAGTACGTTGCGGTGCTCCAGGTCGTCCGGCAGCGTCAGGACGGCGGCAAGGGTAACCACGCCGCGCATGCCTGCCCAGGACACAATGGCCGGGAACTGCCAGGGCGGCGCGGGGTCTTTCCGCTGCACGGAAGGGATCAGCCGGGGCAGGTACGTGGCCGGAAAAACCCAGACGGGCCGCAGCACCAGCACCGCCAGCAGGATCACGGCACAGCCAAGCCACACCCGGCCGGCACCCAGCGAATCGTCCTGGACGCTGTCGATGATGCTCCGCACCTGCAGGCCGATCAGGAGGAACACGGCGTTCTCCAGCAGGAACTGGACGGTGTCCCAGTTGCTCCGGGCGCTTTGCCGCGCGGCGCCGTTGGGCATGGACGGCGCCTTGGTGCCCATCACCAGGCCGGTTACGACGACGGCGAGCACCCCGGACGCGTGGATCGCCTCGGCGGGGAGGAACGCAACGAAGGGTGCCATCAGAGATGTTGAGGTGTTGATGGCAACGTTGCTGATCCGCTTCCTGACTTCGGTGAGGAGGTACGCTGCGGCCAGTCCCACCGCCAGGCCGCCGCCGGCCGCCACCACAAATCCACCCGCCACATCCAGGGCGGAGACGGAGCCCGCGATGGCCGCCACCGCAGCACGCAGGCACACCAGTGCCGTGGCGTCGTTGACCAGTGACTCGCCTTCCAGGATGTTCACGATCCGGCGGGGCATCCCCACCTTCCGTGCAATGGCCGTAGCCGCCACCGCGTCAGGCGGCGCCACCACCGCGCCAAGCGCAATGGCTGCGGCCAGCGGGATTTCCGGGAACAGCCACCACACCACCAACCCGACTCCCACGGTGCCGAAGATGACGTAGCCAACGGACAGCAATCCGATGGAGCGGCGGTTGCTCTTGAAGTCGAACAGCGACGTGCGGAACGCGGCCGCGTACAGCAGCGGCGGCAGCAGGCCGACCAACACCAGTTCGGGGTTCAGCTCGACGGGCGGAATGAATGGCAGGAACGATCCCGCCACCCCGGCCAGGACCAGCAGCAGCGGAACCGGGATATTGAACCTGCGGCCCACGGCGCTGCCGGCGCACACCACAGCAACGATCACCAGCAGGCCCAACGCAATACCCATGGGGCTAGTTTCGCACCCCCGAAGCCCCGGTCCGCGGACTAGGCTGGCAGCATGACTGCTCCGATACCGTCCCCGGCGCCGAATACGGGGCCCGTGGCGGCCCTGTCCATCCGCGGGCTGGCCAAAAGGTTCGGCGGGAAGATCGCGGTGGACGGCATCAGCCTGGAGGTCCCGGCGGGTTCGTTTTTCGGGATCGTGGGGCCCAACGGTGCGGGCAAGACCACCACGCTGTCCATGGCCACCGGCCTCCTGCGTCCCGATTTCGGCACGGCGGTGGTGCACGGGGTGGATGTGTGGCGGCACCCGCTGGAAGCCAAGCGGCTGATGGGGATCCTGCCCGACGGCGTCCGGCTCTTCGACCGGCTCACCGGGGAGCAGCTGATCACGTACGCCGGGCTGCTGCGCGGCATGGACAAAGCCGTGGTGGCCGCCCGGGTAGGGGAGCTGCTGGCGGCAATGGACCTGGCCCAGGACGCCGGGACGCTGGTGGTGGACTATTCCGCCGGCATGACAAAGAAGATCGCCCTGGCCTCGGCCTTGATCCACGCCCCGAGGCTGCTGGTCCTGGACGAGCCCTTCGAAGCCGTTGACCCGGTGTCGGCGGCGAACATCCGGTCCATCCTGGACCGGTACGTCGCCTCCGGTGGAACGGTCATCGTCTCCAGCCATGTGATGGACCTGGTCCAGCGCATGTGCGACCACGTCGCCGTGGTGGCCCGGGGCAGGCTGCTGGCCGCAGGAACCGTGGACGAGGTGCGGGCCGGCGCCTCGCTGGAGGACCGTTTCGTGCAGTTGGTCGGAGGCCACAGCCACACGGAAGGGCTGGAATGGTTGCGCACCTTCTGAGGCTCAAGCTCACGCTGCTGCGCAACGGACTGCGCCGCAGCCCCTGGCAGCTGGTGGGCATGGCCATTGCGGGGCTCTACGCGCTGGGGGTTGTGGCAACACTGATCATCGCCCTTGTCCTCCTGCGCAACGCCGGCCCCGCCGCCGCGCACACCACAATCGTCCTTGGCGGCTCCGCCGCCGTGCTTGGCTGGGGCATCATTCCGGTGGTGGCATCCGCCACGGACATGACGCTCGATCCGGCGCCCTTCACCACCTTTGCCATTCCCATGAAGCAGATGCTCACCGGCCTCGCCCTTGGCGGACTGATCGGCATCCCGGGGTTGGCCACCACGCTCGTGGCCCTGTCCACGGTGGTGACCTGGTCCCGCGGCGTGCTCCCCGCGCTTGCCGCCCTCCTTGGCGCATGCCTGGGTGTCATGACCTGCGTGGTGCTGGCCAAGGTGGTCACCACCGCCACGGCAAGCCTGGCTGCCTCGCGGCGCTTCAAGGACATCAGCGCCATCGCCTTCATGGTGCCGCTTGTCCTGCTGGGCCCCATCGTGGCAGGGGTTGGCCGTGGCATCTCCGCTTCCACCGGATTCCTGCCCGGGTTCGCCGGGACGTTGTCCTGGACGCCGCTCGGGGCACCGTGGTCCCTCGGTGGCGACATCGCATCAGGCCGGCCCGGGCAGGCGGCGGTGAAACTGCTGGTTTCGGTGGCGGTCCTCGGCGCCCTGGCCTGGTGCTGGAAGCTCCTGCTCGAGCGGGCGCTGGTCACCCCGCCGTACGCCGGTGCCGGGAAGCGCAAGGGCGGCCGGCTGGGCCTGTTCGGCGTGCTGCCGGCCACCCCGGCGGGCGCGGTGATGGCCAGGTCGCTCACCTACTGGATCCGGGACCCGCGGTATTCGGGATCGTTGGTGGTGATCCCGCTGCTTCCGGTGGTGCTGGGTGTCCAGGGGGCCCAGACCGGCAGCTATGGCAGCCTTGCCTTCCTTGCCCCGGTGTCGGCCTTCATCCTGGCCTGGTCCATCTCCGCGGACGTCTCGTACGACAACACGGCGTTTGCGCTGCACCTGGCCACCGGGGTCCGCGGGGTGGCTGACCGGCTGGGCCGGGCCCTGGCCTGCCTGACCTTCGCCCTGCCCGTGGTGCTGGTGTTCTCGGTGGGCTACGCGGCATTCACCCGCAACTGGGCCGCGCTGCCCGGCCAGCTGGGGTTCAGCCTGGGGATCCTCTTCACCGGCCTGGGGCTGTCCTCGGTGGTGTCGGCCCGCTACACGGTGACCGTGCCGCTTCCGGGCGACAGTCCGTTCAAGAAGCCACCGGGCAACGTGGGCCAAACCCTTGCCGTTCAGTTCGTTGGAATGCTGGTCCTGATGGTCCTGGTCCTGCCCGAGGCAGCGCTGCTGGTGGCACAGGCTGTCACCGGCAACGTCCTGTTCGGCTGGCTCACCCTCGCCGTGGGGACCGTTTTGGGCATGGTCCTTTTCCTGGCCGGTATGCGGCTGGGCGGCAAGTGGCTCGAGGCGCGGGGGCCGGAGCTCCTGGCGCAGGTTACCGTCAACCGCTGACAGTTCCCGGAAAGGAACAACATGGAAATCGTGATCCTTGGCGGCAGCCGGCAGATCGCCAAACTCGCGGCGGACGCCATAGAGAAACTGATCAGGCGCAAGCCCGGCGCAGTCCTTGGCCTGGCCACGGGGTCCTCTCCCTTGCCTGTCTATGACGAACTGGCGGCCCGGCATGGACAGGGCCTGGACTTCAGCCGCGCCTCCGGCTTTGCCCTGGATGAATACGTGGGCCTGCCCGCGGGCCACCCCGAGTCCTACCGCGAGGTGGTCCGGCGGGAATTCACCAGCCGCGTGAACATTGCGCCCGGGAACGTCCACGGCCCCGATGGAACTGCATCCGACATCCCCGCCGCCTGCGACGCTTACGAGCAAGCCATCACCGCGGCGGGCGGCGTGGACCTGCAGCTGCTGGGCGTGGGCACCGACGGACATATCGGTTTTAACGAACCGGGCTCCTCCTTTGCCTCCCGGACCAGGATCAAGAGCCTGATCGAACAGACCCGCCGCGACAACGCCAGGTTCTTCAACAACCTTGCGGAGGTACCGCACCATGTCATCACCCAGGGACTGGGCACCATCATGGAGGCCAAACATGTGATCCTGGTGGCCACGGGGGCGCAAAAGGCCCGGGCCGTCCGCGACTTCGTGGAGGGACCTGTGGCTGCCATTTGCCCCGCATCCGTCCTGCAGTTCCATCCACACGCCACCGTCCTGCTGGACGAGGCCGCCGCTTCCGGCCTCAAACTGGCAGATTTCTACCGCCACACCTATGAAAACAAGCCTTCGTGGCAGGGACTCTAGCCGCCTTACGCGCGTTGCCGCCGGCGATGAAAAAGTACGACGGCGGCCGGTGCGGGGCCTCCGCGCGGGCGTGCCGCCGTCGAACGCCGGGCCGGGGGAGCGGCTAAGATGGATGCCATGACTAGCATGACGGACCCTCTCGACAACGACCCGATGCGCGAGCTTTCCGGGGCTGGATCGTCCACGGCCACCATTGAGCGCGAGGAACTGCGCCAGGAAGTGGAACCCGGGGACCGGGAGCGCTTTTCGCACTATGTGCGGAAGGAAAAGATCATGGAGTCCGCGCTGACCGGGGAGCCCGTCATCGCCCTGTGCGGCAAGGTCTGGACGCCGGGACGGGATCCGCAGAAGTTCCCGGTCTGCCCCATGTGCAAGGAGGTCTACGAGGGCCTCCGGCCGGGCAATGACGGCGGCAAGGGTCCCGGAGGGGACTCGGGCAGCAACAAGTAGTGACGGAGACGCTCTTTGGCGGTCCCACCCTGCCTCCGGCGTATCCGGAACGCGCAGCCTGGGGAACCGCCCCGAAACTCCGTGCCTGGCAGCAGGAAGCCCTTGACCTTTACCTGAAGAACAGTCCCCGCGACTTCCTTGCGGTGGCAACCCCGGGCGCCGGTAAAACCACCTTCGCGCTGCGCATCGCCTCCACGCTCATCGATTCCGGCGCCGTTAACCGGGTGACCATCGTTGCGCCCACGGACCACCTGAAGCGCCAGTGGGCGGATGCTGCCGCCAAGGTGGGGATCGCCATCGACCCCAACTTCAAGAACTCCGACGGCCAGCACGGCCGCGGCTTCATCGGCGTCGCCGTCACCTATGCCCAGGTGGCCAGCAAACCGCTGCTGCACCGGGCCAAGACTGAAGCTGCCCGGACCCTGGTGATCCTGGACGAGATCCACCACGGCGGCGAAGCCCTGTCCTGGGGCGACGGCCTGCGCGAGGCATTCGATCCCGCCGTGCGCCGCCTGTCGCTGACCGGTACGCCGTTCCGCTCCGACACCTCGCCCATCCCGTTCGTGGAGTACGCCGAGGACCGGGACGGGATCCGGCGCTCCAAGGCCGACTACACCTACGGCTACGGCAACGCGCTCCGGGACCACGTGGTCCGGCCCGTGATGTTCATGGCCTACTCCGGCCAGATGCGCTGGCGCACCAGCGCGGGCGAGGAAATGGCGGCGTCCCTCGGCGAGGCAGCGGTGACCAAGGACATCACCAGCCACGCCTGGCGGACCGCGCTCAATCCCGCGGGGGAGTGGATCCCAGCGGTCCTGGCCGGCGCGGACAAAAGGCTCAGCGAAGTCCGGCGCACCGTCCCGGACGCCGGCGGCCTGGTCATCGCCACCGACCACGAGGACGCCCGGGCCTACGCCGGCCAGCTGAAGAAGATCACCGGCGAGTCGCCCACCGTCATCCTGTCCGACGACGCCAAGGCCTCCAGCAAGATCGAGGAATTCTCCGCCGGCGAAAAGCGCTGGATGGTGGCCGTGCGCATGGTCTCCGAAGGCGTTGACGTGCCCCGGCTGTCGGTCGGCGTATACGCCACCTCGACGTCCACGCCGCTGTTCTTCGCCCAGGCCGTGGGGCGCTTCGTGCGTGCCCGCAAGAGGGGCGAAACGGCGTCGGTCTTCCTGCCGTCCGTTCCCCAGCTGATGGCTCTGGCCAATTCCATGGAGATGGAGCGCGACCACGCCCTGGACCGCCCCGAAAAAGAGGACGGCGACGGGCTTTTCAACCCCGAAGACTCACTGATGGAGGAGGCCAACCGGGAAGAAAAGGCCTCCGACAGCCTCACCAAGGGCAAGTTCGAGGCACTGGACTCCCAGGCCTCCTTTGACCGGGTCCTGTTCGACGGCGGCGAGTTCGGCACCGGCGGCGAGGTAGGGTCCGACGACGAACTGGACTTCCTGGGGATCCCCGGCCTGCTGGACGCCGAGCAGGTGGGTACGCTGCTGCGCCAGCGCCAGCACGAGCAGCTGAACCGGAAGAACCGGAAGGCACCGGCCGCCGCCGAAAGCCAGGCCCCGGCCGTTCCCGACCACCGGATGCTGATGGACCTGCGCAACGAACTGGCCAAGAACGTGGCCGCCTGGGCTGCCCGGACCGGGACGCCCCACGGCGTGGTGCACACTAAACTCCGCACGGTTTGCGGCGGCCCTCCCGTGGCGCAGGCCAACGAGGAGCAGCTGAAGTCGCGGCTGCGCAAGCTCCAGGACTGGTTCGTGGGCCGCAAGTAGCGGCACTCCCAGGAATCAGGCGATGTCCGCCCCGCCGAGTTCCATTTCCGCAACGGCGTCTTCCAGGTCCTCGGCGATGCCGGCGGTCAGCGACCGCAGCACCGTGACACCGTAGCCGGCCTGGACGGCGTCAAGCGCGGTGGCCTTCACGCAGTAGTCGGTGGCAATGCCAACCACCACCACGTCCTCCACGTCGTGGCTCTGCAGCCAGTCATCGAGGCCGATGGCGTCTTCATCGGGCTCGAGGGCCTCCCTGGCGGCGGGCAGGCCGCCGGCGTTCCGTTCCCCGGTGGGAACGGCATCCTCCGGGGCCAGCAGCCCCTCGAAACCTGAGTAGGCGGCGGCGAACTGCCCCTTCCGGAAGTAGGCATCGATGTACTCGGTGTCCAGGTCCGGATGAAGGTCCGCTCCGCGGGTGCCCGCCACGCAGTGCGGCGGCCAGCTCTCCTTGAAGTCGGGTGTGTCCGAGAAGTGGCTGCCGGGGTCCACGTGCCAGTCCTGGGTGGCAACCACATAGTCGTATTCGCTGTTGTGGGCGTCCAGGTACTCGCTGATGGCGCCTGCCACGGCCGCGCCGCCGGGAACGGGGAGCGATCCGCCCTCGCAGAAATCGTTCTGCACGTCCACGATGATCAAAGCGCGGGACATTGGTGCTCCTTAGTTTTCCTCGTAGAGAGTGGGGATGGCGGCCTCGCCGCGCTGCAGGCGGTTGACCACGGACGGCAGCTCGGCCATGGAGTCGGCGTGGCGCTGCCGGGCCCGCAGCACGCCCTCGTGTCCGGTCCAGCCCGGGATTACCTCGCCGTTCTTCATGAACTGCTGCAGCAGCGGACGGTCGTTGCCGTCGTCCTCCGGCCGGTGGCCCACGCCCACCACCTCTGCGGTGGCGGTGCCACGTTCGTCCAGCTTGCGCAGCGCGTACTTGCGCCCGCCCACGCTTGCCTTGTTCTTGGCCGCCTTGGCCACGGACACGAAGTTGCCGTCGTCGTCGGTGCGGCTGACCAGTTTGTAGACCATGCTGGCGGTGGGCGCGCCGGAGCCGGTCACCAGCGACGTTCCCACGCCGTAGGAGTCCACGGGCGCCGACTGCAGGGCAGCGATGGCGTACTCGTCCAGGTCGGACGTCACCACGATCTTGGTGTGGTCGTTGCCGAGGTCGTCCAGCAGCCGCCGGACCCACTGCGCCTGGGCCACCAGGTCGCCGGAGTCCAGGCGGACGGCGCCCAGGCGGGGCCCTGCCAGGTCAACGGCCGTGCGGACGGCCTTTTCGACGTCGTACGTATCCACCAGCAGGGACGTCCCCTCGCCCAGCGAGGCAATCTGGGCCTCGAAGGCCTCCCGTTCAGTGTCGTGCAACAGCGTGAACGAGTGCGCGGCGGTGCCCACGGTCTTCACGCCGTAGCGGATGCCGGCCTCAAGGTTGGAAGTACTGTCAAAGCCGGCAATGATGGCCGCCCGGGCTGACGCTGTGGCGGCCTCCTCGTGGGTGCGCCGCGATCCCATCTCGATGCAGGGCCTGCCACCGGCGGCGCTGACCATCCGGGAAGCCGCTGAAGCGATGGCGGTGTCGTGGTTCAGGACGGACAGCAGGTAGGTCTCCAGAATGCAGGCTTCGGCGAAGGAGGCCTCGACGATCAGGATGGGGGAGTTGGGGAAGTATGCGTCGCCCTCGGCGTAGCCCCAGATGTCGCCCGAAAATTTATAGTTGGCCAGGTACTCCAGCGTCTCCCGGTTCACCACGCGGGTACGCTCCAGGAACTCCAGTTCAGCGTCGCCGAAACGGAACTGCGCAATGCCCTCCAGCAGGCGTCCGGTCCCGGCGACAATGCCGTAGCGCCGGCCGTCGGGCAGCCGCCGCGCGAACGCCTCGAACACCGACCTGCGGTGCGCAGCCCCTGAATGCAGCGACGCCTGCAGCATGGTCAGCTCATAATGGTCGGTGTAAAAGGACGTGCGGGGATGGTCCCAGCCGGCTGAGGTGCTCACGAAAGTCACTCTAGTCCCCACCGGCTCCCGCGTCTCGCTTCGCTTCGCCGCGGGGCCCTCGCCGGTGTGGGCCCACCCACCGGCTCCCGCGTCTCGCTTCGCTTCGCCGCGGGGCCCTCGCCGGYGTGGGCCCACCCTCCCCATAGAATGGACAGATGACCATAAGCGTTGCGCCCGGCCCTGATACACAGGAGGGCATCCGGACCGGCACAGCAGAGTCCACCGACTCCCTGACCGCGCCGGACATTCCCTGGAACCTGGTGATCTGGAACGATCCCGTCAATCTCATGAGCTACGTCAGCTACGTGTTCCAAAGCTACTTTGGCTACTCGGAAACCAAAGCCAACAAGCTCATGATGGAAGTCCACCGGAAGGGCCGGTCCATCGTCGCCTCTGGCAGCAAGGAACAGGTGGAGCGCCACGCCGTGGCCATGCACGGCTTCGGACTCTGGGCCACGGTGGAAAAGGCCAGCGGCGGTCCGGGCGGCAAATCAGGCAAGTCCGGCGGTCCGGGCCAGGGTAAGGGAAAACGTGGCTAAGGCATTCAAATACGGGCTCAAGGGCATCACCGGCTACCTGGAACCGGCTGAACGGGACCTGCTGCGCAGCCTGATCGACGACGTCATTTCCATGCTCCAGCCCGAGGACCGCACCGGGCAGGACCCGCTGGCGGCACTGATCGGCCTGGACATGGAGGTGGCAGAACCCACGGACCGGGCCGTCAAGCGGCTGTTGCCCAACGTTGTCAAGGACGACGGCGACGCGTCCCTTGAGTTCCGCCAGCTCACCGAGCGTTCACTGCGGGAGACAAAGATCGGGGCCCTGCGCGCCGCGGCTTTGGACCTGGACAAGGACGAGATCGTGCTGACCCCCGAGGGGGCGCAGCACTGGTCCATGGCGCTGAACGATGTGCGCCTGGTCCTGGCCGAACGGCTGGACATCCGGGACGAGGCCGACGCCGAGCATGTGCACCGCATGCAGGACTGGTCCCAGGCCGAGGACGTGGAAAGCTATCTGGCCCTGGTCTACAACTTCACCACCTGGCTCCAGGAGTCCCTGGTCCAGGCCCTGCTGCAGTCCATGGAATCCCGCCGGTGAGCCACGGCGGCCAGGGGGAGGCCGTCCGCTGTGACGCAGCAGACATGAGTCGCGGGACACAAGATGATGGCTGACGCTTCCGGGAACACCTATCCTCGAATAATCATGACTACAGCCCCGAGCATGGAACCACCGGCGGAAACACAGCCCACGGACGCCGACAGCGGGTTCCCCGCCGTCGCCCCGGAAACCCGTCCCATCGGCGTCTTCGATTCCGGTGTCGGCGGCCTCACCGTGGCCCGCTCCATCATTGACCAGCTTCCCAACGAGTCGATCCTCTACGTGGGGGACACCGCGCACGGGCCGTACGGGCCGCTCCCCATCGCGGAGGTGCGGGCCAACGCCCTGGGCGTGATGGACGAACTCGTGGACTCCGGCGTCAAGCTGCTGACCATCGCCTGCAACTCGGCGTCGGCCGCTGTCCTCCGGGACGCCCGGGAGCGGTACACCGCCAAGTACGGCATCCCGGTCATCGAAGTCATCCAGCCCGCGGTGCGGCGCGCCGTTGCCGCCACCCGCAGCGGAAGGGTGGGCGTGATCGGCACGTCGGCCACCGTGGGCTCGCGCGCGTATGAGGACACCTTCGCCGCGGCGCCCGACCTGGACATCACCTCTGTCGCCTGCCCGGAGTTCGTCAGCTACGTGGAGGCCGGGATCACCACCGGCCCGGCCCTGCTCGCCGTCGCGGAAGAGTACCTTGCCCCGTTGAAGGCGGCCGGGGTGGACACCGTGGTCCTGGGCTGCACCCACTACCCGCTGCTGACGGGCGTGATTTCCTACGTCATGGGCGCGGATGTCACCCTGGTCTCCAGCGCCGAGGAAACCGCCAAGGACGTGTACCGCGCCCTTGCCACGCACAACCTGCAGCGCACGTCCCCCACCCCGCCCGAGCACCACTTTGTGGCCACCGGCGACGCCGGGCAGTTCGAGGCGCTGGCCCGGCGGTTCCTGGGCCCCGAGGTGCTGTCCGTCCGCCACGTGGACCATGTGGCCGCCCAGTATCCTACGGGCAGCCTGGCGCGGATCACCCCTGAGATGATCGCCGCCGCGCAGGGCGCGCGCGAACGCCCCAGGATCTCCAACTTCGTGGGCGGCGGACTGGCCGACGCTCGCCGCTCCGGAGGACCCGCCCTGTGAAGCTGACCATCGTGGGATGCACGGGCTCGTTCCCCGGGCCCGGCTCGCCGGCGTCGTGCTACCTCCTGACCGCCACCGACGGTGAGCGGTCGTGGAAGGTGGTGATGGACCTTGGCAGCGGCGCGCTGGGGGCCATCCAGCGCTACACGGACCTGGAGGACATCGACGCGATCTTCCTCACCCACCTGCACCCGGACCACTGCATGGACCTGTGCGGGCTGCACGTTGCCATCCGCTGGAAGCCCGGCGGGTGGGGGCGCGGCCGCATTCCCGTGTGGGGCCCCGCCGCCACGGCGGACAGGATGGCCACGGCCTATGGGCTTGACCTGGACCCCGGCATGCATGAGGAGTTCGACTTCACCAACTGGACCGAACGCGAATCCGTCACCGTGGGCCCCTTCACCGTGACGCCCTTCGCGGTCAACCACCCCATTGAGGAGGCCTACGCCCTCCGGGTGGAGGTGGTGGAGCCCGGCAAGGACGGCACGTCGGTGTCCCGGGTCCTGACCTATTCCGGCGACACGGACTCCTGCGCGGGGCTTGAGGAAGCCGCCAAGGACGCGGACCTGTTCCTGTGCGAGGCAGCCTTCGAAGAGGGCCGTGACGCCGGCATCAAGGATGTCCACTTGACCGGCAAGCGGGCGGGGGAGGCTGCAGCGGCGGCCGGTGCCCGGCGGCTCCTGCTGACCCACATCCCGGTATGGACGTCCCAGACCACTGTCATGGCCGAAGCGCGCCCGGTGTTCCCCGGGGACGTGGCCGTTGCCGTAGCGGGCGTGCACTACACCATCTAGCCGCGCCGGCGCCCCGACAAGCCATGCACCGGCACTCGATAAGCTAGGGGCATGACATCTGAAGCAACTGCAGTGCCCATTGTGCGCGCCGACGGCCGTGCCCCGGACCAGCTCCGGCCCATCAGCATCACCCGCGGATGGTCCAACCAGGCTGAGGGATCGGCACTGATCGAGTTCGGCAACACCAGGGTCCTGTGCACGGCGTCGCTGACCCCAGGCGTCCCGCGCTGGCTTAAGGGCGAGGGCCGCGGCTGGGTCACGGCGGAATACGCCATGCTCCCGCGCGCCACCAACACCAGGTCCGACCGCGAATCCGTCAAAGGAAAGATCGGCGGCCGCACCCACGAGATCTCGCGCCTGATCGGGCGCTCGCTGCGCTCCATCATCGACACCAAGGCCCTGGGCGAGAACACGATCGTGCTGGACTGCGACGTCCTGCAGGCCGACGGCGGCACCCGCACGGCGGCCATCACCGGTGCCTACGTGGCACTGGCGGACTCCATCCGGTTCGCCCGCGACAATCAGCTCATCGGCAGGAACGCCCAGCCCATCATCGACACCATCGCGGCGGTGTCCGTGGGCATCATCGACGGGGTTCCCATGCTGGACCTGCCCTATGTCGAGGATGTCCGCGCTGAAACCGACATGAACGTGGTGGTGACCGGCTCCGGCAAGTTCGTGGAGGTGCAGGGCACGGCCGAGGGCGCTCCCTTCGACCGGGCGGAACTGGACCAGCTCCTTGACCTGGCCCTGCTGGGAACCGCCCAACTCGCTGCCATCCAGCGCGAGACCCTGGCGGAATCCCTGTGAGCAGCCCGGCTCCCCGGCTGGTGCTCGCCACGCACAACAAGGGCAAGCTCCGCGAACTCCGTGAGCTGCTGCGCGGGCAGGTGCCAGGGCTCGACGTCGACACCCAGGTGGTGGACGCGGCGGCGGCGGGTGCGCCGGACGTTGCCGAAACCGGCGTGACGTTCGCCGAAAACTCGCTGCTGAAGGCCCGCGCCGTCGCCGGCGCCACCGGCCTGGTGGCCATCGCCGACGACTCCGGGCTGGCCGTGGACGTCATGGGCGGGGCTCCGGGCATCTTCTCCGCCCGCTGGGCAGGACGCCACGGCGACGACGCCGCCAACCTGGAACTGCTGCTGAACCAGCTCTCCGACGTCCCGGACGAACACCGTGGCGCCGCATTCGTGTGCGCCGCCGCGCTGGCCGTGCCCGCTGACGGAGGCGGACCCGGGCGCGAAGTGGTGGAGTACGGGCAGCTTGAGGGGATCCTGCTGCGCGAACCCCGGGGTAGCGGCGGGTTCGGCTACGACCCCGTCCTGCAGCCGGCGGGCGAGGACCGCAGCTGTGCCGAACTGTCCGCCGAGGAAAAGAACGCCATCAGCCACCGCGGCAAGGCCTTCCGGGCCCTCCTGCCGTCCATTGTGGCGGCCCTGGAGGCGGCCCGCTAGGGAACCTTCCTGCCCACAGGCCAGCCAACTTCAAAACGGCCAGCCAACAAAAGAAGGTGCGCATCCCGGCGGGATGCGCACCTTCTTTTGCAGCCTGGCCGGCTTTTACAGTCTGGCCGGGGAAGGCTGCTACTCCGGCCGGCCGCGGTGGCTGTTGCGGGGAGTCTTCCGCTCCTCGTCCGGTTCGTGTTCCTCGATGAACTCGTCCACCGCGTCCGTGCCGTAGGCCTGTGCCTGGCGCTTGGCGGACAGGCCGCGCAGGACCTCGATGCCGATGGGAATCACCGAGACCAGCACAATGGCGATGAAGATGATGTCCAGGTTGTCCCGGACCCACGGAACTTTGTCGCCCAGCAGGTAACCGAGCAGCGTCACACCGCCGCCCCACAGTGCCGCTCCGATGACGTTGTAGAGGAAGAATTTCCTCCTGCTCATTTGCGCCACGCCGACGATCACAGGAACAAAGGTCCGGATGATGGGGACGAAGCGGGCCAGGATCAGTGCTTTGCCGCCGTGCTTTTCAAAGAAGGCGTGCGCATTTTCGACATTCTCGCGCTTGAAGAGCTTGGAGTTTGGCTTGTTGAAGATGGCGGGACCGGCCTTTGAACCGATGAGGTAGCCGGTCTGGTTGCCGATGATGGCCGAGACCACGATCAGGAGGGCCAAAAGCCAGATGTTGAACTTGATGGTGTCCGTGGCCACCAGCAGGCCGGCGGTGAACAGCATGGAGTCTCCGGGGAGGAAGAACCCCACCAGCAGCCCGGTTTCGGCGAAGACGATGCCGCACACCAGCAGGACCACCCAGGGGGCGAGCGCGGGATCGGCCAGGAAGACCTGGGGGTTCAGCCAATCGGGCAGGAAGGAAGCCATTCTTGGCTGGACCGGTCCCGCACCCACCAGCATGGACACAGCGAGGTCATTCATCACAGGAAAGTTCACCTCTCAAGGGTACTTGACCGGTCTGGGAGGCCTGCGGCGGTAAGGTAGGGGCCGTGGGTTTGGACTTTACGGCGATCGACTTCGAAACGGCCAACGGCTTCCGCGGCTCCCCGTGCTCTGTGGGACTGACGAAGGTAAGGGGCGGGGAAATCGTCGCAGAGGCCTCCTGGCTGATGCGCCCCCCGGCCGGTTATGACCACTTTGACCATCACAACGTCCGGATCCACGGCATCACGGCTGCGGATGTTGCCGGAAGGCCCCGTTTTGGGGAGTTGTTCCCGGAGATTGGCGCGTTCATCGGCGACGACGTGCTTGCAGCCCACAATGCCGCCTTTGACCTGGGCGTGATCCGCTCGGCGCTGGAGGTATCGGGCCTGCCCGGTCCCGCCTACGACTACGTCTGCACCGTCATGCTGTCCCGGCGCTGCTACTCGCTCGTCTCCAACTCGCTTCCCTTCGCCGCCGAGGAAGCGGGCGTACCGCTGGTCAACCACCACGACGCCGCCGAGGACGCCCGCGCCTGCGCCGGGATCCTCGTCGACATCGCCGCGCGCAACGGTGCCAACAGCATCGCCGAACTCTTCCTCTCCCTGGGGCTGGCCATGCCGCACCAGCAGGCCTTCGATCCCGCCTCGGGCGACCTGTCGAAGCCAAGCGTGGCGGCCATGGCTGCTGCGTCCGGCAACGGTGCCGCACTGGTGCGCCGGTTCCAGTCCGGCTGGCCCGAGGAAGGGCTGAACCCGGAACCCAACCTGGACGCCGAGCCAGGCCATCCGTTGTACGCGCAGACGGTGGTATTCACCGGGCAGCTCTCCATTGCCCGTCCGGAAGCGAAGCTGCGCTCGGCCAGGTGCGGTGCCCGGACGGAAAGCCGGGTCACCGGCCGTACCACCGTGCTGGTGGTGGGGGATGGCTTCGTTGCCTCAGACCTGCGCTCCGGCAGGCTCACCGGCAAGGCGCGCCGCGTCCTGGAGCTCCATGAGAGGGGACAAGCCATCGAAGTGCTGTCCGAGGGTGAGTTCCTCCAGATGGTGGGCAACGGGGACGCCCTGCACGCCGACCCCGGGGAAACCTGGGACGGCGCCCGCGCGACTGCCGTCAGCGCCTGACGCGGCCGGCACTCAAAGGCGCGCCCGCTTCATGCGGCGCAACACAGCTTGGCAGCCCTGCCACAGGCTCCTAGCCTTGCCATATGGCGTCCCTGTTCGCTTTTCCCAATCCCGTCAACGAGTACGCCGCCCGTGTCACGGCAGCGCTCGTGGTGCTGCTCGCCGTCGTCACCGCCTTGGCGGGCTCCGGGTGGGGGCTGCTGGCCATCTCCATCGGGTTCTGGCTGCGTCTGCTCTTCGGCCCGCGGATTTCACCCCTGGCGCTGCTCTCAGTCAAGGTCATCACTCCGCGGCTGGGAAAGGTAAGACTTGTGCCGGGGCCACCCAAGCGCTTTGCCCAGGGGATAGGTGCTGCCGTATCCACCGCGGCGCTGCTCCTGTTCGCCGCAGGTGCAGCAGCCGCAGCCTGGACCCTCCTGGGGATCCTGGTGGTGGCAGCCTCCCTGGAGGCCTTCGCCGGGTTCTGCCTGGGGTGCGCCATCTTCGGGTTCCTGCAGCGCCGCGGGCTGGTCCCCGAAGACGTCTGCGAGGCCTGCAACAACATCAGCCTTCGCCGGTTGTGACCTTCACCAACTGATTGGCCATGCCGCGGACCACCCCGGGCGCTTCCAGGGCCCCGAGCCACTGCGCCGGCAGGCAGTCTTCCCCATAGAAGGCGCCCAGGATGTTCCCTGCCAGCGAGCCCGTGGTACTGCTGGGGCCGTCATGGTTCACGGCCAGAACAACAGCGTCCCGGAAATGCCGGCCCGGCCCGGCGTCCGCGTCGTCAGCGGGCAACGTGGCCAGGACTGCATACAGTGCGACGGCGAGTGCCTCCTCCGCCATCCGGCCCCCGCCAAGCACGTGGACCAGTTCCTCCGGGGCAACGATTGCCTTGTCGGCGAGACGAAGGGCGGCCTCAAGCCTCTCCGGGAGCTCCGGCGCCACGTCCGGGAGGGTGGCCGCGTGCGCCGCCACCGCGGCAGCGGCGTCCCGCAGCGCCTCGCCGGACACGAGCTTATGGATCAGGAGACTGAAGATTCCGGCGCTCTGGCGGGCGGAAGGGTGCCCGTGCGTGAGGGAGGCGGCATCGGAACTGAGCTTGTAGACGGCGTCGGGCGCAATATGTGGAATAAGCCCGAACGGCGCCGAACGCATCACCGTGCCGGCGCCTTTGGCCTCGGGGTTGACGGGGCGGACCGACGTGCCCATCTCGCCGGAGGCCAGCCCGGTGATGCAGTCCTGCTCCGGATGCCGGCGCTGCCGCAGCACCTCGTTGCCGTCGATCCAGCGGGGCTGGGGTGCGGGCGCTGAAGCCCCGGCGTCTTCGCCCTGGTTGGCCAGCCAGCGCAGGTACGCCAGCCAGAGGCAGGCGTTCACATCCGCACCCACCCCGTCGTTGGCCCACTCCAACGCCTCCACCAGCCCGTCCACGGTATACAGGGTCAGCTGCGTGTCGTCGGAAAAAGGCCAGGAACCGGACAGAGCGTCAAACCCGGTCAGGCCCCGGGCTCCGAAGCGCCGGCGGATGGCGCCGATGGAATCAGCCTCCACCGCATACCCCAGTGCATCCCCCAGCGCCCCGCCCAGCAGCGCACCATGGATCCGGGACTTGAGGGTGGGCACAGGGGTTCCGCGGTCGATGCTCATGAAGTAAATTTACCGTCCGAAAACCGGTCCCGCCGCCTGGTCCCATCCGTCCCGCCGGCCATTGCGCACGGCTGGTGTCCAGCAAACGCACAGCCTGGGCTGGAATACTGCACGGGTTGCCCGGCGCCGCCCTGCAAGCTGGTGGAAGCCCCGGAACCGGCAGCAGCTGCCGCTTGCAACGCAAAGCCCAGGCCCAAAGAAGCGAAGGTCCCATCATGAGCACCCCTGTCCCCGCCCGCGACGCACTGCAGCCCGGCCCGGCCACCGCGCCCAGCGCTCTGATGCCCCGCCTGGTGGCCGAGGCCTTCGGCAGCCTCTTCCTGGCCGTGGCCGGGCTGGGCGTGCCGCTGTTCAGCATTCCGCAGTCCAGCCCGGTGCCGTCGGCCCTTGCCGCCGGCCTGGCCATCACGGCGGCAATGCTCGCCTTCGGACACATCTCCGGCGGCCATTTCAATCCCGCCGTTACCCTGGGTCACCTCCTGGCGGGACGGATCCGTGCCGGCGCCGCCGCCGCATACGCCGCCGCCCAGGTGGTGGGAGCCCTGGTGGGCGCCCTTGCCCTGTTCGGCATCCTCCGCACCCTTCCCAGCATCCCTGACAGCCGTACTGCCTTCGACACCGTGACCGCGGGCTTCGGCGAGCATTCCATGATTCAGGCCCCGCTCGCCGCCGTCGTGCTCCTGGAACTGCTGGGGGCCGCGATCATCGTGGCTGTCTTCCTTGCCGCCGGCCGCTCCGGCGGCAGCCGCAGCGCGGCGCCGGTTGCCGTCGGCCTGTCCTTTGCGGCCCTGCTGCAGGTGGGCCAGTCGGTGGGGAACCTGCCGTACAACCCCGCCCGCGCCGTCGCCTCCGCCGTCTTCAGTTCCGGCTGGGCCGTGGAGCAGCTGTGGGTCTTCCTGGTCGCGCCGCTGGCCGGCGCTGCCATCGCGGGGCTGGCGTTCCGCATTACCGGAGTGGCTGAGTCCGCTGCATCCGTTGAGGACGGCGCGGACCTCCATGACGACGAGGGCGCCGCCGAGGCCGACGACGACGCCGGGGAGGCCGACGACGACGCCATGGAAAGTGCCGGCACGGACAGGGCTGTGCCCGCAGCGGCCGCCCGGCAGGACGCAGGCGGCGTCAACGAGGCGCAGGAGTTTTTCGAAGGAAAACGGTCCTGACCGCCGCTGGCCGCGGCGTTTTCCTTGAGTGTCAGTGGTTGCCGATAGCTTAGGGATATGCGGTTACTTCACACCTCGGACTGGCATCTTGGCCGTTCCTTCCACGGCGTCGGCATGCTGGACGCCCAGCGCGCCTTCGTTGACCAGCTGGTGGCAGCGGTCCAGCGGGACAGCGTGGACGTTGTCCTGATCGCCGGCGACGTCTATGACCGGGCGCTGCCGGGCGTGGACGTGGTCCACCTGCTTGATGACGCATTGGTCCGCCTGACTGCCACGGGTGCAAAAGTGGTGCTTACCAGCGGGAACCACGACTCCGCAATCCGCCTGGGTTTTGCCTCCCGCCTGCTGGAACGCGGGGGAGTGCACCTGCGCACCAGGGTGGAGGACCTCGCCCACCCGCTCCTGCTGCCGCTGGGCGCGGATGCTGCCGGAAAGGACGCCGTCCTCGCGCTGTACGGCATCCCATGGCTTGAGCCCAGGCTTGTCGCCGAACAGCTGGGGGCTGAAACGCCAAGCCATTTCGAGGTAACCCGGGCGGCCACCGGCCTGATCCGGGAGGACATCGCCCGGCGTGCGGCTACCGCCACCGTCCACTCCGTAATCCTGGCCCACACATTCGCCAGCGGCGGCATCAGTTCGGACAGCGAACGGGACCTCAGCATCGGCGGAGTGGGCGCGGTGCCGCTGGACCTCTTCGACGGCTTTAGCTACACCGCCCTGGGCCACCTGCACGGGCGTCAACAGCTGTCCGGCTCCGTCAGGTATTCCGGGTCGCCGCTGGCCTATTCCTTCTCCGAGGCCGCCCACCGGAAGGGTGCCTGGCTGGTGGACATCGGTCCGGCGGGAGTCACATCCGTGGCAGAGGTCCTGTGGGAGGCCCCGCGGTCCCTCGCCGTACTGCGCGGAACCCTGGAAGATCTCCTGGCGGACCCGGGCCACGCCTGGGCTGAGACCGCCTACTGCCAGATCACCCTGACGGATGCCCAGCGTCCCGCCCGTGCCATGGAACGGCTCCGCGCCAGGTTCCCGGACACCCTGGTCCTGTCCTTCGATCCGCAGGGCGGGGCTGCCGCCCCCCAGGCCAGCTACAGCAGCAGGCTCGCGGGCGCACCGGATGACCTCGCCCTGTGCTGCGGTTTCCTGGAGCATGTGCGGGGACGGGCTGCAGACCCGGCGGAGAAGAACGCGCTCGCCGCCGCGCTGGAAAACGTCAGGCTGCTGGAGGCGTCACGGTGAGGATCCACCATCTGCGCATCTCCGGGTTCGGCCCTTTCGCCGGAACCGAGGACATCGACTTTGACCGCCTCAGCGCCCATGGCCTGTTCCTGCTGAACGGGCCCACCGGTGCCGGCAAGACCAGCGTGCTGGATGCCATCTGCTTTGCCCTGTACGGATCTGTCCCCGGTGCCCGGCAGGACGGCAAGCGGCTGCGCAGCGACCACGCGGAACCTGGTCAGGAACCTTCCGTGACCTGCGAGTTCTCCTCGCAGGGCCGCCGCTTCGAAGTGACCCGCTCGCCGGCGTGGGACAAGCCCAGCGCGCGGGGCAAGAATGGCTTCACGGTCCAGCAGGCAAAGACGCTGCTCCGCGAACGGATCGATGGTGCGTGGGTGGAAAAGTCCGCCCGCAACGACGAAGCAGGCGCGGAGATCATGGCGCTGCTGGGCATGGACCGTGAGCAGTTCACCCGGGTGGTCATGCTGCCGCAGGGTGATTTCGCTGCCTTCCTCCGCTCCAAGGCCGCCGACCGCCTGGACCTGCTGCAAAAGCTCTTCGGCACCCAGCGCTTCGAGGCCCTGGAACAGGAACTCTCGCGTCAGGCTGCCGCCGCCCGGGAGGACGTCGCCGCCCTGTCCGGCCAACTCGGCCTCCTTGCCTCGCGTGCCGAAACCGAGGCCGCTCCGCTCCAGCTTCCTGATGCCGGAGCTCCGCCGACGGACGACGTCCCCGGCCGCCTTGACTGGCTGCAGGCTTCCGTTGCCGGCCGGCTGGCGGAACTCACGGAGCACGCCGCAGCCGCGGCGGCGCTCAGCCAGGACCGCCGAAGTGAGGTGGACAGCGAAGCCGCGCGGCATGAGCGGCACCGGAAACTCCAGGCGGCCACCGCCCGGCGGAAGTCCGTGGAGGACGGGGCCGCGCATCGCGATGAGCTCTCCTCCCGTCTGGCCCGGCACCGCCAGGCCGAGGTCCTCCAGGGGCAGCTGCAGGCCGTGGACGCTGCGGCAGCCAAGGTCCACAACGCGGAAGCCGCTGCAGAATCTGCCCTGACGTTGCTGCGGATGGCTGCCACGGACGACGGCGAACTGGCCCGGCTGGGCCTGGAAACCTTTGGCTCCAAAACACTGGGCTCCAAATCACCGGGCTCCGAAACACTGGGCTCCAAAACATTGGGTTCGGAACCACCCGCCGCCGGAGGCACCGTCCCCGGGGCAGCGGACGAACTGGGCCGGCTGCGTTCGCTGCTGGCCGTCGTCGAGGCCCGGCTGCCGGACGAGGACAGGCTCCAGGACCTGCGGAAGCGGCACCGGAGCCTGGCTGGCCGGCAGGAAGAGCTCCGGCTCACCGTGGAGACGCTGGGGAATCGCGCAGCCCATTTGCAGGACGATCGGGCGGTACTGGCCGACGGTATGGACCAGCTGGAAGCGCGCTCCATCGAGGCGGCACTCCGCCGCAAGGAAGCCGCTGCGGCCGCGGAACTGCTGGACATCGTCCGGCGGCACGGGCGGGCTGCCCAGCGGAGGGACCTGGCCAGGATCCGCCATGACGATTCGCGGGAGGACCTCCTGGAGGCAAAACGTCATTGGCTGGACCTGCGGGAGGTCAGGCTCGCCAACGCCGCATCCGAGCTGGCAGCCAAGCTGGTTGCCGGCGAGCCCTGTCCCGTCTGCGGAAGCGGGCAGCATCCCCGCCCCGCGGATGGCGGCACTACCGGCCCGGGTCTGGCCCAGGATGAAGAGGAAGCCCACCGCTTATACGAGGCCGCAGAGGCAGCCCATGCCCTGGTTGCCGCTGACCTTGCAGAAGCGGAGCAGGCCGTGGCAGTCCTCGCCGGCCAGGGCGGGACCACCCCTGTTGAAGAGGCACGCGCCGGTGCCGAGGCCGCCCTCGCTGCCGCCGCGGACGCAGAGAAGGCCGCAGAGGAGCTGCAGGACAGGCGGCAACGGCTGGAAGCGCTGGATGCCGGCCTGGGGCAGGCGCGTGCCGCGCTGTCCGAAACAGAGGCAGAGCTGTCCCGGACTGCCGTGTCCCTTGCCGAGGCGGCCGAACAGGCTGCAGCACTGGACAAGGCGCTCGCCGCCCTGCGCGGCCCCCACCCCAGCTTGACCCGTCGGCTGCGGGCACTCGAGGACGCCGCAGCAGTCCTGGACAAGGCCGTCGAGGCGCAGACGCGGCTGGACGCGGCGCGGCTGCAGTCCGCCGAAGCGCAGGAGCAGTTGGAACTGGCCCTGCCGGGTGCGGGTTTCGCCACGGCAGACGACGTCCGCAGCCAGCTCCTTGGCGCCGCCGAAGCGGCAGCCCTGGAAGCCGCCGGCC
Source organism: Arthrobacter sp. Soil761 (assembly GCF_001428325.1). Taxonomy (NCBI): domain Bacteria; kingdom Bacillati; phylum Actinomycetota; class Actinomycetes; order Micrococcales; family Micrococcaceae; genus Arthrobacter; species Arthrobacter sp. Soil761. The sequence continues at coordinate 323,092 of NZ_LMSF01000001.1, read as the reverse complement.
GTGCAGCCCAGGACGAAGCCGCGCGCGTTGCCGGATTGTTCGAATCCGAGGACATTGTGCTGGCCCTGGCAGAAGCCGCGGACGGCTTCCGGGCAGACGAGGAGCGGCTGGCAGCGCTTCGCCTGGAGGCGGCCACTGCCCAGAATGACGGGCGGGAAGCCGATCTTGCCGCCGGTCTCGCCTCGCGTTGCCTGGAATCCCTGAAAACGATCGCCGCCGACTACCAGGAGCTGGTCCGCGCATCCCGGGAACCGGCGGAGCGGGCACAGATGCTTGCCGGGCTGGCTGACGCCGCAGCCGGCCGGGGTGAGAACACGTACCGGATGAGCCTGAACAGCTACGTCCTGGCGGCGAGGCTGGAGCAGGTGGCCCTCGCCGCGTCCGAACGCCTGGTGGCCATGAGTGATGGCCGCTACCTGCTCCAGCACACCGACGCCAAGGCAGCGCGTGGCGCAAAATCAGGGCTGGGACTTGAAGTGGTGGACCAGTGGACGGGCTTCCGGCGGGACACCTCCACCCTGTCCGGGGGCGAGTCCTTCATGGCGTCGCTCTCGCTGGCACTCGGGCTGGCGGACGTCGTCCAGCAGGAAGCCGGAGGGGTGGAAATCGAGACCCTGTTCGTGGATGAGGGCTTCGGAAGCCTGGACGAACAGTCCTTGGAACAGGTCATGGATGCCATTGAGGGGCTCCGCGACGGCGGCAGGGTGGTGGGACTGGTCAGCCATGTTGCCGAGATGAAACAGCGCATCGGGACCCAGCTGCAAGTGATTAAGAGCCGGAACGGCTCCACGCTGCGGATCTCCGAGACTGCGGACGCCCTCGCCTGACCAGGCCGATATAATGGAGCGCGTTACCGGGTTGCGCGCATCGGGAGGAGGGACGATGCGCACCTATTGAACGAGCCCGGAATTGACACCACAAACTACTCCTTCAACCACCCCCGACACTCCTGCCCGCACCGCCGCAGAGCAGGAAACCTCCAGCCCGGACTCCATGGAACGGGCAGCGAGGGGGCGTTTTTCCCGGCTGCCGCAGCTCGCCGGCAGAAGCTTCATTCCCTTGGGACTTTTTGCGCGGCTTCCCCTGGCCATGCTGGCCATGGGCACGCTGACCCTGGTCACCTCGGTCACGGGTTCCTTCGCCGCCGGCGGGGCCGCGGCCGGCGCGGTGGGCCTCGGCTCCGCGCTCGGAGCTCCGGTGCTCGGAGCCCTGGCGGACAGGCGGGGACAACGGCCCGTCCTGCTCCTGTCCGCTCTGCTCAACACCGTGGCGGTGCTGGCCTTGGTCTTCATCGCCAACACCACATCCGAGGCGGGGGATTTCCCGCCCGCCGTCCTGGTGGCCGCCTTCGCCGCCGGCGCCACCTGCCCCCAGGTGGGACCCCTGGCCCGGGTCAGGTGGATGGCGCTGACAGCCAATGCCGCAGGTCCGTCGGCGCCGTCCGGTGGCGCTGCCCGTGAGCTGGACACCGCGCTCTCCTACGAGAGCACGGCCGATGAACTGACGTTTGTCCTGGGGCCGGCCCTGGTGGGAATCCTGGCCAGCCTCGTGGCGCCCTGGCTTCCCTTGGCGCTGGCAGCGGCCATGACCATCACCCTTGTCCCTGCCTTCGCGGTGCACCCTACCCATGGCGCCGTACCTGCCACCGGTCGTCCCGTCCGCAGGAAGGTCACGGGCAGGGCACAACCCGTGAAGCTGCCATGGGTCGTTGCCTTGCCGGTTCTGGCCATGGTCTGCATGGGGACCTTTTTCGGTTCCACCCAGGCCGCCCTCAGCGCCTTCTCTGCGGGGCTCGCAGGCACGGAAATTGCGGGCCTGCTGTACGCCGTGATGGGCCTAAGCTCTGCAGTGGCGGCATTCTCGGTTGCCTACTGGCCGCGGCGCGCCGGCCTGGCACTGCGCTGGGTGCTGTGCGCAGCCCTGATGGCGGGGCTGGCGGTCCTGCTGCTGGTGCCGGCATCGCTGCCCATGATGGCGGCGGTCCTGCTGGTCCTTGGACTCCCGGTGGGTCCGGTCATGGTCACGGTCTTCGCCGTGGGCGGACAGGTGGCTCCCGCCGGCCGGCTTGGCACGGTCATGACCGCCCTGGCCAGCGGTATTGTCGCCGGAACGGCCATCGGGTCCTCGATTGGGGGACAGCTGGCCCAACTCCACGGCCCGGCGGCGGCGTTCCTTGTCCCGGTCTGCGCGGCGGCAGCGCTGGCGCTGCTTGGGGCCGGGGCCGCCGTCGTGCTCCGCCGGAGGACCTGACAGGGCCTCGATGCCAGCCTGCCGCCCTCCCGCCGCTACGCCAGTTGGCTCTCGATCCTGGCGGCGCTTGCGGCGATGGCCGCCCCCACCGTTTCCGGATCATGGGCGGAACGGATGTAGACGACGGCGAGGGCGGCCGGGCGCCCGCCGGGCACCCGGACAGGGGCTGCCAGCGAGGAAACCCCGGCAATGACCTCGTCATGGCTGGCTGAGTAACCCCTCCTCCGCGCTTCCGACGCCTCCGGACGGTAGGGGATACCCGTATCCAAGCGGTCCCACTCGGCTTCGGACAGGGCCGACTGGATGGCGATACCCGGCGCGCCTGCGTTGATGGGGTGGCGCGTACCAGGGTGCTGGGCCACGGTGGCGCCCGAATGCCGCGGCTCAACCGTGACGAGCGTGATGCAGTCATGGTGGTCCCACACCGCAACGAACGCCGTCATATCCAGCGAGTTCGCCAATTGGGTGAGCTCGGGAAGGGCGGCGCTCTGCAGGTTGCGCGATACTCCCCGGGCCAGGACTGCCAGGCCGGGGCCGGGCTGGACCCGTCCGGCATCGTCACGCACCAGGAGGGAATGGTCTTCCAGGGTACGCAGGATCCGGTAGGCCACCGAACGGTGGACACCCATGGCGTCGGCCAGTTCGGCGATGGTCAGCGGGCCCGGGGCAGCTGCCAGGATCTCAAGGGCGCGGATGCCGCGCGAAAGGGTCTGGGACGGCGAAGCCTGCGGCTCCGCCGTCCGGGCTGCGGCTGCTGGAGGTGTCATGAAATCCATCCTAGGGGCGAACGCGCGGCCTGCCGTGACTCTTGTCTCATCCGGGCGCACCGGGTATTGTCCTCTATACGAACTCGCAGTTCGAATATAGAACTCAATGTCGGGCACATCCCCTTGAAAAAAATCCGCACCCCGTGTCCCGCATCACAATTCCGTAGTACCCTACTAACTAACTGACCGTTCTGTCGGTAATTCTGAAGGCGTCCGGGTGGCACTGCTGCCCAATAAACAATGGAGTTTCAATGACCACACCTTCCAAGGTGGATACCCCCGCCGGTCCCAGCAGCCGGCGGGAGGAACGCAAGGTCCTCGCCGGCACCCTCGTCGGCACCACCATCGAGTGGTACGACTTCTTCATCTTTGCCCAGCTGACCGCAACGCTGCTGTCGCCGCTGTTCCTGGCACCGCTGAACGAGTCCAACCCGGGCCTGGCGCAGATCCTCTCGTTTGCCCTCATCGGCATCAGCTTCCTGTTCCGCCCGCTCGGCGCTGTTGTCGCCGGACACCTGGGCGACCGACTGGGGCGTAAGGCGATGCTGGTCTTCACCCTGGTCATGATGGGCGCCGCGACGGCCCTGATCGGCATGCTCCCCACGTATGCGCAGATCGGTGCCTGGGCTCCCATCCTGCTGATCCTGCTGCGCGTCATCCAGGGCTTCTCGGCCGGCGGGGAATGGGGCGGCGCCGCCCTGATGGCTGTTGAGCATGCACCCATCAGCCGCCGCGGCCTGTTCGGAGCCTACCCGCAGATCGGCGTACCCGTAGGCATGATCCTGGCCACCGGCCTGCTCTACTTCCTCAACACCGGCATGTCCAAGGAAGACTTCGCGGCATGGGGCTGGCGCGTGCCGTTCCTGCTCTCCATCGTCCTGATCGTGGTGGGCTACCTGATCCGCCGCGCAGTCGCCGAGAGCCCCGTCTTCCAGGAGATGGCCCTGCGGAAGAAGGAAAGCAAGGCGCCGCTGGGCGAGCTGATCCGGAACCACAAACTGCCCGTCCTGTATTCCACCCTGATCTTCATCGGCAACAACGCCGCCGGGTACCTGCTGATCGCGTTCTTCATCTCCTACGCGACCAAGACCCTGAAGATGCCCACCCCGCAGATCCTCCTGGCCACCACCCTTGCGTCCTTTGGCTGGCTGATCTTCACCCTGGTGGGCGGCTGGCTGTCGGACCGGATCGGCCGCGTGAAGACCTTCCTCACCGGCTACGCCATCGTCTTTGCCTGGATGATCCCCATGTTCGCCCTCATCGACACCAAGAACATCCTGCTCTACGGCGTCGCCCTGTTCGTCCTGACCATCGGCCTGGGCCTGTCCTACGGTCCCATGTCGGCCATGTATGCAGAGATGTTCCCCGCCAACGTCAGGTACTCCGGCATCTCCATCGGCTACGCCTTCGGCGCCATCCTGGGCGGCGCCTTCGCGGCCACCATTGCCGAGTCACTGCTGCAGGCCACCAAGTGGACCGGTTCGATCGGCATCTACATCATGGTCCTCTGCGTCATTTCGGCCGTCGGCGTGGTGCTGGCCAAGGAAACCAAGGGCCGCCCGCTGGGCGTCAGCAACCACCACTGATCCCCATCGCCCCCGGACGACGTGGGCAGGACAGCAGGCCCGGACCGCAAGGTCCGGGCCTGCTGTGCTTCCGGGCGGCCTAGTGCGCCAGCAGCCTGACCGCGTCGTCGTCGCTCAACTGCCCAAAGTGCCGGTAATAGCTTCCAACAGCCCGGAATCTTCCCGGCAGGTGCAGGCACACCACGGCTTCGCACACCCGCTCAAGCGAGGCTTCGGCGTCGATCGATCCCACGGGAGCTGCCGCCACCACGGCAGCCGCGCCGCCCTCCCGCATGGCTTCGACGGCGGCACGCATCGTAGCGCCCGTGGCCAGGCCGTCATCCACCAGGAGGACGGTCCTGTCCGCCACGTCGATGCCGGTTCCCGGATACAGCTCCACCCGGCGGAGCAGTTCGTCCCGTTCGCGCCTCTCAACGTCATCCAGCCATTCCTGCTGCACGCCGTGGTCAAGGACGCGTTCCAGCAACGGCTTGTTGATCAACCGGACCGTGCGCCCTTGCGCCCAGGCCAGCGCCCCAAAGGCGGTTTCCTCGTGACCCGGAATACCCAGCTTGCGCACCAGGACGGCGCCCAGGGGCAGGCCGAGGGCAGCCGCTGCAGCCGCGGCGACAGGAATACCGCCGCGCGCCAGGCCCAGGACCACGGTGCCCGGCTGTTCCCGGAACTGTCCAAGCGCAGCGGCCAGGCGGTGGCCGGCGTCAGTGCGGTCTTCGAAACGCGTACCCATCTGTCCCTCCCGGCAACTGCGGCCTGCCTGCCCCCAGCGTACTGCTGGATGCCCTGGCGGTTTCAGCCCGGGGCCAGGCTTTCCAGCAAGACCCGGGCCCTGCCTAGACGGACAGGAACGAGATCGCGGCCTGCTTGAAGGCCCTGCTGGTGATGGCGTTGGTGTGGTTCCGGCCCGGGAGGACCAGCTGTTCGACCATGGAACCGGCGCCGCGGGCCAGCGCGGCGAGCCTGGGCAGGATCGCGGCGCGTTCGTCCTTGTCGCCCGCCACCAGCAGCATGGGAACATGGGGGACTGCCTCGGCAGGGTCGTAGGGCTCGGCCTTGATGGCCTCCACCAGGGACAGCAGCGCGAAGATGTTGTTGTTCGGCAGCAGCAATGCCATCTTCAGGAGCTGGGCGGTTGATTCGTCCTGGATCGGTGTCCCGTCCGCAAGGTAGTTCTGGGCGGCGATGAGGTCGAATGCAGCAAGGGGGTCGGAGTCGTTGGGGCCGCCGAGCACCAGCCGGTGCACCAGCTCGGGCTGGGTTGCGGCGAACTCCCAGGCGAGCCTGGATCCCAGGGAGTAGCCCACGACGTCCAGCCCGCTGGAAGGGTCGCCGTCCTGCAGGGGGTGGACGCCGGCGTCGAACGCCGCCTGGAGCAGGTCCGCCCTGATCCTGCTGGGGGAGTAGGAGTCACGGTCCTCCGGCGCGCCGCTGCGGCCGTGGCCGGGAAGGTCCACGGTGATGACCCGGCGGCCGGCCTCGAGCAGCGCCGACACCCAGCCGGTGTCCTCCCAATTGAGCTTGGAGGAGGAGGAGAAGCCGTGCAGCAGCAGGACCGGCCGCAGGCCGGCATCGTTTGCGGGCTCATGGACCGCCACATACAGCTGGGGGTCGGTGCCTTCAACGGTGTGCGCGTGCTGCTGTCCGGTGTGCCTGCCGCTCATGGTGTCAGTTCCCCAATCAGGTACGGCGCCTGGGCGGGCCCGGCGCGTCGGTGCGTCTTCCTTGGAAAGGTACGCACCACTCTACCTGTTGGCAGGCTGGTCCCTGCCGGTGAGGCGGGCCCCGGCAGCACACGCCAGCGCGATGCCGGCAACCAGGGCGAAGGTGCTGAAAAGCTGCACCCGGCTGCTCTCCGCGCTGAGGCCGACGGCGAAAATCACCCCAAGGAGGACCAGGCCCAGGATGGTCAGGCCGGGAAAGCCCTTCATCCGCAGCGGAAGCGGGATTCCGTCCCGGTCTGCCCGGCGGCGCAGGATCAACTGGGAGACCAGGGCGCTGCCCCAGACCACCAGGCATGTCGATCCCACCAGCTGGAACAGGGCGGGCAGGATCCGGTCCGGGAACAACAGCTCCAGGACGGTGGCGATGAAGCCGAAGGCCACCGACACCGCCACTGCGGCCAGGGGCACGGCGGCGCCGTTGAGGCGGGTCAGGATGCGCGGCGCTTCACCGCGCTGCGCCAGGGAGTACACCATGCGGGACGCCCCATAGAGGTTGGCGTTCAGTGCCGAGAGAAGTGCCACGACGGCCACCAAGGTGATTGCGGTGGACGCACCGGGGATCCGGGCCGCATCCAGCACCCCGGCGAAGGGCGAGGCCAGGCTGCTGGATGTGGCGGGGAGGACGGCGGCGATGACGAAGACGGAGCCGATGTAGAACACCAGGATGCGCCACACCACGGTCCGGATTGCCTTGCCCACGCTGCGTTCCGGGTCCTCGGTTTCGGCCGCGGCCACCGAGACGATTTCCGTTCCGCCGAATGCGAAGATCACCACGAACAGGGCCGCCGCAACGCCGCCCAGACCCTGGGGAGCAAAGTTGCCGGTAAGGTTTCCGGCTCCCGGGGAGTCGACGCCGGGCAGCAGCCCCAGGAGCAAAGCGGCCCCCACTGCAAGGAACAGCACGATGACGGCCACCTTGAGGATGGCGAACCAGAACTCGAACTCACCGAAGTTCCGGACACCGGCCAGGTTGATGCCGGTAAACACCACCATGAACAGCAGCGCCAGCGCCCAGACCGGGATCATGGGCCAGACGGAGAACAGCAGCCCGGCGGCGCCCAGTGCCTCGGCTGCGATCACCACCACCAGCTGCAGCCACCACAGCCATCCGATGGTGGCCCCGGCCGTACGCCCGATGGCCCGCCCGGCGTAAACGGAAAAGGCGCCGCTGTTCGGGTTGGCGGCCGCCATTTCGCCCAAGGCCCACATCACCAGGATGATCAGCGTGCCGGCCACTAGGTAGGAGATGAGGACTGCCGGTCCGGCGGCCTGGACACCGGCACCCGATCCCAGGAACAAGCCTGCGCCGATGGCACTGCCCAGCCCCATCATGGTGAGCTGGCGCGGCTTCATGCTGTGGCTTGCCGGCGTCTTGGGCGGGGCTGCGGCGGACATGGTCCGGCCAGACTTCATCGTCATTGGGATGGTGCACCTTCTGGGGCTGGTTCGACAGTCCGGTCCGGATGGTCCGGGGGTCCTTGTGGGACCTTTTGAATTTACCGGCTTCGGGGAGCCGCCCAAAAACGGCAGGAAGAACCGCCAGGGGAGAAGGGCGGGCGCGCCCTGGACCCTGGACCGTTCCGGCGTCCCCAGGCGGCAGCAGAAACATTTCCCATTCCTGCGCCGCTGGTCGTAGAATTAGTTTTGGTCAAGTTGACCATAACTCTGAAGAACCGCCGCATCCGGCGATGGGCACGACGAGAGGCGGTGGAACGTGTACTACAGCTCGGCAAACGTGTCTGAGCGGCAGGCCGCGCCGCCCTCGCTGGCCATTTCCACGGTGATCTTCGCCCTGCGGCCCAGTGAAACGTCGGGCCGTCCCACGCTGTGGCTGCCCCTGGTGCGGCGCATCCGTGAGCCCTTCAAGGGGCTGTGGGCACTGCCGGGCGGCCCCCTCAGCCATGAGGAGTCGCTCCAGGACGCCGCGGCCAGGAACCTGCGGGAAACCACAGGCCTGGCGCCCCGCTACCTTGAGCAGCTGTACGCCTTCGGCGGCCTGCACCGCTCACCCACGCAGCGCGTGGTCTCCATCGTGTACTGGGCCCTGGTCCAGCCCACGGAGGCTGCGCTCGCCGACGAATCCGAGAACGTGCGGTGGTTCCGCGCGGACCGCCTGGGCGGGCTGGCCTTCGACCACAACGCGATCGTTGACTACGCCCTCGGGCGACTGCGCAACAAGCTGGCCTACGGCTCAGTGGCGTACCACCTGCTGGGCGAGTACTTCACCCTGGCCCAGGTCCGCGAAGTCTACGAAGCTGTCCTGGACCGCGAACTGGATCCCGCCAACTTCCGCCGGCAACTCAAATCCACCCCGGAAATCGAAGAAACCGGGGAATACCTCCAAGGCGGGAAACACCGTCCGCCACGCCTCTACCGCTACACCGGCCGGCCAGGCCTTGACCCAGACAACAGGAGCACACCATGAGCAGCGTCAACACGGCAATCCAGCTGATCACGCGCGAACAGGCCGAAAAAGGCGCAGCCGAACGCAGCACCTGCAGCCCGGCACTGGCGAGCGGACCCTGGGACTACGACCTGGCCGAGGCGCTGGCGGGTGTCCCCGCCTACGGCCCGGGTGCATCCAGCGCCGACCCCGCCCCCGCCACCACCCCGCGCCAGGGCCAGCTCCCCGAGGAATACAAGCGGGCCAGCGACGCCGAACTCGGCGAACGGATCAAAGCCGCCAAAGCCGAACTGGGCGAACGCGCCGTCATCCTGGGCCACTTCTACCAGCGCGACGAGGTGATCCAGTACGCCGACTTCGTGGGTGACTCCTTCCAGCTCGCCAACGCGGCACTCACCAGGCCGGAGGCCGAGGCGATCGTCTTCTGCGGGGTCCATTTCATGGCCGAAACCGCGGACATTCTCTCCACCCCGGAGCAGGCGGTCATCCTGCCCAACCTCGCCGCCGGCTGCTCCATGGCCGACATGGCGGACGCGGACTCCGTGGAGGAATGCTGGGAGCAGCTGGCGGAGATCTTCGGCACCGAGCCCGACGCCGACGGCCGGGTTCCGGTCATCCCCGTCACCTACATGAATTCCTCCGCAGCCCTGAAGGCTTTCTGCGGCGAGCACGGCGGCATCGTCTGCACCTCCTCCAACGCCAGGACCGTCCTGGAGTGGGCGTTCCAGCGCGGACAGCGGGTGCTGTTCTTCCCCGACCAGCACCTCGGCCGCAACACCGCCAAGGCCCTGGGCGTACCGCTTGGGCAGATGCCCATGTGGAACCCGCGCAAGGACCTCGGCGGCAACGACGAACAGGCGCTGCTCGACTCCCGGGTGATCCTCTGGCACGGGTTCTGCTCCGTGCACAAGCGCTTCAACGTAGCCCAGATCGAGAAGGCCCGCGCCGATTTCCCCGGCGTGCAGGTGATCGTGCACCCCGAATGCCCCATGGAAGTGGTGGACGCCGCCGATTCCGCCGGCTCCACCGACTTCATCAAGAAAGCCATCGCCGCAGCCACCGAGCCCACCACGTTCGCCATCGGCACCGAAATCAACATGGTGAACCGGCTCGCCGCCGAATACCCGCAGCACACCATCTTCTGCCTGGACCCGGTGATCTGCCCCTGCTCCACGATGTACCGCATCCACCCCGGTTACCTTGCCTGGGTGCTGGAGGAACTGGTGGCCGGCCGCATCGTCAACCGCATCACGGTGGCTGACGATGTACAGGCCAACGCCAGGACGGCGCTCGAGCGCATGCTCGCTGCGAGGCCCTGATGCGCCGCGGGCCCGACGCGCCCGCCCGCCGGCTCGCCGTCGTCGGAAGCGGCATCGCGGGACTTTACGCCGCCCTGCTTGCCGCAGATGCCGGCGCCGACGTGGTGCTGGTGACCAAAGGCGCACTGGAGCACAGCAACACCTGGTACGCGCAGGGCGGCATCTCCGCCGTGCTCGCCGAACCTGCGCCGGGGGACACCGTTGCCGCGCACATCGCGGACACGCTCCGGGCAGGGGCGGGGCACTGCAACGAGGACGCCGTCCGGCTGATGTGCACGCAGGCACGGCAGGACATCGCCGGCCTCCAGCGCTACGGGGTGGCGTTTGACGCGGGGCCAGCTGGAGCGGGCCACGGTGACGCAAGGCACGACGGCGGCCCGGCCCTTGGGCTCGAGGCAGCACACAGTGCCCCGCGCATCCTGCACGCAGGAGGGGACGCCACGGGCGCGCGCGTCGCCGGTGCACTGATCCAGGCGGTCCTGTCCCTGCGGGACGCGGGTAAGCTGACGCTCCTCACGGAAGCCCACGTCACAGCCCTCACCACCCGCGACGGGAATGTGAGCGGGGTCGAATACCACCAGGACGGCCGCAACCTCAGCCTGGACGTGGACGCCGTCCTGCTCGCCACCGGAGGAGCCGGCCAGTTGTTCGCCCAAACCACCAACCCCGCCGTGGCCACCGCCGACGGCCTGGCGCTCGCCGTCCGCGCCGGCGCAGCCACGGCAGACCTCGAATTCTTCCAGTTCCACCCCACCTGCCTGGTCAGCTCCGCCACCGCCCACCCCGGACGCCTGGACGGACCCCTGCTGATCTCCGAAGCCGTCCGCGGCGAAGGCGCCGTCCTGCTCGACTCCAACGGCCGGCGCTTCATGAAGGCCTACCACCCAGACGCCGAACTGGCACCCCGCGATGTCGTCTCACGCAGCATCGCCCTCCACCTCGCTAAACTCGGTGACCCCAACGGCCACGTCTACCTCGACGCCCGCGCCATCGAACAGGCCAGGGGCAACGGGTTCCTCCAACAGCGGTTCCCCACCCTCACCCGCAAGACCCTGGACGCCGGTATCGACTGGACCCGCGAACTGGTCCCCGTCGCACCTGCCGCCCACTACTGGATGGGCGGCGTAACCACCGACCTCCACGCCCGCACCACCGTCCCCGGGCTCTACGCAGCCGGTGAAGTTGCGTGCACCGGCGTCCAAGGGGCAAACCGGCTGGCCAGCAACTCCCTCCTCGAAGGACTCGTCTTTGGCCGCCGCGCTGTCGAAGACTTCCTCTGTGGTGACGCGCTTCCTTGGGTGTCGCCTGACGGCGCTCCTCCGCTCGCTGTCTCGGCCGCTGCCGGCCTCCCCTTGACGCTCGCTTCCGGAGCACCCTCAGTCGACGTTTGTCGGGTCCCCTTGGGTGCTGCCGCAGAAGGCGCGGCGGACCGGCCAGATGGTCCGCTCGGGAGCCTGCCGTCCAACTTCGGCGGGGGCGGGGAGGCCGGGGAGGCGTTTTCGCGGGGCGCCCTTCGCCGCCTCATGACCTCGCATGCCGGGGTTTTGCGGTCCGGGGAATTGTTGGCTGAGGCTGCTTCCACTCTTGACCGGTGGGCCGCCGTCGTCCGTCCCCATGCTGACTCGCCCTCTGCCGGCCCTGCCGTGCTTGAGGACCGGAACCTGCTGCTGGCCGCCCAGCTGCTCGTCGACGGCGCCCTTGGCCGCCGCGAATCCCTCGGGGCGCACTACCGCAGTGATGATCCCGCAGACCCTGAAACCACTTACCCTCCGCGCCCGAAAGCGAGCCTGCTCCATGACTGAACCCGCCGTGATCGACCAGGCGGCCACCCTGCGCCCCGCACTGGACCTCACCCTTCCCGCGGCACCGGTCAGGGAGATCCTGGAACGGGCCTTCGCCGAGGATGCACCCTCCGGCGACATCACCTCGCAACTGCTCATTCCCGCCTCGGCCCGCGCCACGGCCGTCCTCAATGCCCGGGTGGCCGGGGTCCTCAGCGGCGCAACAGTGTTCCGCGACGCGATGCAGCTGGTGGATCCCGCCACCCAGGTGGAGCTGCTCGTGGCGGACGGGGAAGCGTTCGACGCCGGCACGCACCTTGCGAGGGTCACCGGCAGCGCCCGTTCGGTGCTGATGGCAGAACGCGTGGCGCTCAACCTGGTCCAGCGGATGTCCGCCATCGCCACCAAGACCGCCGCGTTCGTCCGGCTCGCCGAGGGGACCCGGGCGCGCATCACCGACACGCGCAAGACCACGCCGGGCCTGCGCGTGCTGGAACGGTTCGCCGTACGGTGCGGCGGCGGCGCAAACCACCGGTACAGCCTGTCCGACGCGGTGCTGGCCAAGGACAACCACCTGGCCGTGATGACCGGGGGAGACCCGGCAAAGCTCACCGGGCTCCTGCTGGCCGCCAAAGCCCAGCTGGGGCACACCACCCACTTTGAAGTGGAAGTGGACAGCATGGAGCAGATCGAGCCCGTGCTGGCCGCCGGCGTGGACACCATCATGCTGGACAACTTCACGGTTGAGGAGCTGAAGGCCGGCGTGGCCCTCGTGGCCGGTCGCGCCCGCGTGGAAGCAAGCGGCAACGTCAACCCCGGCACCGTCGCGGCGATTGCCGCCACAGGGGTGGACGTCATCTCCGTGGGGGCACTGACGCACACCGTGGCCGCACTGGACCTGGGCCTCGACGTCGAACTGACCGCCCGGTGAGCACGCCATGATCTTCCTCGACGCCGCCGCCACCACCCCCGTCCGCCGCGAAGTACTGGACGCCATGTGGCCTTACCTCACCGGCTCCTTCGGGAACCCCTCCAGCCACCACACCCTTGGTGAGGCGGCAGCTGCGGCGCTCGCGGGGGCGCGGGCAGCGGTGGCCGGCGTCCTTGGCTGCCGGCAGGGCGAGGTCGTGTTCACTTCCGGGGGAACGGAAGCGGACAACCTGGCCGTCAAGGGCATTGCCCTGGCCCGGCAGGCGGCAAACCCGCATTGGAACCGGGTGGTGATCAGCGCCGTCGAACATCCGGCCGTGGAGGAATCCGCGCGCTACCTGGAGCGTTTCCACGGCTTCGTGGTGGACGTGGTGCCGGTCGACGCAACCGGCCAGGTCACCCCTGATGCGCTGGCCGGGGTGCTGTGCCCGGAGACCGCGCTGGTCAGCATCATGTACGCCAACAATGAGGTGGGCACCGTCCAGCCCATCGCCGCGCTCGCAGAACTCGCCCACCACCACGGAATCCCCTTCCATACGGATGCCGTCCAGGCCGCCGGATGGCTGACGCTGGACACCAAGGCCCTGGGCGTGGACGCCATGAGCATCTCCGGGCACAAGCTGGGGGCGCCCAAAGGCTGCGGCCTGCTCTTCGTCCGGAGCCGTACGCGGCTGGAACCGGTCATTCACGGTGGCGGCCAGGAAAGGGGCCGCCGCTCGGGGACGGAAAACGTGGCCGGGGCGGTGGGGCTGGCCACGGCCCTCACGCTGGCCCACGGCCGGCAGGCCGGCCAGCAGCCAAGGGTGGCCGCCCTGCGGGACCGTTTCATCGCTGCCGTGCTGGCCGCGGTGCCGGACGCTGTCCTGACCGGCCACCCCTCCGAACGGCTGCCCTCCGTAGCATCATTCTGCTTCCCCGGAACCAGCGGCGAGTCTGTGCTGCTGGAGCTGGAACGGAGCGGCGTGGTCTGCTCCAGCGGTTCAGCCTGCGCTGTCGGCTCGGATGCGCCGTCGCCCGTGCTTACCGCGCTGGGAATTTCCGCCGAAGTGGCGCAGACAGCGGTCCGGTTCAGTTTCGACGCATCGGTAACCCGGGAGGAACTGGACGTGGCTGCGGACGCGGTGCGGGCCGCCGTCGCCAGTGTCAAGAACCTGGGCGCGGGCAAAGGCCGCTGACCGTCGCTGCCTGGTCAGCGGTGCCGCGCGCGGCGGAAAATCCAGTGCCGCAGCATGCTGAAGCGCACCGCCGTGGCCAGGAAGCCGGACAACGTGGTGGCCAGCAGTTCGTCCGCCACGGTGGCCTCCGGATTGAACCAGTGCAGCACACCCAGGCTGCTGCCGGTGATCACCAGGGCCACGGCGATCACCACCAGGCCGTTGAGGTGGTCACGGGTGCGGCGCTGCTGGCCTGCGATCTTGAACGTCATCCGGCGGTTCAAGGCAGTGTTCAAGAGCGACGTGAGGACCAGCGCCACCGCGTTGGCCAGCTGGGCGCCAAGCCATGGCCGCAGCAGCGCGTAGAGGCACAGTGATGCAGCGGTGCAGATGACGCCGACACCGGAGAAGCGGAGCAACTGCCGGATGACCGGATAGCGCAGGACTCCCCGGTAATGCCTGGTGGCAGGCAGGCGCCGGGTGCTGGTCTCCGGTACTGCTGGTGCGGACAGTCCCTCCCTCATCCGGCGGCACCGGCAGGACGGTCAGCGCCGCGGGCAGGGGGCAAGCAGGAGATGCGCACAGGGCGCCCAGGACGAACCGCCATCCGTCAGTACAGCTCGCCCACGGGAATTTCCACTGCCAGCCGGTTGGAGGGCCCGGGCAGCGGGCAGGCCCAGGCCTCGTTGTAGGCGCAGGAGGGGTTGTAGGCGAAATTGAAATCCAGGACGAACATGGCGCCCGGGCCGGTGCCGGCTACGCCGTGGAAGGCGCCCTTGATGGTGTCGATCAGGTAGCGACCCGCCCCGTAGGTGCCGCCGGGCTGGCCTGCCGTGGCATCGCGGAATGGAACGAAGATCCCGCCGCCGTACCCGTGGAGCTTCCACACCGCGAGCTGGCCCATTTCGGGCAAATCGAAGGTGCCCAGCCGGACAAAGTGCACCACGCCGTCGGTCCCGGTGTCGACGCTCATCTCGCGGCCGGCACCCTCTTTGGTCAAGGGCACGTGGAACCGGTAGATGGGATCGTAGTCGGCGGTCTTCAGCCCGGAGAAGCGCGCCTTGCCCGCGGCGGTCAGCGCAGAAGCCGGGTGGGTGGCGAACATCATGTCACGCTGGTGGCGCCAGTACGAGTGTGCCTCGGACGGGCTTTCAACCGAGAGCCGGCGGACGGTGTCGTAGAGCGCAAAGGTCCTCAGCCGCCAGTCGGCGATATCCAGGGCGGAGATGTCCGCCGGGTTGTCTTCGGCTGCGCCGTGCTGCTCTTCCGCCATAACCCCCAGCCTAGTCCCCGGGCAGCGTGGCAGCCGTCCGACGGCGACACGCCGGGTATGTGCCCGGGGGAACGGATGGCCGGCGCCCGGCAGAGGGGGCCACGGAACACCGTTCGCAAGCGCAGGAAACACCGCCGTGCCGGCCCGGAGAGGAGCCGTGCCGCTATTAGGCTGGCTTCCATGACAGGCAAGGAAGTATTGAGCGCTCTTCCCCGGATGTCACTGGTGGCCGCCGTGGTCCTGCTGACGGGTTGCTCCGGATCACCGGCCGGCCCGGGATGGACGGCACAGCCGGCAACCTCCGGGGCCGCAATCTCCGGATCTGCAGCGCCCGGGCCAACATCCGGAACGGCGTCGGCGTCAACGGACGCCGGCGGCACCGTCCCGGCCCCTGCCTCCGCAACTGCCGGCGAGCCGCAGGGGGCGGCCACCGCCGCTTCCTGGAAGACATACTCGGATCCTGTCAGGACGGTGAGCTTCGACCTGCCGGCGGACTGGATCGCGCAGTCGGTGGCGCCCGAGGAAGGCGTGCTTCCCGGTGGGCTGAAGATTGAGGTGAAGAAGCCCGACGGAACCTTCGTCGCCGCGCTCCGGACCGGACTGCCGCCGTCGAACGTCGACTGTCCCGACAACGCACGGCACCCGTACACCGTGATCAGCAGCGTGCCTTTTGAGCTCTCCGTCCCGGGCGGGGAGGGAACCATCCCGCCGCGGATGGTCTACCGGGTGATCCAGGGGTACCGCTACTTCGGTTCCTACGGCATCACCAACCTGGTGGGCGGAACAGACGGGCAGGCGTGCGGGCTGCGCAACGTGGTTCGTGGTCCGGCCGGCAAGGGGGACTACTCGTTCGGCGACCTGGTGACCCTCAAAGCCTTTGCGCCGGATGAGAAAGTGGCACCGGCGAAGGCCTTCGACACCCTTGGCCAGGCCGCCCAGTACGTCAACGAAAGCGCTGACTTCGCCAACGTGCAGCGGATGCTAATGTCGCTGAAGGTCAAAAACTAGTCCCGCTGCCGGCACTCACAAGTGCGGGGTGTGCGACTTACCTTCCCCCCAACACCCCCGGAGAGACATGGAACGCTCTGTTTCCGCACGCCTGGCCTTCAGGACCATCGCCAACACCAAGGTGGCCATGGCCATCGCCGTAGCACGGAACAGCGGCTACTCATCCTTCACGGAGTCCCTCTCCGTCACTGCCGGCGGGGCCGAGGTTCCACTCACGGAAGTTTCCGACCACCACGGCGGCCGGTTCCACTACATGGAGTTTGCCCAACCCACCGACGTCAGCGTGGACTATTCCGCCACGGTGACGGGCCGCGCCGTTCCGGAAGACGCCACCCTGGCCGAGCGGATCCGCTACGTCCGCCCCAGCCGGTATGCCGAGTCGGACCGGCTGCTGCCCACGGCCTATGCCGAGTTCGACGGGGTCCAGGGAGCGGACCTGGTGCGCGCCGTCCGCGACTGGGTCAACGGTGAACTGCGGTACATCAGCGGCTCCTCCCGCGGCACGGACGGTGCCGTGGAGACCCTCCTCAGCAGGCGCGGCGTGTGCCGGGACTTTGCGCACCTGGCCATCGCGCTGCTCCGCTCCAAGGACATCCCGGCCCGGCTGGCGGCCGTCTACGCACCGGGCCTGAGCCCGATGGATTTCCACGCCGTGGCGGAAGCCTACGTGGAGGGGGCCTGGCACGTCATCGACCCCACGGGGCTCGCGCCGCGGGAGTCGATGCTGCGCATTACCGCCGGCCGCGACTCATCAGACACGGCGTTCCTTTCCACGGTGGGTGGAAGCCTGGTGTTGAACCAGCTGCGCGTCACCGCCGTGGTTGACGGGGACCTGCCCGGCGAGGATCCCTCCCGGCTGGTGGCGCTCGGCTGACTGTCCACCCTGGCTGTCCACCCGGCACGGGCCGTCCTGTTCGGCCGGCCCGTGCGGCCGCCGGGAAGCCGCCTGCTACCGCGGAAGGGGACCCAGCGAACTTCGCAGCTTGTCCGTGAGCCGCTTCAGTTCCTTCTGCTCCGCGGCCGTCAGGGCGGGACCCACCAGCGCGGAAATGTCCCGGACGTGCTCGCGGCCGATTTCCTTCTGCAGCTCCCGCCCCTCGTCGGTCAGCTTCAGCAGGATGCCGCGGCCGTCCTCGGGGGCCGGCATTCTGGCCACAAGCCCCCGCTTTTCGAGCCGCTCCACCAGCCTGCTCAGGCTGGACTGGCTCAACAGCACGTTGTCGTTGAGCTCGTTGAGCCGCAGCCAGCCGGACGGGCACCGGGAGAGCGTGAACAGGACGTCGTATTCGTTGACCGCCAGCTTCCGGAAAGCCCGCCCGGACTGCAGCTTGCGCATCACCGCTACCTGGGCGCGGAACAGGGACTCCCAGGTTTCGGCTGCCAGCCGCACCGGAGATTCCGTTCCTCCCGCAGCCATCACGCCTCCGCGGTGGCTTTGTCGGCGTCCTGCGATGCCAGCAGGGCGGCGACACGGCCGGCGTGGGTGGGCGGCTCGGGAACGTGCGCTGGCTTGAGGGCCGCGTACTCCTTGCGGAGCACGGGCAGGACTTCCTCGCCGAACAGGTCCAGCTGCTCCAGGACGGTCTTAAGCGGCAGGCCGGCATGGTCGATCAGGAACAGCTGGCGCTGGTAGTCGCCGAAGTGCTCGCGGAAGGTCAGGGTCTTCTCGATGACTTCCTGCGGGCTGCCCACGGTCAGCGGGGTCTGGGAGGTGAAGTCCTCCAGGGACGGTCCGTGGCCGTACACGGGGGCGTTGTCGAAGTATGGGCGGAATTCGTTTACCGCCTCCTGGGAGTTCTTCCGCATGAAGAACTGGCCGCCGAGCCCGACGATCGCCTGGTCCGCCTTGCCGTGTCCGTAGTGCTCGTACCGCTCGCGGTAGAGGCCGATCAGCTGCTGGTAGTGCTCCTTGGGCCAGAAGATGTTGTTGGCGAAGAAGCCGTCGCCGAAGTACGCGGCCACCTCCGCGATCTGCGGGGTACGGATGGAGCCGTGCCACACGAAGGGGGCCACGCCGTCGAGCGGCCGGGGCGTGGAGGTGAAGTTCTGCAGCGGGGTGCGGAACTTGCCGGACCAGTTGACGGTGTCCTCGTCCCACAGCTTGCGCAGGAGGCTGTAGTTCTCAATGGCCAGCTCCACGCCGTCCTGGATGTTCTTGCCGAACCACGGGTACACCGGGACGGTGTTGCCGCGGCCCAGGACCAGGTCCACGCGCCCGTCGGACAGGTGCTGGAGCATGGCGAAGTCCTCGGCGATCTTCACCGGGTCATTGGTGGTGATCAGCGTGGTGGCCGTGGAGAGGATGATCCGTTCGGTCTGGGCTGCAATGTACGCGAGGGTGGTGGTGGGTGAGGAGGAGAAGAAGGGCCGGTTGTGGTGCTCGCCCAGGGCGTAGACATCCATGCCGATTTCCTCGACCTTTTTGGCGATGGCCACCGAGGCCTTGATGCGTTCGTGCTCGGTGGGGGTGCGGCCCGTGGTGGGGTCCGTGGTGATGTCGCTGACGCTGAAAACACCGATCTGCATGGCGTGCCTTTCCGTTCCTGGACTTGCTGGGCTTGGCTCCAGTGTAAACCAATTTAGATGCATTTGCATCTATCGCCGGATACAACGCAGCCACGCCGGAAATATTCCGCCGTTTAGTCTGCGCCGGGAGCGGCGCGCCGGCCGCTGACCTTAGGGACCTGGCCGGTGGTCCAGTCCATGAATTCGGCGTCGAGGTCGGCACCCGGTCCCATTTCGGGGCGGGCCTGCAGGTCGCGCAGGAGTGCCTTTTTCTCGCGCCGTCCCTCCACCAGCCGGTACAGCACCGGGACCAGGATCAGGGTCAGTGCGGTGGAGGACACCAGCCCGCCGATCACCACCACGGCCAGCGGCTGCGAGATGAACCCGCCACCGCCCGTGATGCCCAGGGCCATCGGCGTCAGGGCGAAGACCGTGGCAAGGGCCGTCATCAGGATGGGGCGGAGGCGCTGGCGTGCGCCGTTGATGATGGCGTCCGCCACGTTCATGCCGGGCCTGCCGTCGCGCGGCTGCCGGTACTGGTTGATCAGGTCGATCAGCACGATGGCGTTGGTAACCACGATGCCCACCAGCATCAGCATGCCGATGAGCGACGGCAGGCCCAGGGGCACTCCGGTGAGCAGCAGCAGGGCCACCGCGCCGGTCGCAGCGAACGGAACCGAGACCAGCAGGATCAGCGGCTGGACGAGCGACTTGAAGGTGGCCACCATGATCACGTAGACAATGGCGATGGCTGCCAGCAGGGCCAGGCCCAGCTGCCGGAACGATTCTGCCTGCTGGGTGGTGGCGCCGCCGATCGCCGCGGTGACGCCGGCGGGCAGCTGGACGTCCGCCAGGCGCTTCTGGACTTCCGTGTTCACCGCGCCCAGGTTGGAGCCCGACGGCGTGATGGACACCTTGGCGGTCCGCTCGCCATTGCTGGCGGTGATGGAGACGGGGACGTCCACCTGCTCCACGGACGCGATGCTTCCCAGCGTTACAGGCCGGCCGCCTGCGGGCAGCGGGATGTTCCGGACGGCGTCGATGCTGGTGAACTTGGTGCCCTGGCCGATGCGGACGGGAAAATCGTTGGTATCGATCCGGACCGTGCCCGCAGGGATGGGGCTGATGGTCGATGCCAGGACCCCGGCCACCTGTTGCTCGTTCAGGCCGGCGGCGACGGCTTTGGCCCTGTCCACCTTGACCTGCACCACAGGGTTGCTGGCGGCCAGGTTGCTGGCAACTTCGCTGGTGCCGGGCACGCCCGTCATGGCCGCGACCATGGTGTCGCTGGCGGCCTGCAGGTCGGCGCTGCTGGCAGCCTTCAGCGTGATGTCCACGGTGGATGACGTGCCGAAGCCGCCCTGCTGGGTGCCCACCGATACCTTGCCCGAGTCGGGCACCTTCGCAAGCTCTGAGCGAACTGTCTCCTGGAGGCGCTCCTGGTTGGCCTTTTCGTCTGTCACCACTGTGAAGGTGGAGTTGGAGGATCCGGTGGAGGTGAGCGCGGCGAAGCCGGCCTGGGCGTTGCCGGAGGTCACCTGGACGTCCTTGATGCCGTCAATGCCCCGCAGCACCTCTTCGAGGCGGATGGCGGCGGCGCTGGTGTCGGCCAGGCTGGTCCCGGCCGGCAGCACCTGCCGTACGGTCAGGCTGTTCTGTCCCGAGTTTCCCAGGAGGTTCGTGGCAAGCAGTGGTGTCATGGCACCGGTGGCACCGAGCACCAGGACCGCGGCAACCAGGGTGATGACGGGGTGCTTCTGCGTGGACCGGAGGATGGGCAGGTAGCCGCGCTGCAGGCGGCTTCGCTGTTCGGCTTCGTGGGCCTTCGCTTTCGCCTCCTCGGCGATCCGCCGGGCCTCGGGGGAGCCGGCGGGCGCCCTGCCCGCCGCGCCCTTGGGGTTTTTTAGGAACCAGTAGGCGAGCACGGGGACGATGGTCAGCGACACCAGCAGCGACGCCAGCAGTGCCATGGTCACGGTCAAAGCGAATGGCCGGAAGAGTTCGCCGGCCAGTTCGCCGACGAAGGCGATGGGCAGGAACACCGCCACCGTGGTCAGGGTGGAGGCGGTGATGGCGCCGGCCACCTCTCTGATGGCGGTGAGGATCGCCGTCGACTTTTCCTCACCGTAGCTGAGGTGCCGCTTGATGTTTTCGATGACAACGATGGAGTCGTCCACCACGCGCCCGATCGCGATGGTGAGCGCGCCGAGCGTCAGGATGTTCAGCGAGTAGCCGGTGGCCGACAGGCCGATGAACGTGATCAGCAGGGACAGCGGAATGGACACCGCTGTGACCAGCGTGGAGCGGGCGGACATCAGGAAGAGCAGGATGATGGCGACGGCGAAGCCCAGTCCCAGCAGGCCTTCCGTGGTGAGGTCCTTGATGGACTTTTCGATGAAGGGTGCCTGGTCGAAGACCGGCGTGAACCTGGCGTTGGAGCCCAGTTCCGCCTCCAGGCCCTTCAGCGAGTCCCGCACCGCATGGGAGATGCCCACCGTGTCGCCCTCGGGTTTCTTGGTCACGGAGATGGCAAGGGTTTCGGCGCCGTTGGTGCGGGTGATGGAGGTGCGTTCGTCATCCTTGAGGGAAACATCGGCAACGGAGCCGATTGTTGCCCCATTCCTGGCACCTGCCAGCGGGAGTGCCTTGATGGCGTCCAGGGAGTCCACCGGGCTGCCAATCTGAAGCGACAGCGTCTTGCCCTGCTCCTGGAGCGTCCCGGCGGGGACCAGCGCGCCGTTATTGGACAGCGCGTCCCGGATGGAGGTGACACCTGTACCCGCCGCTGCCATGGCGTCGGCCCTGGGAAGGATCTCGATGTGCTGGGATGCGCCGCCGGTGACATCGGCGCTGCGGACGCCGTCGATCTTCTGCAGCCGGGGAACGCTCAGGCGCTGCAGGTCGGCATTCAGCTCGCTGAGCGTCTTGTCCGAGGAGACGGCGAGGAAGACGATGGGGAAGTCGCTGATGCTTCCGGCAATGGCCTGCGGCTGGACATCGCTGGGCAGGGACCGCTTGGCATTGGAGATGGCCCGGTCGATCTGGTTCCTGGCCCGGTCCAGGTTCGACCCGTACGTGAACACCATGGTGATCTGGGAGACGCCGGTGCGTGACGTGGAGGAGGTGGATTCCAGCCCCTCCACGCCGTTCAGCGCCTTCTCAAGCGGGCCGCTGACCTGCTTGTCCACCACTTCCGGCGACGCGCCCGGCATGGAGCTGAGCACCGTGATCTGCGGGAACTCAATGGAAGGGATGAGTTCCTGCTTCAGCGATGACATGGTGATCACGCCGAAGACCGAGGCGAACACGGTGATCAGTGCGATCAGGGCCCGGTTTGCCAGGGAAAGGTGCGCCAGCCGGAACATGGGTGGTCTCCTGGGGGTCTAAGTGACTGGTACATGCCCTGGGGGTGCCAGCCGCTGGCCCCGCAGGGTCAGTGGCTGGCGGAAACGCTCTCCAGCTGGAGGGACGCGGCCGTTGCCCGTTCCAGCTCCGCGGCAAGGTTCGGATTCTCATCCAGCTTCACCCCGTAGCCGGGCATCATGTCCTTGAGCTTGCCCTGCCAGCCCTTGAAGTTCTTGGGGAACGTCTTCTGCAGCAGTTCGATCATGATGGGGACAGCGGTTGAGGCTCCGGGCGACGCGCCCAGGAGCGCACCGATGGAGCCGTCGCGGCCGGCAATCACCTCGGTACCGAACTGAAGGATGCCGCCCTTTTGCGGGTCTTTCTTGATGATCTGTACACGCTGGCCGGCGGTGATGAGTTCCCAGTCCCCGCCCTTTGCCTCGGGGTAGTACTCGCGCAGTGCCTCAACCTTCTGGTCGTGCCGCTTGACCACTTCCTTGACGAGGTACGCGGTGAGGTCCATGTTGTCCTTGGCCACGGCCAGCATCGGGATGATGTTCCCGGGCCGGATGGACAGCGGCAGGTCCAGGTAGGAGCCGTTCTTCAGGAAGTTGGTGGAGAAGCCGGCGTACGGACCGAACAGGAGCGAACGCTTCCCGTTGACGTAGCGGGTGTCCAGGTGCGGAACAGACATGGGGGGAGCGCCCACGGAGGCCTGGCCGTAGACCTTGGCACTGTGCTGGGCCGCGATGGCCTCGTCCGTGCAGCGGAAGAACTGGCCGGAGACGGGGAAGCCGCCATAGCCCTTGCTTTCGGGGATGCCGGAGGCCTGCAGCAGGTGCAGGGCCCCGCCGCCGGCTCCGACGAAGACGAACTTGGCGTGGATCTTGCCGTGTTCCCCGGACTTGGGGTACTTCAGCGTCAGGTCCCAGCCGCCGTCGGAGGCGCGGGAGATCCCGGTGACGTCGTGGTTGTAGTTGATTTCGACGCCGTTGTGCCCAAGGTAGGTCACCAGCTCGCGCGTGAGTGCCCCGAAGTCGACGTCGGTGCCCTCGGCCGCGCGGGTGGCGGCGATGCGCTGCTGGGGGTCGCGTCCCTTGACGATCAGTGGCGCCCACTTGGCGATCTGCGCGTGGTCCTCGGAGTACTCCATGCTGCGGAACAGGGGGTGCGGCTTCAGCGCCTCGTAGCGGGTCTTCAGGAACCGGGTGTGGTCCTCGCCGATCACGAAGCTCATGTGCGGGACAGTGTTGATGAAGCCCTTGGGCGAACCGATCAGGTTGTTGTCCACCAAGTGGGACCAGAACTGGCGGGAGAGCTGGAACTGTTCGTTGATGAGCAGTGCCTTGCCGGGGTTGACCGAGCCGTCTTTGGCTGCGGGGGAGTAGTTGAGTTCGCAGAGGGCGGCGTGGCCCGTGCCCGCGTTGTTCCAGGGGTCCGAGCTTTCGAGGCCCGGCTGGTCCAGCCGTTCGAACAGGGAGATGGTCCAGTCCGGCTCCAGCTGCTTGAGGAATGCCCCCAGGGTGGCGCTCATGATGCCGCCGCCTATCAGGACAACGTCGGCGTGTGGGGTCTTGGAAATGAAGGTCACGATCAGTCTCCGATTGCAGCGGCTCTGGCTGTCACAGAATATCCCCGCGCGGCCCGCATACTGAAATTGGCCGGGCCCGTCAAGGCTTTAGCTGGACCTTCGTGAAAACTTCGTTTAAGACCGGCGATGCAGGGTAGCTCAGCACCCGGTCTGACAGGGCAAGCGCGGAGATGGGGAAGGCGATGGGGACTGCCGGCACGGTCGCGGCGATCTGGGCATTGATGGTGTGATAAAGCTCATCCCGTTCCTTGCCGTCAGGCAGTCCCCGTGCCCGGTTGATCTTCGAGAACACCTGGGGATCCTGGTAGCCGAACTCGCCGTTCTTCTCTCCGAAGAGAGGGCCGACGAAGTTGTCCGCGTCCGAGTACGAGCCGTTCCAGCCGAGGATGTGCAGCGCGTGGTCGCCGGCGGACTGGACCTTCTGGAGGTAGCCGTCCGACCAGTCCACGGGGACAGGACGGATATTGAAGCCGACGGCGGTGAGCTGGCGGCTGAGCTCGGCGTAAACCTTTTCCGGCGTGGGCAGGTAGGGCCGGGTGACGTTCATGGGGTAGTAGAACTTCAGTTCCTCGCCCGCGTAGCCGCCCTCCTTGAGGTAATCCTTGGCCTTCAACGGATCGTGCCCGAGTGCCGGGGCGTCATTGTTGAAGCCGCTGATCTTGGGCGGGACAAACTGCGTGGCTTTGGCCGTGTTGTCGATAAAGAACTTCCGGATCAGGGTTTCCTTGTCGATCGCAAGCTCCACCGCCTGCCGGATCTTCTGGTTCTGCAGTACCGGGATGTCCTGGTTCATGCCGACGTATATCACCGAGAACGGGTCGCGCTGCACAATCTGTTTGCCGCGCTTGACCAGTTGGTCGAAATTCCCCACGGTCACGGCGTCATAGCCGTCGATCTTTCCGTCCAGCAGGGCCTGGAGGCGAATCTGGGGATGGTTGTAGGCCTGGAAATTGATGGTGGCGATCTGGCCGCGGTCACCCCAGTAGGTCTTGTTGCTGGAGAGGGTGACACTGTCGCTGCCCCACGCCGCCAGGGTGAAGGGCCCGGTGCCGACGGGGTTCGTGGCGAACCTGGACATGGCCTGGCCGCCCCGGTTCTGGTCCAGGACGTCTGCCGTGCCGGCGGCAAGGGCCCCAGGGGACGCAATGGCGAAAGCCGGCAGGGTCAGGGCCTGGAGGAACGCCGTGAAGCGCTGCGTCAGGTCGATCTGGACGGTGTCGGCCGAGACCGCCGTGCAGCTCTTGAAGATGGACAATCCGGGCTCGTCCGAGTGCGCCTTGAACACGCTCTTGAACGAGCTGCCTGGCGCCTGCCTCCGCAACTCGGCGGGAAACGCGAACCAGCGGTTGAAGTTGGCGCAGACGGCATCGGCGTTGAATGGCGTGCCGTCCTGGAACGTAACCCCGGAGCGGAGCTTGAAGGTGTAGGTCCGGCCCTCGTTGGACTCGTTCCATTCCGTGGCCAGCAGCGGGGTCGGCTTGCCGGTGGTCTGGTCCACGCCCACAAGGCCTTCAAGGATCTGGCGGGTGATGCGCTGCGACTCCACGTCGCTGGACAGGGCGGGATCCAGTCCCAGGGGCTGGGCGGCCGTGCCGAAACTGAAGGTGGCATCAGGCTCCGCCCGCGCGGAACTGGGCGTTCCGGATGTGGGGGAAGGGGACGGCGTCCCGGTGCATGACGTCATGCCCAGCGCCATGAGGACGGCGCCGGCCTTGATGACTGTTCGCCGCGATGTACTGCTGGGCACTCGTTTATCACCTCTGGATGCTGCCGGCTCCGCCCCTTGCGGGCCGGGACCAGTCTAGAGGACAAGGCATGGGGCCAATCCCAGGCACGTCCGGGACGCGCCAGGGCCGGGCCCGCTCGTTGCAGCGGACCCGGCCTTGGTCATGTGGGGAAGAGAGGGCTTACTTGGGCATGAGGACGGAGTCGACCAGGTAGACCGTCGCATTCTTGGTCTTGACGCCGCCGCAGACCACGTTGGCGTTGTCCACCTTGAGGTTGTCGCCGCTGCCGGTGACGGTGACGGAGCCGCCCTGGACCGTGGCGTGCGTGCCGGCAATCTTGTCCGGGGTGATCTGGCCGGGAACCACGTGGTAGGTCAGGATCTTGCTGAGCAGCGCATCGTCCGTCTTCAGGGTCTCGATCGTGGCGGCGTCGATCTTCTTGAAGGCGTCGTCCACCGGCGCGAAGACGGTGAATTCGCCGCCGTTGAGCGTGTCAACCAGGTCCACCTTGGGGTTCAGCTTGCCGGAGACTGCAGCGGTGAGCGTGGTCAGGATCGGGTTGTTGGAGGCGGCGACGGCCACCGGGTCCAGGGCCATGCCCTCCACCGAGCCCGCACCGGTGGGAACCTGCTTGGCGTAGGCGGCGCAGCCTGGGCCAACCAGGTTTGCGGCCGGGTCCATCATGCCGGCCGAGGAGCTGGCCGACGCACTGGCGGACGGGGACGCCATGCTGGAGCTGGGGGAGGATGACATCGGCGCCGACGACGCCGACGAACCGGAGGTGCTGCCGGAACCGCCACATGCGGTGAGGCTGAGCAGAGCGGCCGCTGCAACGCCTGCGACGGTGAAAGTTGTGCGCTTGAAGGTCTGCATTTCAGTTCTCCTTGGATCGTTTTGCCTGCCGCCCCGGATGGGATGTCCGCGGCCTGCAGTCTGCCTTGGGGTAAGCACCTGCCCTTGGCTGGTGTCTCAATGGCTATTCGGCCGTTGGGCAGTGGTGGATGGGTGATCTTTGGAGTTTTTCGATTTGAGGCACTAATCCGGCCCAAGCACCGTCATGCCTTTAACGCAAAATCCCCCGGCCGAAGCCGGGGGATCCCAGGTGCGCAAGGGGGGACTTGAACCCCCACGCCCGAAGGCACAGGAACCTAAATCCTGCGTGTCTGCCAATTTCACCACTCGCGCGCGGTTTCCTGCCGGGAACCCTGAAGGTTCGACGGCGGATGCCAGTGTCCATTGTAGCGTTGCCCGGGTACGTGGCTGGGAGGGTGCCTGGACAACTGACAGGGGCGGTTGCCTGCGGGGTCAGTTGTCCAGATTGAGGTCCCGCCGCAGTTTGGCGACGTGTCCCGTGGCGCGGACGTTGTATTGGGCAAGGGAAACGTTGCCAGAGGGGTCCACGACGATTGTGGAGCGGATAAGGCCCTGGTACGTCTTGCCGTAGTTCTTCTTTTCGCCCCAGGCGCCGTAAGCCTCGGCCACCGCGTGGTCCGCGTCGGAGAGCAGGGGGAACGTCAGCGACTCGTTGGCAGCGAACTTGGCCAGTTTTTCAACCGGGTCGGGGGAGATGCCAAGGACGTCGTAGCCGGAGGCCTGCAGCGACGCAAGGCTGTCCCGGAAGTCGCAGGCTTCCTTGGTACAGCCGGGCGTGGAGGCAGCCGGGTAGAAATACACAATGGTGGAGCGGCCGGGCCGGGGAGCCAGGCTGACGTCCTTGCCGGTCGAATCCTGAAGAGTGAAAGCGGGTGCTTTGTCGCCGGTAACGAGTCTTTCAGCCATTGTTTTTCTCCTTGTCGCGGGCGGGACACAACAGCCTAGTAAGCACGTGGGGCGAGTGCTAATCGGCATTTGGCTATACTTGCTGCTATGCCTGATATGGATCACTGGCCCACAGGGCGCCTCCTGTCCACTGCTGCGCGCCTCGTTGAACACTCCTGGAACGAAAAACTTGGCGCCATCGGACTCACCCACGCCGGTGTTATCGCCATCGAGGTCCTTGCCGCGCAAGGACCCATGACCCAGGCGCAGCTTGCCCAGTATGTCCGTGTCCAGGCCCAGACCATGGGGAAGACACTCAGCCGGCTTGAGTCCCACGGCCACATCGTCCGGGTCCGCAGCACCTCGGACCGCAGGAGCCACGTCGTGTCGCTCACCGAGCAGGGCAAGGAAGCCGTTGCCCAGGCGGTGGAGATGGAGCGCTCCGTGCTTGCATCGGCGTCGATCGACCCCGAACTGCTGCGCCAGGAACTCAAGGCCGTAGTGCGCGAACTGGCCAGCCAGTTCTCCACCACGCCCAGCAACGCGGGCGACCTGGTGGACAACGCCGCCAAGTAGCAGTTGGCCCCGCAGGCCGTTTAAGGAAAAGCGCGGTCCCGGCATGGAAAAGCCGGGACCGCGCTTTTTTGGTGCCCGACTGCAGGGTGCCCGTTCCGGACGCCGTGAAGCCCTAAAACAAAACAGCCTCCGGTTTGTGTTTCCACAAACCGGAGGCTGTTTTCCCAGTGGTGCACCCCCCGGGACTTGAACCCGGAACCCATTGATTAAGAGTCAATTGCTCTGCCAATTGAGCTAGAGGTGCATCTTTTTTGCTTCCATCCCCGGGCTTTTTCTTTCCCGTTGATCTCCGCAACGACATGAAACTCTACACGAACTTTTGGTGCAAGTGAAATCGGCCCGGGTGGCGGTGCGTGAATCACTGGAATGGGCGCAAAACCAGCACGAAATCAGGGTTTTCGTTGTTCGTCAGCAGCCACAAACCTCCCTGCGGGGTCCGAATCACGTCGCGGATCCGGCCGTATCCGCCTGTGAAATAGGCCACAGGGGTGCCCGCCTCTGTCCCGTTGAGCGGCACCGTCCACAGGCGCTGCCCCCGGAGGGCACCCAGATAGGCAACGCCCCCGGCTATCTCCAGTCCGCTGGGTGAAGAATCGCTCGTCGACGGCCACACCACTTTCGCATCCTGGAACTCCGCCCGGTGCGGTGCGCCGGTGACCAGCGGCCAGCCGTAGTTGGCGCCCGGCATAATCAGGTTCAGTTCGTCGTCCACCTCGGGTCCAAACTCGCTGGCCCACAGCCTGCCGGCGTCATCCCAGGCCAGGCCCTGGACGTTCCGGTGGCCCAGGCTGTAGGTGGCGTTGCCGAACGGGTTGCCCGGGGCGGGGCTGCCGTCGGGCGTAAGCCGAAGAATTTTTCCGCCCAGGGCGTTGGGGTCCTGCGGCTGCCCGCGGCGCTGGGCGTCGCCGGTGCCCACGTACAGGAGGCCGTCCGGGCCAAAGCGGATCCTGCCGCCGTTGTGGGTGGTGGCCTTTGGGATTCCTGTAAACACAACCTGGGGCTGGCCGAGCGCCAGGGAACCATCGCCATTGGCCTTGACGGTAAACCGGATGATGCGGTTGTCCTCCTGTGCGGTCAGGTAGGTGTACAGCAGGTGGTCCGTGGCGAAGTGCGGGGACAGTGCCAGGCCAAGCAGGCCCCCTTCCCCGGCGGGGACCACGCCCGGGATTTTGCCAAGCGTTGTGGCTTTTCCTTCCCGGACGGCCTTCAGGAGCGCTGTGTCCCGCTCGGAGATGATGGCGGTGCCGTCCGGAAGGAAGACCGCCGCCCAAGGGATGCTCAGCTGCAGGTCCAGCCGTTCCTGCACCGCCGGTACGGGGGCAGAAGAAGCGGAAGGGGCAGGGGCGGTAGAGAGTGGGGGAACAACGACGGCGGTTTCCGGCGGGGTGCCGCGGCTCGCCGTGCCTGTGGCCGCTGCAGGCGGCCCGGGGGTCCCCGTGCAGGCGGCAAGCGCCAGGGACAGGGCCAGCGCCAGGCACGATGCCAGCACCTTGGATGAGTCCAGGCAAGGAAGGCCCGCCGCAACGCGGCGGGCCTTCCTCTTCTTAGAGCCGTTTGCGCCGGGGCGCGCGGAAGCCGGCGGCCTCCGCGTGTGCGGCAGATTCAAACCAGACTTCCGCCCGGATCTGCTCATAGTCGGGATGTCCTTCTTCGTAGTAGACCATCGCGGCGGCATCGCCCTTCACGGTGTAGTCCGCCGGTCCGCTCCCATCGGGGCCCGGCGCGGCCGAACCTGCGCCATAGGGCTCATCTGCTGCGAGGTGTCCGGCCGGCTCGACGGCAGCCATACCCTGTGCCTGGGCGCCCTGGGCGTGCCCGCCTTGTGGCGGCGCGCCCTGCCCGGCCGCTGCCACGTCCTGCCCGGCCGCGGGCACACTCTGGTCCTGGCCGGAGGGCTGGTGGTGATCCGCCCCGTTCTCCACCAGGGCGGAGGACTGGGAGCGGTCCAGTGTTTCGGCCGCTGCGGCCTGTCCCTCGGTGCCATCGGCGGCTGGCGGCACGGCCGGCTCCTGGTGGGCCGGTGATGCGGACGTGTCGGCGTGGTGCCGTGGCGCGTGCCCGCCGGCCAGCTGCGCTGGCGCCGCGCCGCCGTCGTCCGTGCCTTCCAGTGCAGCCGTTTCAGCGCCGGGAAGCGTGGGGGCGTGCGGTGCCGTGTACTCGTCATGGTGGACCGGGCGGGTCGCCGGGGGTGAAGCCTGCCCGGACGGCGCCCCGGCGGGAGCTCCGGCCTGTGCCGGCTGTTCCGCGGGAGTTCCGGCTGCACCTGCGGCGGAGGAGCCTGACCCGGAGCCGGCCTCGGACCACTGGGTTTCCCACTCGGCCTGGTCTGCCGCCTGGTTCTGTGCCTGGTCCTGGCTGCGACCGTCCCCGTCCTCTGTGCTGCCGGGTGACGTGCTGCGGGGCGACGTGCCGCCTGCCGGAGTGCCGGTGCTGGATGCAGCGGAGGAATCAGCCGGTTCCTCAGCGGTGGGAAGGACGGCCGGTTCGGCGGGCTTTCCGAACCCCGCCGCCGTGGGGATGCCGGTGGTGCCCGCAGCCTGGGCGGAGGCTGCGGCACTGCCGCCTTCGAGCGCTCCATCGGTCCGGACCCTGTCCGTCCCTGCCCCCGCCGATGATCCGCCGCGCTGATTGGCGGACCTGCTGCGGTTCACCAGCCAGCCGATGATGATGATGACGATAACGACGAGAATGATCCAGAAAACAATGTCCATGGCAGGCCTTTCGGTCCAAGTGGCTCGGTGTCCTGTCCCCGACGCTACGTCGGGTCACCACTGCTGTCCAGAGATCCCGCGCCACGCCGGGGGAGTCATGGCCGTGAAGCTCCTGCGGCCGGCCGGGACCCGGCATGCGCTGCGCTGAGTCTCGAAGTATGAGACGAATGTCCACTATTTGACAACCATTTCCGTGCCTTTTGGCCCAACGTCTGCGCAGACTGTCGTTTCCGCGACGGTCCGAGCCCTAGACTTTCCCCTATGAGTGACGCCCAGACCGCCTCCGAGACCACGCCTGACATCAAACCCCGCAGCCGCGTCGTGACCGACGGGATCCATGCGGCCCCCGCGCGCGGCATGTTCCGGGCGGTCGGGATGGGCGATGACGACTTCGCCAAGCCGCAGGTGGGCGTGGCGAGTTCATGGAATGAGATCACCCCCTGCAACCTCTCACTGAACCGGCTTGCGCAGGGCGCCAAGGAAGGCGTCCACGCAGGTGGCGGGTTCCCCATGCAGTTCGGCACCATCTCCGTCTCCGACGGCATCTCGATGGGCCACGAGGGCATGCACTTCTCCCTGGTTTCCCGCGAGGTCATCGCCGACTCCGTTGAGACCGTCATGCAGGCGGAACGGATCGACGGTTCGGTCCTCCTGGCCGGCTGCGACAAGTCCCTGCCCGGCATGCTGATGGCGGCGGCCCGACTGGACCTTGCCAGCGTGTTCCTCTACGCCGGCTCCATCATGCCCGGCTGGGTCAAGCTCGAGGACGGCTCCGAGAAGGAAGTCACCCTCATTGACGCCTTCGAAGCCGTCGGCGCATGCGCGGCCGGCAAGATGAGCATGGAGGACCTCACCCGCATCGAAAAGGCCATCTGCCCCGGCGAAGGCGCCTGCGGCGGGATGTACACGGCCAACACCATGGCCTGCATCGGCGAGGCCCTGGGCATGTCCCTGCCCGGCTCGGCCGCACCGCCCTCGGCAGACCGCCGTCGTGATGAGTTCGCCCGCAAGTCCGGCGAAGCCGTGGTCAACCTCCTGCGCAAGGGCATCACGGCCCGCGACATCATGACCAGGGAGGCCTTCGAGAACGCCATTGCCGTCACCATGGCCTTCGGCGGCTCCACCAACGCCGTCCTGCACCTGCTGGCCATTGCCCGCGAAGCCGAGGTTGAGCTCACCCTTGACGACTTCAACCGCATTGGCGACAGGATCCCGCACCTGGGCGACCTGAAGCCTTTCGGCCGCTACGTGATGACCGACGTCGACAGGATCGGCGGCGTGCCGGTGATCATGAAAGCCCTGCTCGACGCCGGCCTGCTCCACGGCGACTGCCTCACCGTCACGGGCAAGACCGTTGCGGAAAACCTGGAAGCGATCAACCCGCCGGACGTGGACGGAAAGATCCTCCGCGCTCTGGACAATCCCATCCACAAGACCGGCGGCATCACCATCCTTCACGGCTCCATGGCGCCCGAAGGCGCCGTCGTCAAGAGTGCCGGATTCGACGCCGATGTCTTCGAGGGAACCGCCCGCGTGTTCGAGCGCGAACAGGGCGCCCTGGACGCGCTGGACAACGGCAAGATCCAGGCGGGCGACGTCGTCGTGATCCGCTACGAAGGACCCAAGGGCGGCCCCGGCATGCGCGAAATGCTCGCAATTACCGGCGCCATCAAGGGGGCAGGCCTGGGCAAGGACGTGCTGCTGCTCACCGACGGCCGGTTCTCCGGCGGCACCACCGGCCTGTGCATCGGCCACGTTGCCCCGGAAGCGGTCGACGGCGGCCCCATCGCCTTCGTGAAGGACGGTGACAGGATCCGGGTGGACATCGCCGCCCGCAGCTTCGACCTGCTGGTGGACGACGCAGAACTGGAAGCCCGGAAGGTGGGCTGGGAGCCGCTCCCTGCCCGCTACACCAAGGGTGTGCTTGCCAAGTACGCCAAGCTGGTGCACAGCGCCAGCCAGGGCGCCTACACCGGTTGACGGGTGATCCCTTCCCAAGTGATGCGGCGCGGCCGCCGCATCACTTGGGGCCCTCGGGATCCCCCTTATTAAGCCCTGCCGCCTGTGCGGTTGGGTTTCGGTCGGTCCTTCCGAGATAGGATCAAAGAGTGGACAAAGGGGTCCACATGGTGAGATAGGATTGTCGCTCGTTGACACCTGTCTCACCGAGAGGGAAGACTGAACGCATGACTTTCGTTACCGCCGGCACCGTCGTCGTCCTTACCAAGCGCGTGGCACATTAGCCTCCACTGGTAACGAACCGTCACGCGCGAAACCCCTCACAGAGCCACCCGGCTGAGGGGTTTTTTTATTTCCCTCAGCCAGAAACCACAGAAGATCCACAAGGAAGAGTCCGATGAGCAAAGGATCGCCCATCAGCCCCTCGCTGATGGCCACCAAGTCCGCTGGAGCCGCCAAGGCTCCGGAACGCGCCGACCGGACGGCTGACCACGCCGCCGTCGTCGCCGACCTTGCTGCCGTCTCTCCTGTCCTTGGGCCGAACAACGTCGTACCCCCGACGGTGATGACCGGCTCGCAAGCAATCGTCCGCTCGCTCGAAGAACTCGGCGTCGACGACATTTTCGGTTTGCCGGGTGGCGCGATCCTGCCCACCTACGACCCCTTGATGGCCTCCACCATGAATCACGTGCTGGTCCGTCACGAACAGGGAGCCGGCCACGCCGCGCAAGGCTACGCCATGGTCACCGGGCGGGTTGGCGTCTGCATCGCCACCTCGGGTCCCGGGGCCACCAACCTCGTTACCGCCATCATGGATGCCCACATGGACTCCGTGCCGCTGGTGGCCATCACGGGCCAGGTGTCCAGCGGCGTCATCGGCACCGACGCCTTCCAGGAAGCCGACATCGTGGGCATCACCATGCCCATCACCAAGCACTCCTTCCTGGTGACCGACCCCAACGACATCCCGCACGTCATGGCCGAAGCCTTCCACCTGGCTTCCACCGGCCGTCCGGGCCCCGTGCTTGTCGACGTCGCCAAGGACGCCCAGGTGGGCCAGATGACGTTCTCCTGGCCGCCGAAGATCGACCTGCCCGGCTACCGGCCGGTCACCCGCGGCCACAACAAGCAGGTCCGCGAGGCGGCCAAGCTCATTGCGGCGTCCACCAAGCCGGTACTGTACGTGGGCGGCGGCGTGGTCAAGGCACACGCGTCAGCTGAACTGCTTGCACTCGCCGAAGCAACCGGGGCACCTGTCGTCACCACCCTGATGGCCAAGGGTGCATTCCCGGATTCGCACCCGCAGCACGTGGGCATGCCCGGCATGCATGGCACCGTTTCCGCCGTCACGGCCCTGCAGCAGTCCGACCTGCTGATCACCCTCGGAGCCCGCTTCGATGACCGCGTCACCGGCGTGCTGAAGACCTTCGCACCCAACGCCAAAGTCATCCATGCGGACATCGACCCGGCCGAGATCTCCAAGAACCGCACCGCCGATGTGCCCATTGTGGGGTCCGTCAAGGAGATCATCCCGGAACTGACCGAGGCCGTACGCGGCCAGTTCGAGGCCTCCGGCGCCCCTGACCTGACCACCTGGTGGGCCTTCCTTAACAACCTCAAGGAAACCTATCCGCTGGGCTGGACGGAGCCTGACGACGGCCTCATCGCACCGCAGAAGGTCATCCAGCGGATCGGCGCCCTGACCGGGCCTGAAGGCGTTTACGTGGCCGGTGTGGGCCAGCACCAGATGTGGGCTGCCCAGTTCATCAAGTACGAGCGCCCCCACGCATGGCTGAACTCCGGCGGCGCGGGAACCATGGGCTACGCCGTACCGGCGGCCATGGGCGCCAAGGTGGGCGAGCCGGACCGGGTGGTCTGGGCCATCGACGGCGACGGCTGCTTCCAGATGACCAACCAGGAACTGGCCACCTGCGCCATCAACAAGATCCCCATCAAGGTTGCTGTCATTAACAACTCCTCGCTGGGCATGGTGCGCCAGTGGCAGACCCTCTTCTACGAGGGCCGCTACTCCAACACCGACCTCAACACCGGCCACGACACCGTCCGCATCCCGGACTTCGTCAAGCTGGGGGAGGCCTACGGCTGTGCCTCGTTCCGTTGCGAACGCGACGAGGACATTGACGCCACCATCCAAAAAGCCCTCGAAATCAACGACCGCCCCGTGGTTATCGACTTCGTGGTGAGCCCCAACTCCATGGTGTGGCCGATGGTGCCCGCCGGCGTGAGCAACGACCAGATCCAGGTTGCCCGCAACATGACCCCGGAATGGGAAGAGGAAGACTGAGCATGAGCCGCCACACACTCTCCGTCCTGGTTGAGGACAAGCCCGGCGTCCTGACCCGCGTGGCCAGCCTGTTCGCCCGCCGCGCCTTCAACATCAACTCCCTGGCCGTTGGCCCCACCGAAGTGCCGGGCGTATCCCGCATGACGGTGGTGGTCGACGCCGACGGCGACCTCATCGAGCAGGTCACCAAGCAGCTCAACAAACTGATCAACGTCATCAAGATCGTTGAGCTGACCCCAGAATCTTCCGTACAGCGCGACCACATCCTGGTCAAAGTACGTGCGGATGCCGCAACACGTCTGCAGGTAACCCAGGCCGCAGACCTGTTCCGTGCCTCAGTGGTCGACGTCTCCACCGACTCCGTCGTCATTGAGGCCACCGGCCACCCCGAAAAGCTCACGGCACTGCTTTCAGTGCTGGAGCCCTTCGGCATCCGCGAAATTGTGCAGTCCGGCACCCTGGCCGTTGGACGGGGATCCCGCTCCATGAGTGACCGGGCGCTCCGCTCCGCCTAGGCACCTGCCCAAGGCGGGCCCCGCGCCCGTAACCGCAGCACCGCAAGACCACTATCTACAACCACTCAAGAGGAGTTACGCAAGTGACTGAAATGTTCTACGACGACGACGCCGATCTGTCGATCATCCAGGGCCGCAAGGTTGCCATCGTTGGCTACGGTTCCCAGGGCCACGCCCACGCGCTCAACCTGCGCGATTCCGGCGTCGAGGTCGTCATCGCCCTGAAGGACGGCTCCAAGTCGACCGCCAAGGCGCAGGATGCAGGCTTCACGGTCAAGAACGTTGCCGACGCCGCCGAATGGGCTGACGTCATCATGATCCTGGCGCCGGACCAGCACCAGCGCGCGATCTACAACGACTCCATCAAGGACAAGCTGACCCCCGGCAAGGCACTGGCCTTCGCCCACGGCTTCAACATCCGCTTCGGCTACATCCAGGCACCGGAAGGCGTTGACGTCATCCTGGTGGCCCCGAAGGCTCCGGGCCACACCGTGCGCCGCGAGTTCGAGGCCGGCCGCGGCATCCCGGACATCATCGCCGTCGAGCAGGACGCGTCCGGCAACGCCTGGGAGCTGGCCAAGTCCTACGCCAAGGCCATCGGCGGCACCCGCGCGGGCGTCATCAAGACCACCTTCACCGAAGAGACCGAAACGGACCTCTTCGGCGAACAGGCTGTCCTCTGCGGCGGCGTTTCCCAGCTGATCCAGTACGGCTTCGAGACCCTCACCGAGGCCGGCTACCAGCCGCAGATCGCCTACTTCGAGGTGCTGCACGAGCTCAAGCTCATCGTCGACCTCATGTGGGAGGGCGGCATCGCCAAGCAGCGCTGGAGCGTCTCGGACACCGCAGAATACGGCGACTACGTCTCCGGCCCGCGCGTCATCACCCCCCAGGTGAAGGAAAACATGAAGGCCGTCCTGGCCGACATCCAGTCCGGTGCCTTCGCCAAGCGCTTCATCGAGGACCAGGACAACGGCGGCGTGGAGTTCAAGGAACTGCGTGCCAAGGCCGAGCAGCACCCCATCGAGGCAGTCGGCCGCGAACTGCGCTCCCTGTTCTCCTGGCAGCAGCAGGACGTCGACTACGTGGAAGGCTCCGCAGCCCGCTAAGGCTGCCAGCCCAACCACATAGACCGCAACGGTGAGGCCGGGTTCACACTTAACAATGTGAGCCCGGCCTTTCCGTCGGCCTAGACTTGTTTCCATCCCCAGGACTGCAACGCAGAGGATCAGCCGTGTCAAAACCCGTAGTACTGCTCGCCGAAGAACTTTCCCCCGCCACCGTCGAGGCCCTTGGCCCGGACTTTGAAATCCGCCAGACCGACGGTGCCGACCGTTCCCAGCTGCTTTCTGCGATCAGTGACGTAGACGCCATCCTGGTCCGCTCCGCCACCCAGGTTGACGCCGAAGCCATCGCTGCGGCCAAGAACCTGAAGGTCATTGCCCGTGCCGGCGTGGGGCTGGACAACGTGGACATCAAGGCCGCCACCCAGGCCGGCGTCATGGTGGTCAACGCGCCCACGTCCAACATCGTGTCCGCCGCTGAACTCACCGTGGGCCACATTCTCAGCCTGGCCCGCCACATCCCGCAGGCCAGCGCCGCCCTCAAGGACGGCGAATGGAAGCGCTCCAAGTACACCGGCATCGAGCTGTTCGAAAAGAAGATCGGCATCATCGGCCTGGGCCGGATCGGTGCCCTGGTGGCAGCCCGCCTGAAGGGCTTCGACACCAAGATCCTTGCCTACGACCCCTACATCACCTCCGCCCGCGCCGCGCAGCTGGGCGTGCAGCTGGTGACCCTGGACGAACTCCTGGCCCAGTCGGACTTCATCACCATCCACATGCCCAAGACGCCCGAGACGGTGGGCATGCTGGGCGCTGACGCGTTCAAGAAGATGAAGAGCACCGCCTACGTGGTCAACGTGGCCCGCGGTGGCCTGGTGGACGAGGAAGCGCTCTTCACCGCCCTCCAGGACGGCGAGATCGCCGGCGCCGGCGTGGACGTCTTCGCCAAGGAGCCCAGCACCGACCTGCCGTTCTTCAAGCTCGACAACGTGGTGGTGACCCCGCACCTGGGCGCCTCCACCGACGAAGCCCAGGAGAAGGCCGGCGTCTCCGTGGCCAAGTCCGTCCGCCTCGCCCTCGCCGGCGAGTTGGTGCCGGATGCCGTCAACGTTGCCGGCGGCGTCATTGCCCCCGACGTCCGCCCCGGCATCCCGCTGATCGAGAAGCTGGGCCGCATCTTCAC
This sequence comes from Arthrobacter sp. Soil761, assembly GCF_001428325.1. Lineage (NCBI taxonomy): Bacteria > Bacillati > Actinomycetota > Actinomycetes > Micrococcales > Micrococcaceae > Arthrobacter > Arthrobacter sp. Soil761. Next base: position 285,663 of record NZ_LMSF01000001.1, on the reverse strand, counting down.
CGCGCTGACCCACGCCTCCCTGACCCAGTTCGACGTCGAGGTGGCCGGCGAAATCTCCTCACTCGACGTCAAGGTCCTGGAACTGGCCGCGCTGAAGGGCATCTTCGCCGACGTCGTGACCGAGCAGGTGTCCTATGTCAACGCCCCGGTGATCGCCGAGCAGCGCGGCATCAACGTCCGCCTGATCACCACGCCGGAGACCGAGTCCTACCGCAACGTCCTGACCCTGCGCGGCGCCCTCAGCGACGGCAGCCAGATCTCCGTGGCCGGCACCCTGACCGGTCCCAAGCAGATCGAGAAGCTGGTGGGCATCAACGGCTTCGAGGTCGAGATCCCCATCAGCGAGCACCTCGTGGTGGTTGCCTACACCGACCGCCCCGGCGTGATCGGAACCATCGGCCACATCCTGGGCATGAACAACATCAACATCGCCGGCATGCAGGTGGCGCGTTCCAACGAGGGCGGCCAGGTCCTTGCCCTGCTGACCATCGACAGCTCTGTGCCGCAGCAGGTGCTGGACGCCATCAAGGCAGGCATCGGCGCTGAGATGGTCCGGGAAGTGGACCTGGAAGACTAACGCGACACACCGGCCGAAACGCCGCTGCCGCCCCTCCGCAAGGCCTCGTCCACTGCGGAGCCACGTATGATTGGCCGGTCTGCTTACAATGGCTTGGTCCTGATTCAGGACCGTAGCCGGCAGACCGGCCAATACCTTTTGCACATCCGTCCGTCATTGTCCACGTCTGCCCGGGCGGATGGAAGTGTGCGCACGCAATCCAGGTTTCAGGGAGTTCCATGAACGCCGTCCAGAGGTTCATCAGAAGCAGGGTGCTGCTGTTGACCGCGGCCATCTTGATCGCAGCCATGTGCTTGTCGGTCCTCGTTCAAAGCCAGTCACAGGCTGCGCTCAACCGCACGGTTGATGAAAACTCGAGGGGGCTCTACGACATCCTGGTCCAGGCCAAGGCACCCTCCGGGGCCCTCCTGCAGCCCGAGATCGCCAACGGCGCCGGCGGCATCGGCTTCGACCAGCTGGATTCCATCCGGAAGCTGTCCGGCACGTCCGTGGCGGCCCCCATCAGCCTGGTCTCGCGGGTCACCCAGAACCTTGAGACGCCCCGGCTCGACGCCATGGACTACCTCGGCTACAACGCCGGGCTGGCCGGCACCGCCACCGCGGACCAGGCGGCGGGTGCCACCTCACCGGACAAGTGGCCGGCCGCTGAGTCGGTCCTGACCGATGCCGCCAAGAAGTACCGGCTGACCGCCAGCGCAGTGAGCTCTGACGGCAACTCGGAGCAGACCCTCTTCAAGACCACCGCCGAGGGCACGCTGGGCAAGGCCCGGCTCGTGGAGGAAAAGGCCCAGGGCGGCAGCAGCATCCGCATCGCCCCGGCGGCGGGGGAGACCGGCATCAAATTCCCCGCCCCCGCCGGCGGCTCCGAGCACAATCTCTTCAACCTTTCCGTCGCCCTCCCGCTGGCTCCCGAGGTCACCGAATCCGTGGTGGCAGTGGACCCGGCCGCTGAACGGGCCCTGCTGGGCTCCGCGGGCGACTTCCTGGCCCCGCTGGAGAAGGCCCCGCCCGCCGACGCACGCGACGCGGGCGCCGTGGGCCGCTACCTGGAAGGCCTCTTCACCAACGGCATCAGCATGGACCAGCTCAAGGAAGGTCCGGACTTCCTGGGCGTCAAGCTCAAGTACTGGGCTCCGCTGATGACCCAGTACCAGCAGGCCAAGCGCACCGGCCAGCTGACCAGCGGCTCGCAGGCCGTCCCGCTGATCGTGCGTTCCGGAACATCCCTGGACCTGAAGTACAACGTCAAGATCGAGGAGATTGACGACGCCGGCAAGGTAGTCAAAGACGTCGGCACCGTGTCGAAGTCCCTGGGCAAGGATTACCTGCCGTTCGTCTCGAAGGACCCGTTCGTTTTGTCATGGCCGGGCTCCACGGACCACTCGTCGCTGCTGGGCAACAACGGCAACTTCAACGCGGGCCTGTACACCCCGGCAAAGTGGAGCACCAACTTCGCCGGCGCCCCCAAATACAACGACAGTGACACAGCGGCCAACGGTGCCGTGGACAAGACCGCTGTTCCCGGCGAATGGGTCACCGTCAACCGCCTTCCTGACAAGGCCGCCAACGGCGCGCCCGTTGACCAGACCCAGCGGAACCCGGTGGACGAGCGGTCCTACCGGGACAACCTGTCCACCGGCCAGCAGCAGGCGGCAACGCCGTTGCCCATGGTGTACGGCACGTTCGACCCCGCCGCTGTCGAGGCGGCCTCCGGGGACGTCAACAAGCTCCCGCTGGGCGGCTACGACCCCACGCCATTCACGCTGGTCAAGGATGCTGCCGGCAAGGATGTTCCCGCAGCAGACCTGAAGCCCTCGTTGAGCGCCACCGGGCTGGCCAGCCAGTCCGCCGGTGCCATCACCGACTACTACGGACTCGCAGCAGCGCGCGGCTACAAGCAGAACGCCGCCGTCATCGACGCCGTGCGCGTCCGCGCCAAGGCGCCGGGCAGCTGGAAGGACGCCCAGCCCGAGGTGGAGAAGCTCGCCGCCGAGATCAGGGACATGGGCCTGGACGCCACCGTGGTGGCCGGTTCGGCGCGTGAGGACACCAGCATCTTCGTTCCCGGCTACTCCAAGGACGGAGCCGGCAAGGAGTCCGCCCTGGGCACCGTCCAGCAGTCCTGGGTCCGGCAGAACGCTGCCGAAGCCGTGGCCGGAGCACTGTCCGGAACGAACATCACGCTGCTGTTCCTCACCCTGTGCGGCGCCGCCCTGCTGACGGGGGCCTCCACCGTGAGCTACATCCGGAAGCGGCGCAGCGAGGCAGGAACCCTGCGGGCCATGGGCTGGACCCAGCGGCGGATCCGCAGCTGGGTACTTGAGGAATTCGGCGTCGGGGCCGTACTGCTCGCCGCCGCCGGCATCGTGCTGAGCCTGGTGAGCTGGAGCCTTGCCACCGCACTGGTGTGCGCCGCCGTCTTGGTCCTGTACTGCGGCGCGGCCCTCTTCGCCGCGCAGCAGCTCCGCCACCGCGACGTGATCGACCAGGAGCCGCAGCACGACGAACGGCTCATCCCGGTGGATTCGCCGCTGACCTTCGCCAACCGGCAGCTGAGCACCAACAAGTTCAACACGTTGTCCCTGGCGGTTGCGGTCGGCGTCTTCGGTGCCGCCGTCGGCGGGCTGATCGCCCTGCTGATCGACATCCCGCGGGCAGCGGGTGCCAGCGCGCTGAGCGGCCTGGCGGCGGCCAGCGTCACCCTGCCGAGCATCCTGCTGGCGCTTGCGGGGGTGGCCGTGGGACTGGTGCTCACCCTGGTGACCGGCCGCTTCGAGCTCAACGCCAAGCGGCAATACCTTGGAATCCTCCAGGCGATGGGCTGGAACCCTGACATGCTCCGCCAGGTCCGTTTGTTCGAGAACGCACTGGTGGGAACCGTGGCCCTGCCGCTGGGCGTGCTGGGCGCCCTGGGCATCGGCCTGCTGCTGGCACCCTACGCGGCCATCTGGGCCGCCGCAGCCGGCCTGGTGGCTGTAATTTGCTGGATACCTATTGCAACGAAAGTGGTCCAATGACAAACCCGACGAACCTCCAGCGCAGCCGCAGGAGCGGCTCCAACGAGGTCCCCCTGCAGACCCGGGCCAACACCATCGTCAAGTCGGCCGACCACGCCACCCCGCTGGAGATGCGCGACATCACCATCCGCTATGGCGGTGGAAAGGGCGGCGCCGAGGCCGTGAGCGTGGTGGAAGGCTTCGACCTGACCCTGCACGCCGGCGAAATGCACTGTGTGGCCGGCCGAAGCGGCTCCGGCAAGACCAGCATCCTGACCGTCGGCGCGGGACTCACCCTGCCGACGTCGGGCCGCGTTTTCTGGGAAGGCGATTCGCTCGAAAGCATGGGCGACGACGAAATCGCCGACCGCCGTCGTGCACTGATCGGTTATGTGGACCAGGGCGGTGCCCTGATCGACGGCATGAGCGCACTGGAGAACGTGCTCCTGCCTGCCGTTCCGGACGGCGAAGTGGACCAGCGGCGCGACATGGCCAAGGACCTCCTGGACCTGGTGGGCCTTGGCCGGCGGATGCGGCACCGTCCCGCCCAGCTGTCCGGCGGTGAACGGCAGCGCGTGGCGATCGCCCGCGCCCTGATCCTGGGCACCAGGGTCCTGGTGGTGGACGAGCCCACCGCCAGCCTGGACCGTGCCTCTGCCAACCGCATTATCAGTATCCTGAAGGACACCACCTCTGACGGGATCGCCGTCCTGGTGGCCTCCCACGACCACGAACTGGTCCGGCTGAGCGATACCCTGACAGAACTGATCTAGCCCCGCCCACTCCGCACTGAAGGTAACCGTCCGAACGTGACTGCTCCAGAAAAAACGCCGTTCTACATCACCACGGCCATCACCTACCCCAACGGTGTGCCGCACATCGGCCATGCCTACGAGTACATAGCCACCGACGCCATGGCGCGCTTCAAGCGGCTGGACGGTTATGACGTGATGTTCCTGACCGGCACGGACGAGCACGGCATGAAGATTGCCCAGACCGCGGAGAAGGAGGGCGTCACGCCCAAGGAGCTGGTGGACCGGAACGCGGAGGTCTACATGGCCGCGCACGCCGCGCTGGGCATCAGCTACGACCGCTTCATCCGCACCACGGACGAGGACCACTACGCTGCCTCGCAGGCCATCTGGAAGAAGATGGAAGCGAACGGGGACATCTACCTCTCCAAGTACGAGGGCTGGTACTCCGTCCGGGACGAAGCCTTCTATGGCGAGGATGACACCGTGGTCAAGGACGACGGCGTGCGCTACTCGAAAGAGACGGACACTGAGGTGACGTGGACGGCGGAGGAGAGCTACTTCTTCCGGCTGTCCGCCTACCAGGACAAACTGCTGGCACTGTATGAATCCCACCCGGAATTCGGCGCGCCGCAGTACCGGTTCAACGAGGTCATCAGCTTCGTCAAGCGCGGGCTGGAGGATCTGTCCATCAGCCGGACCACGTTCGACTGGGGCGTTCCCGTGCCCGGCAACGACAAGCACGTCATGTATGTCTGGGTGGACGCGCTGACCAACTACCTCACGGGCGTCGGTTACCCGGATGTGGACTCGGACAAGTTCCGGAAGTACTGGCCCGCCGACGTCCACATCATCGGCAAGGACATCTCCCGGTTCCACGCCATCTACTGGCCCGCCTTCCTGATGAGCGCAGGGCTGGATCTGCCCAAGCGGGTCATGATCCACGGGTTCCTGCACAACAACGGGGTCAAGATGTCCAAGTCCCTGGGCAACGTGGTGGCTCCTGCCGATTTCGTTGCCCGCTATGGGCTGGACCAGGTGCGGTTCTTCTTCCTCCGCGAAGTCCCGTTCGGGGCCGATGGCAGCTACAACCACGAGGCCATCGTGGGGCGCATGAACGCGGACCTGGCGAACAACTTCGGCAACCTCGCACAGCGGTCGCTGTCCATGGTGGCGAAGAACTGCGGCGCCTCGGTTCCCACCCCCGGAGAGTTCACGGCTGCGGACCAGGCCATCCTTGACCAGGCCAACGGCCTGCTGGACGCCGCCCGCGCCGCCTTCGACAAGCAGGAATTCAGCCGCGCCCTGGAAGCTGTCTGGGGCGTGCTGCACCACACCAACGCCTACTTCGCCGATCAGGCGCCCTGGGTCCTGCGGAAGACCGACGTCGAACGCATGAACACCGTCCTGTACGTGACCCTGGAGGTCCTGCGGATCGTGGCCATCCTGGCCCAGCCGGTCATGCCCAACGCCACGGCCAAGCTCCTGGACGCCCTGGGCCAGGCAGAAGGTGAAGCCCGCCAGTTCGCCGCCATCGCCAGCCCGATCGTCCCGGGAACGGCACTGCCGGCTCCCACTCCTGTGTTCCCCAAGTTCGAGGAACCGGCCGAAGCCTGAGGTTCCGGCGCACGAAAGGGCAGGTGAGGCGGACTTCCGCGCCACCTGCCCTTTCCCGTTCCGGCGCCCTGGCCCGGCCGTCGGCGGGCTATGCGGCGGCAAGCCCCTGGACAGGCGACAGCCGTGCCGCACGCCGGGCAGGAATGACCGACGCCAGCAGGCCGGCGACCACGGCCACGGCCAGTACCCCCAACAACTGCAGCCAAGGGACGGAGGGTGTGACCTCGGCCAGGCTGCCGAGGGCGGACCGCGCCCCCAGCCAGCCATAGACGCTGCCCAGGACAGCACCAATCACTGCGGCGACGCCGGCCACCAGGGCTGCCTCAAGGGCCAGCATGCCCCGCAGCTGGCCTTTGGTAAGGCCCAGCGCCCGGAGCAGGGAGTTCTCCCTGGTCCGTTCGAGCACGGACAGCGACAGTGTATTGGCCACGCCGATCAGCGCGATCAGCACCGCCACCCCCAATAGGCCCGTGACCACTAGGAGCAGTACGTCGATGACCTCATTGAAGGTGACCCGCTCTATGGCGGCGCCGCTGACCGCACCCGCGGACACGCCTGCTGCCTGGGCAACAGCGGACTGGATGTCCTTGATCCGGTCTGCGGACAGCGGTGCGCCGCCGGGAGCGTCCGCCAGGCGCAGCCAGACGGCACTGGCCGCGGGGCCGGTGCCATCGGTCCGCGCACTGTCTGTTGGGGCAACGCCACTGCCCGTCAGGCCCGACTGGCGGGCGGTGTCGGTGGACACCAGGGCCGGGATGTTGCGGGTCCGCAGCACCACGGCTTCCAAGGTGGCCCGTCCGGCGGCGCCGTTGACCTCAACGGATCCGGCCGGGGAGCCTTCGGGCAGGTAGATCCTGCCCGGTTCAAGGGTAATAGTGGTGTCGCGGAGCAGCCGGCCGGCCTCCGCCGCGTCGAGGGCATAGACGGGGCTGTCCATGCCTTCGCCGGCCATGGTGCCTGCTACCGGCAGCAAGGCCGCAGTAGCGACGCCGTCGATCCGTGCTACTGCGTCACGCTCGAGGGCTGACAGTGCACCCCCGGTGATGGCCATATCCACGGGGTAGGTACCGGCGAGGGCGTCATCAAACGCCTGGCGGGCAGTGGCAGCCCCGGTCATCATGAGGGACACCAGCGTGACGCCGATCAGGAGGGCGGCAGCGGTGACGGAAGTCCGGGCCGGGTTGCGGACGGCATTGAGTGCGGCCAGCTTCCCGGGGACGCCGGCAGGGGAGGCCAACCGTCCCGCCAGGCCCACCAGCTGCGGGACGAACAGGGTGGCGCAGAGCAGGACTCCGACGAAGGAGAGCACGCCGCCGGCGAAGGCCACCACCAGCATCACGCCCGCGGCGCCGAGGGCCAGCAACGGAATACCAAGGGCAAGGGCGGCAAGGCCCAGCACCAGTCGCACTCGGCCGCGCCGGTTCCCGATTCCGGCATCGTCAGCCGGCCGCAGGGCAGCAAGCGGAGCCACGGCCGTGGCAGCTTTCGCGGGAACCAGGGCGGCGCCCAGGGTCAGGAATGTGCCTACTGCCAGCCCCGCAATGACGGACGACGACGGGACGGCCATGGTGGCAAACGCCATGTCCGGCTGCGTCCCGGCCCAGCCGATCAGGGCAGCCATCAGGGCGACGGCGGCGAGCACACCAGCCGCAGAGGACACCAGGCCCACCACCAGGGCTTCGGCCAGGACCGAGTTGCGTACCTGGCTCCGGCACGCCCCCAGGCACCTGAGCAGCGCCAGTTCCCTGGTGCGTTGGGCCACCAGCACCGCGAAGGTGTTGGTCACCACCAGGCCGGAGACAATCAGGGCGACCCCGGCGAACGCCAGCAGGATGATTGTCAGTTCATCCTGGCCTCCGGTCATCATCGCCACCTGGGCGGTGACCTGTTCGTCTGCTGTTTTGACCTGCGCGCCTGCGCCGACGCCGGTGAGCGCCGCCAGCACGTTCTTGCTGGTTGTGGCGGCGTCGGTGCCTGAAGCCAGGGCCAACTGGATGGTCCCGTAGCCGGCGCCGGCGCCGGTACCACCTTGCGGGTCCCGGGCACCGGCTGCCAGGGCACTGACGGCCGGTGTCCCGGCGACGATCTGCGGGAGGGCAGAGGTGAAGGGGTCGTTGCTGCCGCGAAGGATCCCGGTGACGGTCATGGCCACGGTTGTGGCGCCGTCGGGGGCCCTGAGGGTCAGGGAGTCGCCGACGCGCAGCCCATAGCGGGCGGCGGCAGCCCTGTCCACCGCAACGCCGTCAGCACTCTCCGGGAGGGCGCCGTCGGTCACGGCCGCGGTTTCCAAGGCCATCGGCGCCAGGTTCCGGGCCTGCGCAAACACCTCCTGGCCGCCGGCGGTGAACTCGGCGTACGCCTCCATCCGGCCATAGGCCTCGGTCACGCCAGGTACCGCACGGACTGCTGCCAGGGCGGCATCATTGAAGGTTCCCGTGTCCGGGGTGGCGATGAGGCCGGCCTTGCTGTAAGCCTCTCCGAGGCTGGCACCCAGCGAAGCACGGGTACTCGCCCCCATCATCAGGGTGGTGGACAGGAACGCCACTGACAGCATCACCGCCAGGCCGACGGCAATGAACCGGCGGCTGTGGGACTGGAATTGCGAGAAGGCAACGCGCAGCACGATCAGCCTCCCAGCTTGCCGAGGGCAGCGAGGACGGACCCGGCGGTGGGCTCGGCGATCTCGCCCACCAGACCGCCGTCACTCATCAGGACCACGCGGTCGGCGTAGCTGGCCGCCACCGGATCGTGGGTGACCATGATGATCGTCTGGCCCATTTCCCGGCTGCTGCGGCGCAGCAGTGCCAGGACCTCGCCGCCGGCGGTCGAATCAAGGTTGCCGGTAGGTTCGTCCCCGAACACCACGTCGGGCCGGGTCAGCAGGGCCCGGGCCACGGCCACCCGCTGCTGTTGACCGCCGGAGAGCTCGTGCGGCCGGTGCCGGAGCCTGTCCTTAAGGCCAAGCGTGGCCACCACTGTGTCGAACCAGGCGGTGTCGGTGGCCTTGTTTGCCAATGCCAGCGGCAGCGTGATGTTCTGTTCGGCTGTCAGCGTCGGCACGAGGTTAAAGGCCTGGAAGACAAATCCGATCCTGTCGCGGCGAAGAGTGGTGAGCTGCTTGTCGTTCAGGGCCGTGATGTCCGTCCCGCCCACCAGGATCCGTCCGGAGTCCGCGGTGTCCAGGCCGGCGAGGCAGTGCATCAGGGTGGACTTTCCGGAGCCGGAAGGGCCCATTATTGCGGTGAAGCGGCCAGCATCGAATGTGACGCTGACCTCACGCAGGGCGCTGACGCGGGTGGCGCCGCGGCCGTACGTCTTGGCCAGGGAGAGGGCCTGCACGGCGGGAGCGGAGGTGATGTTTTGCCTGTTAAAAGCAGTATGGGCATGCGCGGAAGTTGTCATGTTTCCACGCTATGGCCGCACCCGGCGCCCGGGGATCGGCCGGTGGTCTGGTCCTGCCGGGGCCGGCCTCATACCCAGGTCTGAGACCACCGCGCCAGGCGTCAGCCCCCGGGAGTGACAACCCCGGTCTCGTAGGCGAGCACGACTGCCTGGACCCGGTCCCGTGCCCCAAGCTTGGCCAGGATGTGCCCTACATGCGTTTTGACGGTTGCTTCGGAGACAAACAGGTCTGCCGCGATCTCAGGGTTGGATCGCCCTTGTGCCATGAGGGTGAACACTTCGCGCTCGCGGGCTGTGAGCCGTTCGACGGCCTCGTGGTCCTCGGGCCGTTCGTTGCCGTGCGCGCGCAGCAGCGGAGCTACGTGGTCCAGGAGCCGGCGGGTGGTGGAGGGGGCGATGACGGCGTCCCCGCGGTGGACCGTGCGGATGGCTTCCAGCAGTTCCTCCGGCGGGGCGTCCTTCAGGAGGAAACCGCTGGCGCCGGCTTGGATGGCCGCCAGTGCGTACTCGTCCAGATCGAAGGTCGTGAGCACCACGACGCGAAGTTCAGCCCTGGCTGACCCGGCGGGGGCGGAAGCGGCGCGTTCGATAAGCCTGCGGGTGGCCTCGATGCCGTCCATTCCCGGCATGCGCACGTCCATCAGGACGACGTCGGCGGCTGCTGCTCCGAGGGCCTGGAGTGCCTCGAACCCGTTTCCGGCCTCGACCACGACGTCAAGGTCCGGCTGGGAGTTGATCAGCATGCTGAATCCCGAGCGCACCAGTTGCTGGTCATCGACCAGCGCCACTCGGATCGGAGCGGTTGTGTCGCGGTCTAGTGGCAATGTCATGCTCAAGCCTCGGTGTAGGGAAGGAAGGCCGAAACCTGGAAGCCCCCGCCCGCGGCCGGGCGGGCCGCCAACGAACCATCGTAAAGGCTGATCCGTTCCCGCATGCCCCGCAGCCCGTTACCGCCGTCTTCCCCGGCACCCACCGCCGGATGGGCAGCAGCGCCCCGGCCGTCGTCGTGCACTTCGAGCTGCAGCCCGCGTGGCTGCCACCGCACCAAAACCCGGGCCCGGGCCCGCGGACCTGCATGCTTGAGGACGTTCGTCAGGGATTCCTGGAGGACCCGGTATGCCGTGAGTTCGGCGCCCGGAGGCAGGGTGCGCCGCGGCGATCCCAGCCGTTCGACGTCCAGCGGCAGGCCGGCCGCACGGAACCCCAGGAACAGCTCATCGAGGTCCACAAGTCCGGGCAACGGGCGGGTGGTGGACTCATCGCCGTGCCGCAGCACACCCAGCAGCCGGCGCATTTCCGCCAACGATTCCCGTGCCGTGGCGGCGACGGTGGCCAGCGTTTCCGTGGCCACGGCAGGGTTGGCTGCCGCTGCGTATCGTGCACCGTCGGACTGGGTGATGATCACGGACAGGGAATGCGCCACGATGTCGTGCATCTCACGGGCAATGTGGGCGCGTTCATCGGCGGCGGCCAGGGAGCGTTCCTGCTGTTGTTCGGTTTCGAGCCGACGGGCACGGTCCGCGAGGGTCTGCAGTTGCTGACGGCGGACGCGTGTCAGGTCCCCGAGGGTCCAACTGAACAACACCAGCATCCAGATCAGTACGGTGTACACGGCACTAATGGTGAGGCCCAGCACGCCCGTTTGGGCCGTGCTGCTGAGGTTTCGGGTGGTCAGCAGCACGCCGCCCAGCAGGCCCAGGCCCAGGACCGACCGGCTGGCCCGGGCAGGACCGTAGGCGGCAACGGCATAGATGATCAGCGGAACAGCCATCAATCCCGCCAGGGGCTCCAGCCCGGATGCCCATAACGCCAGAGATGCCACCACAATGGCGCCCGCCGCGGGCACCGGCCGGGTGCGTCGCCATGCCAGCGGCACCACCAGTGCGCTCGACAGCACGAAGTGCCAGGGTCGGTCCGCGATGAGGTACACCGGGCCGCAGAAAAGCAGGAGCGCCAGCATGAGGACCAGGTCCACCCGGAAGGTGTTGACCCGGAGCCAGTGATAAGCCTTGTGCCGTAATTCCACCCCGAAACTCTATGCTGATGCGGTGGCGGGTGCCTCATGCCTGGGGCTGATCGCTGTACACGTCCGGGACTCCAACGCCGCCGACGGACCCGGTGTCCGGAATATGGGACGGCTTGACCAGCATATGGATGGTCTGGCTACCCTGAAGACATGAGCGCATCCTCCATCGATCTTGCAGTTATTCCCGGCGACGGCATCGGCCCCGAGGTCATTGCCGAGGCCCTTAAAGTCCTGGAAAAGGCTGTTGCGGCGGAGGGCGTGGAGCTCAAGCCCACGCATTACGAGCTCGGCGCCGAGCACTGGCTTCGCACCGGCGAGACCCTGCCGGACGACGTCCTGGCCGACCTGAAGACCCGCGACGCCATCCTCTTCGGCGCGGTGGGCGCCGCCTCCGGCGACACCCGGATCCCGTCCGGCATCATCGAGCGTGAGCTGCTCCTCAAGCTCCGGTTCAGCCTGGACCACTACGTCAACCTGCGGCCTTCCCGGCTTTACGGTACCGTCGGCAGCCCCCTGGCCAACCCCGGCACCATCGACTTCATCGTGGTCCGCGAAGGCACCGAAGGGCCCTACGTCGGGAACGGCGGCACCCTGCGTGCGGGCACCCCGCACGAGGTAGCCACCGAAGTTTCCCTGAACACCGCCCACGGCGTGGAGCGCGTGGTCCGTGACGCCTTCCGACGCGCCAGCGCGCGGGAACGCAAGCACGTCACCCTGGTGCACAAACACAACGTCCTGGTCTTCGCCGGCCACCTCTGGAAGCGCACCGTCGAAGCCGTCGCCCAGGAATTCCCGGACGTCACTCACGACTACCTGCACGTGGACGCCGCCACGATCTTCATGGTCACGGACCCGTCCCGCTTCGATGTCATCGTCACGGACAATCTGTTCGGCGACATCATCACCGACCTCGCCGCTGCCATCACCGGCGGCATCGGCCTGGCCGCCTCCGGCAACATCAACATGGACCGCACCGCGCCTTCCATGTTCGAACCGGTCCACGGTTCCGCGCCGGACATCGCCGGCCAGGGCAAGGCAGATCCCACCGCGGCGATCCTCTCCGCGGCCCTCCTGCTGGACCACCTGGGCTACACGGACGCCGCCCGCAGGATTGAAGCTGCCGTGGTTGCCGACGTCGAAAAGCGTGACGGCACCGCACGCAGCACCACGGCCGTGGGCGACGCCATCACCGCCGGCCTTTAGCCCGCGCCGGGGCATCCGGCATCGGGCGTAAGCTTGTCTCGAATCACCAAATGCCGCCCCGCCGTTCAGCGCTGAACGAGGTGGCGGCCGATCGTGGAGGAACCATGACCCAGACCGCCCATGGCGTCGAATTCACCCGGCAGCCTTCGGCCAACCCGAAGTCCGCCGAAGAGCGTGCAGCCATCCTGGCAAACCCGGGATTCGGCAACTACTTCACCGACCACACCGCCATCGTGGACTACAGCGTGGACGCGGACGGCAACGGCGGCTGGCACGATGCCCGGATCGAACCCTACGGTCCGATCGTCCTGGATCCTTCCGCCGCCGTCTTCCACTACGGCCAGGAGATCTTCGAAGGGTTGAAGGCCTACCGCCACGCGGACGGGTCCATCTGGACCTTCCGCCCGGAGGCGAACGCGGCGCGGCTGAACAAATCCGCCCGCCGTCTGGCCCTTCCGGAACTGCCGGCCGAGTACTTCCTCGGCGCCATCCGCGAACTGGTGGCAGTGGACAAGGAGTGGGTCCCCTCCGGCGACGGCGAGGCCCTGTACCTGCGGCCGTTCATGATCGCCACCGAGGCCTTCCTGGGCGTCCGCGCCGCCCGCGAGGTGTCCTTCCGGGTGATCGCCTCGCCTGCCGGCAACTACTTCGGCGGCGAGCTCAAGCCCGTGTCCATCTGGATCTCCCGGCAGTATGCCCGCGCCGGCCGTGGCGGCACCGGCGACGCCAAGTGCGGCGGCAACTACGCGGCTTCGCTGATCGCGCAGCAGGAGGCCGAGGCCAACGGGTGCAAGCAGGTCCTGTTCCTTGACCAGGCCAACGACAACGCCGTGGAAGAACTGGGCGGCATGAACGTGTTCTTCGTCATGAAGGACGGCTCGCTGGTAACGCCCGCGCTCACCGGGACCATCCTGGAAGGCGTCACCCGGATGTCCGTCATCCAGGTGGCCAAGGACATGGGCCGCGAGGTTTCCGAGCGGAAGATCACCCTTGACGAGTGGCGTGACGGCGTGGCCTCCGGTGACATCACCGAAGTGTTCGCCTGCGGCACGGCAGCCGTCATCACTCCCATCGGAGTCCTCAAGGACGCCACCGAGTTCATCGGTTCCGAGGACGCCAAGGCGGGGGAGACCACCATGGCCATCCGCGAAAAGCTCTTGGGCATCCAGACGGGCACGGAGCCGGACACCCACGGCTGGCTGACCCGCCTGGCATAGCCTGGCAGTTTTCAATGTACGACGGCGCCTGCCGGACTTGGGTCCGGCAGGCGCCGTCCTGCGTTCCGGCCAACAGGCATTCCTGGGCTGGTTCGCAGATCCTGACCTTGAAGGCGTGGTTGTGCGAACAAGCTGCTGACTGTTGCGGGGTGGATGCCGGCACACCGACGCGCTGCGGGGCTGGGGTGGGGCAGCGCCGGATGCAAGGATGGACCGGTGACTTCAGTTTCCGGCCCCCGGCTGCAGCGCAGCTCCGGGCTCACACAGTTCATCCTGGCACCCAACCCCGGCCCCATGAGCCTGGACGGCACCAACTCCTACCTCGTGCGTGCCCCCGGCCATTCCTCCGTGGTGGTCGTGGATCCCGGTCCCCGGGACGAAACGCACCTGAACGCACTGGCCGGGACCGCCGCCGTCGAACTGATTTTGGTGACCCACCGGCACGCGGACCATACGGCGGGTTCCGCCCGCCTGCATGAATTGACGGGCGCGCCGGTCCGGGCGGCGGAGCCCGGCCACTGCCACGGCGGGGGAGTGCCGCTGGTCCATGGAGAGGTGATCCAGGCCGCAGGGCTGGAGATCGTCGTCCTGGCCACGCCCGGCCACACCTCAGACTCCGTCTGTTTCCACCTGCCTGCGGACGGGGACCATGGATCGGTGCTGACGGGCGACACCGTCCTTGGCCGCGGCACCACCGTCCTGGATTATCCGGACGGCACGCTGGGCGACTACCTGGCATCCCTGGACCGGCTCGAAGCGCTGGGGCCCGCAACCGTCCTCCCGGCCCACGGCCCGGTGCTGCCCTCCCTTGAAGCCATCGCACGGGACTACCGGACACACCGGGAAGAACGGCTGGCGCAGATCCGCGCCGCGCTGGACCGGCTGGGCCAGGACGCAGCCGCGGAGGAGGTGGCCGACGCCGTCTATTCCGACGTCGAGCCTTCCGTCCGGCGTGCCGCCGAGCTGTCCGTGGCCGCGCAGCTGTCCTACCTGCGCGGTGGCGGCAGCGCGGGCCAGGCGGCACCGGCGGGACGGTAGGGTAGGAGCCATGCGTATTGCCAGGTTTGTAGTCGATTCCGATCCCCTGTACGGCGTTGTGGAAGGTGAACCGGGCAGTGAGGAAATCACTGTCATCCACGGCGACCCCTTCTTCCATGGCGTGGAGCGCACATCCGTGCGCCACAAGCTGGAGGACGTCCGGCTGCTGGCGCCGATCATCCCGCGGAGCAAGGTGATCGGCGTTGGCCGGAACTTCGTGGATCACGCCCATGAACTCGGCAACGAGGTCCCCGCCCAGCCGCTGCTCTTCCTGAAGCCCAACACCGCAGTCGTGGGCCCCAACGACCCCGTAGTGCTGCCGGAGTTCTCCGAAGAGGTCTCCTTCGAAGCTGAACTCTGCGTGGTGATCGGCCGGATCTGCAAGGACGTGCCGGAAGACCGCGTGGACGATGTCATCTTCGGCTACACGTGCGGCAACGACCTCACGGCCCGCGACGTCCAGAAAACGGACCTGCAGTGGACCCGCGCCAAGGGCTTCGACACCTCCGCGCCGCTGGGGCCCTGGATCGAGACCGACCTGGACACGGAGGACCTGCGGATCCAGGGCAGGCTCAACGGTGAAGTGCGCCAGGACGGCAGCACCAGCCAGATGATCCGCGGCGTGCGCGAACTGGTGTCGGTGGTATCGCAGGCGTTTACCCTGCTGCCGGGCGACGTGATCATGACCGGCACGCCCGCCGGCGTGGGCCTGGTCAAGGAGGGCGACCGCTTCGAGGTGGAAATCGAGGGCATCGGACGGCTTTCCAACCCCATCGTCCGCCGCTAGGCCTGTCCGGCCGGCGGAAGGCCGGACCCGGCCAGGCGGGTAAAGTTGAAGCCACTATGACTATCGCTTCTTCGTCACCCGCCGCAGCCATTCCGCCCGTTACCGCCGAGACGCCCGTCCGGGTCCGTTTCTGCCCGTCGCCCACGGGTACCCCGCACGTTGGACTGATCCGGACGGCCCTGTTCAACTGGGCCTACGCGCGCCACACCAAGGGCACGCTGGTTTTCCGCATCGAGGACACGGACGCGGCGCGGGACAGCGAGGAAAGCTACCACCAGCTGCTCGACGCATTGAAGTGGCTGGGCATCGACTGGGACGAGGGCGTTGAGGTCGGCGGCCCGCACGAGCCGTACCGGCAGTCCCAGCGCGGCGACATCTACCAGGACGTCATCAAGCGGCTGCATGACGGCGGGTTCATCTACGAGTCCTTCTCCACCCCGGAGGAGATCGAGGCGCGCCACCGCGCGGCCGGACGGGACCCGAAGCTTGGCTACGACGGCTTTGACCGGCACCTGACGGAGGAGCAGCTGGCGCAGTACCGGGCGGAGGGCCGGCAGGCTGTCCTCCGCCTGCGCATGCCGGACGAGGACATCACGTTCACCGACCTGGTCCGCGGCGACATCACGTTCAAGGCCGGTTCCGTCCCTGACTTCGCCGTGGTGCGGGCCAACGGTGCTCCGCTCTACACGCTGGTCAACCCGGTGGACGACGCTCTGATGGGCATCACCCATGTGCTGCGCGGCGAGGACCTGCTCAGCTCCACGCCCCGCCAGATCGCCCTGTACCGGGCGCTGTACGCCATCGGCGTCGCCGAGTACATGCCGGAGTTCGGCCACCTTCCCTACGTCATGGGCCAGGGCAACAAGAAGCTGTCCAAGCGCGACCCCGAGTCCAGCCTGTTCCTGCATCGGGAGCGGGGCTTCATCCCGGAAGGGCTGCTGAACTACCTGTCCCTGCTGGGCTGGTCCCTCAGCGCGGACGAGGACATCTTTACGGTGGAGCAGCTTGTGGAGCACTTTGACGTCCACGACGTCCTGGCCAACCCGGCCCGCTTCGACCTGAAGAAGGCCGAGGCCATCAACGGCACCCACGTCCGGATGCTCGAGCCCAAGGTGTTCCGTGACCGCGTTGCGCACTACCTGCGCGAGGCAGGCCTGGTGGGGGAGATCCTGACAGACCGCGAAGAGGAAATCGTCACCGAGGCGGCGCCGCTGATCCAGGAACGCATCACGCTCCTGGGCGAAGCCCCGGACATGCTGGCGTTCCTGTTCAAGGCCGATGACGCCATCGACATCGCCGACGACGCACGCAAAGGCCTTCCCGCCAACCTTCCCGAGGTCCTTGATGCCGCCATCGCCGCGCTGGAACCGGTGGCGGAATGGACGCCGGACAACATCCAGGCCGCACTCAAGCAGGCCCTGGTGGAGGACATGGGCATCAAGCCGAGGCTTGCCTTCGGCCCGGTGCGCACGGCCGTTTCCGGCCGCCGCGTGTCGCCGCCGCTGTTTGAGTCCATGGTGATCCTGGGCAAGGAGTCCTCCCTGCGCCGGCTCCGCGCCTTCCGCGGCTGATGACCGCTCCCAGCCAAGCGGCCCGAGCCGGCATACTGGAGACACCTTTCGGCCGTGTCCGGGGCGTCCTGTTCGACATTGACGACACCCTGGTGGACCTCGAGTATTCGATGACCACCGCGCTGCGCGAGGTCAGCGAACACCTCCTGCCCGGACTGGACCAGGCCGGGTGGGAGCGGTTCGGCCGCATCTTCACCCACGAGACCACCCACTTCTACGACCGCTACCTGGCCGGCGAGCTGACGTTCAACGAACAACGCCTGCTCCGCGGGCGTGCGGCACTGGGACACTTCGGCGTTGACCTGGGCGAGGGCGAGGAGTCGCACCGGTGGCTGGCGGCCTACATGGAGAAGCAGCCCGCGTACGTGAAGCCGTTCCCCGATGTGCTGCCCCTCCTGGACGTCCTGGACAATGCGGGAGTGCCCTACGGCGCCGTGAGCAACAACGTCCATGACTACCAGCGCGCCAAGTTGGACGGGGCCGGGCTGGAGCGGATCACGCACCTGGTGGGCACGGACACGCTTGGCGTGGCCAAGCCCGATCCGGCCATGTACCTTGAGGGCGTCCGGCTGCTGGGCACTGCCCCGGGCGAAACGCTGTACGTGGGCGATAACCGGCTGCTGGATGCGGAGGGTTCGACGGCGGCAGGGCTGCTGGGCGTCTGGCTGAACCGCGTGGGTGAGGTTGTGGAGGGCTTCGAGGGCAGCATGGTTGCTTCCCTGGAGGAACTGCTGGCCTAACCGGACCAGCCGGCCACATAGGCGTTGCAGGCCGGGACCGCGGCCCCCTTTTTTGCAGGGCCGCGGTCCCGGCCTGTCTGCGTCAGCTGTCAGGGGGCCCGCAGGCCCGCGGCACGGCGGCGCAGGAGCAGGTAGGCCGCGACGGCGGCGGCCACGAGCAGCGCGATCAGCAGCAGGGCGATGCCCGGGTTGTCCAGCCAGGACGACGGCGACACTGCCGCCACTTTCGTGTGCAGCTCCTGCGTGCCGGCAGCGATTTTCGCGTTGCCGTCCGCCAGCTTGCCGGCGCCTTCCGCCAGTTTGCCGGAACCGTCGTCCAGCCGGCCGTTGCCATCGGCCAGCTGACCGGATCCTTCGGCGAGCCGTGCGGACCCCGATTCCAGTTGGCCCGTCCCACTGCTGAGCTTGACGGTTCCGTCGGAGAGGGCTTCCGTTCCCGCCAGCAGGCCCGGGTTCGCCGGGTCGCCGCCGCCGTTGATGCCCGCGCTGAGCCGGGTGGTGCCGTCCTGGAGGTTGTTGGCGGCGTAGATCAGGCCGGGACGGTCGGGGTCGCCCGGCACACCGTCCATCCCCACCCGGATCTTCGCCGTCCCCTCGGCCAGCATCGACGTGCCCAGCACCACGCCCGGGTTCTGCGGATCCGTCGCATTGAGCTTTTCCGCCAGGGTGGCAAAGCCCGCCTTCAACCGTCCGGCGCCGTCGTTCAACTCGCCGGCTCCCGTGGCCAGCCTGCCCGTTCCGGTCTTCAGCTGCCCGGCGCCGTCGTCCAGGGCCCCGGCCCCGCCGTTGACCTTTGCTGCGCCGGCGTCAAGCTGTACCGCCCCGGCATAGGCCCTCCGGCCGCCGTCGGCCAGCTTGGCTATCTGGTCCTTGATCACTGCAAGGGGTACCAGGCCCTGCGGTCCGTTCGCTGCCGCTTCGAGCTGGTCCAGTCCCTGGCTGAGTGCGGCGAGCCCGTCGCCCTGTGCGGGGTCGTTGCCGGCACCCGGGTAACCCTTGAGCCGGTTTGCTCCGGCTGCCAGCTGGCCGGTGCCGTCCTTCAGCGCTGCGGTCCCGCTGCGCAGCTTGGTGGCGCCGGCATCAAGATCGCCGGCACCTGCGGCGAGCTGGCCCGTGCCTGCAGCGATCCGGCCCGCGCCGTCAGCAAGGTTGTTGGGTGCGTTTCCGGACGCCGTTGGGGTCAGCGCAGCGGAAAGAGCGACGGCGCCGGACTGAAGCTTCCGTGCGCCGTCGTCCACCTGGTAGACACCCGGTACCAGCTTGTTCAGCACATCATTCTGCAGCTTGGTGGTACCGGCGTGCAGCTTGTCCACCCCTGGTGCCAGCTGGTCGCGGACTCCGGAGAAGATCCGGCCGGCCCCCGACTGCAGGGCCGCGGCGCCGGCATTCAATTCGCTGCTGCCGTCCCTGACCTTGTCCGAGCCGTCCTTCACCTGCGCCGCGCCTTTGTTCGCGGCCCCTGCTCCTGCTGCCAGCTGGCCCGAACCGTCTTTGAGTTGGTTGGCCCCCGCGGCAGCCTGCTCTGCTCCGTCCATCAGCTGCGCGGCACCGTTGGCGATCTGGCCCGTGAGGAAGGTATAAACCGCAAGGAAAAGAGCCAGCAGCAGGGACAGTGCGGTGATGGCGATGGATTGGGACCGGGTTTTGGGCTTGGCTGTTGCGATGGATTCTGTGCGGGTTGTCAACGCTGACACTTCCTAACTGGGCCACCGGGCGACGCTGCCCGGTGGTCGAAACCGTTGGTGGGAGGGCCATCCTGTTTCCTCGTGGGGGTGCCCGGATAGCGGGACGGGAAGTTGTTACTGATGGGTAACTTACTCGAGGGTAACCATACGGCGGGAGCGTGGGCAAGGGCCCGCATGGAGAAGTCCATGCGGCTGCCGGCGACTTCGTCGATCCCGATTTGTGCGAGCCGAAAGTCTCGGGTAAAGTAATTTCTCGTGCTGAGGCGCACGGAGCAGGGAAAAAGCCCTGAAAACCGGCCCGAAAGTGCCATTGGGATATGGTGTAATTGGCAACACTACGGTTTCTGGTACCGTCATTCTAGGTTCGAGTCCTGGTATCCCAGCTCTGATTTGAAAGCTGGCTTCAGCTGGAATTCAGTAGGTTTCCACTCGGTTCGCCGATTTGAAACCACGGCAAAGTGTGTGAAATACTCACTGAGCTTGAGCGGCGGAAACGCTGCCGGAAGTACTCTGGCCCCATCGTATAGCGGCCTAGTACGCCGCCCTCTCACGGCGGTAACGCGGGTTCGAATCCCGCTGGGGTCACCATCGAAATGGTCCCGGGCATTAGCCCGGGGCCATTTTTTATGAGCATCAGGCCGGTTCCCCTCCAGCCGGACGAGACCGCCTGTCGTTTCGAAGAAAATCGTCCTGCTGCGGGGGAATTCCCTGCTGGGGACGACACGCGGTGGAACTTCGCGCCCCCTACTCAACTGGCATGATGTAGCTGTGACCTCCCATGACGAGCACGGCCGCCCCATCCCGCCGGTGCCGCACGCCATGGCGGCAGTGACCCTGCTGGAGGAGATCCGCAGCGGCCTGGACGATGTGCTGCTGCCGCTCGCGCTGCCGGGCGCGGACCAGGCACGCCGCGAAACGTCGGCCGCAAGGGCGCAGCTGGACGACTACATCCTTCCGCGGTACCGGAGCCTGGACGCCCCCTTGCTTGCCGTCGTCGGCGGTTCCACCGGTGCCGGCAAATCCACCCTGGTGAACGGGCTCGTGGGGCATCCCGTCACGCGGGCCGGGGCCATCCGCCCCACTACCCGCCAGCCCATCCTGCTGCACAACCCCGCGGAGGGAACATGGTTTGAAGGGCAGCGGGTCCTGCCCGGGCTAAGCCGGATCCGCGGTACCCTCGCCGGCAGTCCGGCCGCCGCGGGCGCCATGCCGGAGCCGCGCGACGCCGCTTCGCTGGTGCTGCTGGCCGATCCGGCGGTTCCGGCCGGCATCGCACTCCTTGACGCCCCGGACGTTGACTCCATTTCCGACCAAAACCGCCTGCTGGCCGGGCAACTGCTGGCCGCCGCGGACTTGTGGGTGTTTGTCACCACAGCCAACCGGTACGCGGACGCCGTTCCCTGGAAGCTCCTCCTGGACGCGGCGGCGCGGGACATTACTGTGGCAGTGGTGCTGGACCGGGTGCCGCCGGGCGCGCAGGCGGAGGTAAGCGAGGACCTCCGCGGCCTGCTCGACCGGGAGGGGCTCGGTGGGAGCCGGCTGTTCATCATCGCCGAGACGGTCCTTGATCCGCACGGCATGCTGCCTCCCGGCGCTGTCAATGAGCTGCGGGACTGGCTTGGTGCCCTGGCCGCCGATGCTGCCGGCCGGGCCGCCGTCGCACGGCGGACCCTGAATGGAACCGTCCGCGCCCTGGCCCATCGGATTCCGGATATCGCCGGCGCCGTCCGTGAGCAGGAGCTGGCCGCCTCGCGACTTGAGGCCGACGCCGTGGCGGCTTACGCGGATGCCGCCAAGCGGATCCTTGATGCCACCCGCGACGGTGCACTCCTCCGGGGCGAAGTGCTGGCCCGGTGGCAGGATTTTGTGGGCACCGGTGAATTCTTCCGCGCCCTTGAGCAGAATGTGGGGCGGTTCCGGGACAGGCTGGGGGCCTTCTTCCGCGGTGAACCGGCACCGGCCGTCGGGGTTGAGGCGGCCATCGAAACCGGGCTTCAGGCCGTCATTGTGGACGAGGCAGCCAACGCAGCGGAGGACACCGACCAGCGGTGGCGCTCAGACCCCGCGGGGCGGCAGCTGCTGGGTCCGGACGACCTGTCGGGGACGGCGCCCGGGTTCGCCGAACGGGCAGCAGCGGAAATCCGGGCGTGGCAGGAAGCCCTGATGGAGCTGATCCGGACGGAAGGCCAGGGACGGCGGACGCAGGCCCGGTGGCTGTCCTTTGGCATCAACGGCCTCGGCGCCGCGCTGATGATCGTGGTGTTTTCGATGACTGCGGGCCTGACCGGACTGGAGATCGGCGTGGCGGGCGGAACCGCCGTCGTGGGCCAGCGCCTGCTGGAAGCGGTGTTCGGCGAGGACGCCGTGCGCCGCATGGCTGATAAAGCCCGTGAAGATCTGGCCACGCGGTGCCGGCGCCTGCTGGCAGACGAGCAGGAGAAGTTCCTGCAGCGGCTGCCGGAAGGCAATCCCGCCCTCGCACAACGCCTTGCTGCGCAGGCCGGGGAACTGGCCCGGCTGGCGGAGAGCGCGTGAGCCGCCACAGCGGGGCACACGCGTCCTCCAAACTGGACGCCCGGCTCCAGGCGCTCCAGGACGCCCGGGAGCTGGGGGAGGGGGTCCTGCCGGACCAGGCGCTGCAGGACGTGTTCGACGTCCTGGAGCGCGCAAGTTCCCGCCGTTCCTTGTCCGGCGACCACACCGTGGTGGGATTTTTCGGGGCCACCGGAAGCGGCAAGTCCTCCCTCTTCAACGCGGTCAGCGGCGCGGAGATCGCGACGGCGGCGGCCCGCCGTCCGACGACATCGGAACCACTGACAGGTGTTTGGGGAGCGGCAGGCAGCGAAGCCCTCCTCGACTGGCTGGAAGTGGGAAACCGGCATCACGCCGCGCCGGTGGACGGCTTCGCCGACGAACAGACGGGGCTGATCCTGCTCGATCTGCCTGACTTCGACTCCACCCATGCAGCCAACCGCGAGATCGTGCAGCGGATGGTGGGGATGGTGGACGTCCTGGTGTGGGTGCTGGACCCGCAGAAGTATGCCGACGCTGCCGTCCACCATGGGTTCCTGGCGCCGCACGCTTCGCACGGGGCCGTCACGCTTGTGGTCCTGAACCAGGTGGACCGGCTCCCGGAACACGATGTGCAGCCCGTGCTCGACTCGCTGCACGCAATCCTTGCAGGTGAAGGGCTGGGACAGGTGCGGGTCCTCCCTTCATCGGCGGTGACGGGGGCGGGGATCGGGGAAGTGCGGGCGGCGATCCGGAAGGTGGCCGTCCAGCGCCAGGCCCAGTCCCGGCGGCTGGAGGCGGATATCACTAAGGCCGGGCAGGACCTGCGGCAGGCTTCCGGGGACGGCGACGCCGCAGGGGTCCGGCCGGCCGCCAGGTCCCGGCTCGCGGGCGAACTGGCTGTGGCAGCGAACGTGCCTGCCGTGGTGCGGGCCGTCGGCCAGTCCTACCGGCTGGAGTCCGTCCGGCGCACCGGCTGGCCCGTCACCCGCTGGCTCTCCAGGTTCCGCCCGGACCCGCTGCGCCGCCTCAATCTCCGCAGGGATTCACCTGCCGGGCTGAACCGGACCTCCCTGCCGGCCGCCGGCGCGCCGGAGCGGGCCCGGACGGACGCTGCCGTCAGGGAATTTGCGGACGCGGCCAGCGAGGGGGCTCCGGGACCCTGGCGGGCAGCGATTAGGGGGAGGGCCAGGGCCGGCCGGGACCGGCTGCCCGACGCCCTGGACCAGGCCATCGCCGGGACCGACATCGGGGCCAACCGCAAGGCGTGGTGGTGGGGTGCCTTCAACGTGGTTCAGTGGCTGGCGCTGCTGACGGTGCTGGGCGGCCTGGGCTGGCTTGGCGTCCTGGCCGGACTGGCCTACCTGCAGCTGCCGGTGCCCGAAGTTCCACGCGCGGAAGGCTGGCCGGTACCCACCCTGATGATCGCCTTCGGCCTGGTGCTGGGGATATTTTTGGCGGTCACCGGCCGTTTCATTGCGTCCGGTGCTGCCCGGGCGCGGGCTGCAAGGGCACGACGGCGGCTGAACAGCGCCGTGGCAGCGGCGGCGCAGGAGCTGGTGGTGGCGCCCGTGGAGGAGGAGATTGCCAGGCTGGCAGCCTTCAACAAGGCGCTGAAGAAGGCCATGGGGCCGTAGGGCTGCTACCGGCCCATAATGACCTAGCCGCCCGCCAGGGCGGCCGCGGCGTCCCGGACCTTGATGAGGGTGCGCAGGTTGCGGGTGGTGGTTGCGGCCTTGAACTTCGTTTTCGCGCTGATCTTGCTGAAGGGGCTGTCCAGTGTCCCTCCCGCCGGGGCCAGCCAGGCAAGCGCTTCGGGCCCCAGCCGCTGCTGGTCCTGGCTTTCAAGGGCTGACCCGGCCGCCTCCAGTTCGTCAAGGACGGCGGTGTCCGAGGACAGGGTGATATAGGTGTGGGTGGACCTGTCGTCGTCCGGGTAGGGGCAGCCATCCACCAGTTGGGCCACCCGCCCGGCGTCCAGGACCACAACCCACGCTTCATAGCCAAAGGCGGCCCGGAGGCACTTTTCGCATTCCTGTTTGACCGCTGCCGCGTCCAGGGTGCTGCTGAGCACCACGTTTCCGCTGGCCAGCAGGGTCTTTGCGTCCGTGAAGCCGCAGGATTTCAGCGCGTCCCGCAGGTCCGCCATCTTGATATTGATCCCGCCCACGTTGATGCCGCGGAGGAACACCGCATAGCTGCCCATGGGCACAGCCTAGCGGCCGGAGCCCCGGTGGGGCCGGCAGGAGCCTAGTCGTTGTTCTTGCGGAGGGCCTCGGTGAGGATGCGCCCGGCATTGCAGACAACTTCGGCGTGCAGGCGGCCGGGCTGGCGGGTCAGCCGCTCAATTGGACCGGAAATGGAGACGGCGGCAATCACCCTGCCGGACGGACCCCTCACCGGTGCCGAAACGGAGGCGACCCCCGGCTCACGCTCGCCAAGGCTCTGTCCCCAGCCCCGGCGTCGTACTCCTGCCAGGACGGTCGGCGTGAAACGGGCCGACTGCAGGCCCTCGAGGAGCCTGTCGTGATCCTCCCAGGCGAGCAGGACCTGCGCGGCAGAGCCGGCCTTCATGGACAACTGCGTGCCCACGGGAATGGTGTCGCGCAGGCCGATGGGGCGCTCCGCGGAGGCGACGCATACGCGCCAGTCACCCTGCCTGCGGAAGATCTGGGCGCTTTCGCCGGTGGCATCGCGCAGTTGCATGAGTACGGGCCCGGCCGAGGCGATCAGGCGGTCTTCCCCGGCGGCGGAGGCAAGCTCCACAAGCCTGCTGCCGAGCACGAACCGGCCCTGGATGTCTCGGCTGACCAGCCGGTGGTGCACCAGCGCCAAAGCGAGGCGGTGGACAGTGGGCCGGGCCAGGCCGGTGGCGGCTACCAGCTGCGCCAGCGTGGTGGGGCCGGCCTCAAGGGCATCGAGCACCTGGGCCGCTTTATCAATGACACCGACTCCACTAGAATTGTCCATGTAATGATATTGCCGTCTCAATATCTGAGATGCAAATCTTTCGGCTGGCGCAGCGCGGAGCCGTCCTGATTCAGTTGGATCAATCAGCCAAACAGCAGTGAAGGGAGATGGCCATGGCAAAGACATTGGCCGAGAAAGTCTGGGACGCACATGTGGTGCGCAAAGGTGACGGCGATGGTGCCAACGCCCAGCCGGACCTTCTGTACATCGACCTTCACCTGGTCCACGAAGTCACGTCCCCGCAGGCGTTCGAAGGCCTGCGGCTGGCCGGCCGCAAGCTGCGCCGGCCGGACCTGACCATTGCCACCGAGGACCACAACACCCCCACGCTGGACATCGACAAACCGATTGCCGACCTGACCAGCCGCACCCAGATCCAGACCCTGCGCAACAACTGCGCGGAGTTCGGCGTCCGGCTGCACAGCCTGGGCGATGCCGAGCAGGGCATCGTGCACGTGGTGGGCCCGCAGCTGGGCCTCACCCAGCCCGGCATGACGGTGGTCTGCGGCGACTCGCATACATCCACCCACGGCGCTTTCGGTGCGCTGGCCATGGGCATCGGCACCTCCGAGGTGGAGCACGTCATGGCCACCCAGACCCTGTCCCTGAAGCCGTTCAAGACCATGGCCATCAACGTCGAGGGCACACTGCGTCCCGGCGTCACCGCCAAGGACATCATCCTCGCCGTGATCGCCAAGATCGGCACCGGCGGCGGCCAGGGCTACGTCCTGGAATACCGCGGGTCGGCGATCCGCGCCCTGTCCATGGAAGCGCGCATGACCATCTGCAACATGTCCATCGAAGCCGGCGCCCGCGCCGGCATGGTGGCCCCGGACGAAACCACCTACGAGTACATGAAGGGCCGCCCCCACGCGCCGGAAGGCGAGGACTGGGACGCCGCCGTGGAGTACTGGAATACGCTGCGTACCGACGACGACGCCACCTTCGACGTGCAGGTTGACCTGGACGCCAACACCCTGGAGCCGTTCGTCACCTGGGGCACCAACCCCGGCCAGGGCGTGTCCCTGTCCGAGTCCGTTCCGTCACCCGGGGACTTCGGTGACGAAAACGCCAAGGCCGCTGCCGAGCGCGCCCTGCAGTACATGGGACTCGAAGCCGGCACGCCCATGAAGGACATCCGCGTGGACACCGTCTTCCTGGGCTCCTGCACCAACTCCCGGATGGAGGACCTGCGTGCCGCTGCCGACATCATCCGCGGCCGGCAAAAGGATCCGAACATCCGGATGCTGGTGGTCCCCGGCTCTGCCCGCGTCCGGCTGGAAGCCGAGGCCGAGGGCCTGGACAAGGTCTTCAAGGACTTCGGTGCCGAGTGGCGCTTTGCCGGCTGCTCCATGTGCCTGGGCATGAACCCGGACCAGCTGGAGGTGGGGGAGCGTTGCGCCTCAACCTCCAACCGAAACTTCGAAGGCCGGCAGGGCAAGGGTGGCCGCACCCACCTGGTCTCCCCGGTGGTGGCCGCAGCCACGGCAGTACGGGGCACGCTCAGCTCTCCATCGGACCTTGACCCGGCTCCCGAACCCGCCGCCATCCGCATCGACGCAGCCTAGGACAGCACAAATGGAAAAGTTCACCAAGCACACCGGTATCGGCGTCCCGCTGCGCCAGAGCAACGTCGACACCGACCAGATCATCCCCGCGGTCTACCTCAAGCGGATCACCCGGACCGGCTTCGAGGACGCGCTCTTCTCCGCCTGGCGCAAGGACCCCTCCTTCATCCTGAACCAGGAGCCCTACAACGCGGGATCGGTCCTGGTGGCAGGCCCCGATTTCGGCACCGGTTCCTCCCGTGAACACGCGGTCTGGGCGCTGAAGGACTACGGTTTCAAAGCCGTCCTGTCCTCCCGGTTCGCCGACATCTTCCGCGGCAACTCGGGCAAGCAGGGACTTCTGGCCGCGCAGGTTGCGCAGGACGACATCGAGCTCATCTGGAAGGAACTCGAAAACGCCCCGGGAACCCAGGTCACCGTGGACCTCGAGTCCAAGACCGTCGTCTGCGGCAACATCGTGGCGCCGTTCGACATCGACGACTACACCCGCTGGCGGCTCCTGGAAGGCCTCGACGACATCGGGCTGACCCTCCAGCACGAAGCCGACATCACCGCCTACGAGGCGACCCGCCAGGCGTTCAAGCCCAAGACCCTGCCGGCGAAGCTTTCCTAGCCCCGGGGCCACCATCCCGGCGGCGTGGCGCAGCGGGCGAAGGCCGCGCCACGCCCCGCCGCCGGTACCCCCTTATTTCGGTTCGGTAACGCGACCTCCTATGCTTGGTTGGAGCCTTTGCAAGGTTTTGGGGGCTAGTGATCGTGAGGAAACCGGTATATGAGTAGTGTTCTGACAATCCGCGGCGGTGTCCCGCTTACAGGCCGCGTCAGCGTCCGTGGGGCAAAGAATCTTGTCCCCAAGGCAATGGTGGCGGCGTTGCTGGGCAACGAACCCTCGGTGTTGCGGAACGTGCCGGAGATCAAGGACGTGGAGGTGGTCACCTCCCTGCTGCAGCTGCATGGGGTGACCGTGGAGAAGGACCCGGTCAACGGTGACCTCACCCTCGATCCCAAGGCCGCAAAGACGGCGCCGAGCACCGCGATCGATGCCCATGCCGGTGACTCCCGCATCCCCATCCTGCTGTGCGGACCGCTGATCCATGCCATTGGCGAAGCCTTCATTCCCGACCTGGGCGGCTGCAAGATCGGCGACCGTCCCATCGACTACCACCTGGATGTCCTGCGCCAGTTCGGTGCCGTCGTGGAGAAGCGCCCCGGTGGCATCCACATCTCTGCACCCAAGGGCCTGCACGGCGCCAAGATCTCGCTGCCGTACCCGTCCGTGGGCGCCACCGAGCAGGTCCTGCTGAGCGCCACCCGCGCGGAAGGCATCACGGAGCTGTCCGGCGCCGCCACCGAGCCGGAAATCATCGACCTTATCGCCGTGCTGCAGAAGATGGGCGCCATCATCAGCGTGCAGACGGACCGGACCATCCGCATCGAGGGTGTCCGTGACCTCGGCGGCTACAACCACCGTGCCCTCTCGGACCGCAACGAATCGGCGTCCTGGGCTTCGGCCGCACTGGTGACCCGCGGCGACATCTTCGTTGAAGGCGCATCCCAGCGCGACATGATGACGTTCCTGAACACCTACCGCAAGGTGGGCGGCGGAATGGACATCGGCGAGGACGGCATCCGGTTCTACCACAAGGGCGGAAAGCTGAACCCGCTGGTCCTTGAAACGGATGTCCACCCCGGCTTCATGACGGACTGGCAGCAGCCCCTGGTGGTTGCGCTGACCCAGGCCGAGGGCGTATCGATCGTGCACGAGACGGTGTATGAGAACCGTTTTGGCTTCACCGACGCCCTGATCCGCATGGGCGCCAGCATCCAGGTGCACCGGGAATGCCTGGGCAGTGTCCCGTGCCGGTTCGGCCAGCGCAACTTCCTGCACTCCGCGGTGATTTCCGGACCCACCCAGCTCAAGGGAACCGACATTGATGTCCCCGACCTGCGCGGCGGGTTCAGCCACCTGATTGCCGCCCTGGCCGCCACCGGAACGTCCCGGGTCACCGGCATCGACATCATCAACCGGGGCTACGAGCGGTTCACGGAAAAGCTCGCCGGCCTTGGGGCCGACTTCGACATCACCACCACGAAGTAGCGCGGCACCGTGAAGGAATCGGCCAAAAGCAAGGCCACATTTGTTTTCATTGCCAGCATCGCCCGGCCGCTGCTGAACCTGATGATGTCCAAGACGTGGGAAGGCACCGAAAAGCTTCCCGCCGGCGGCTTCATCGCAGCCCCCAACCACTGCACGGAGATCGACCCCCTTGTTGTGGGGCACATGCTCTACAACCAGAAGCGTGCCCCGCACTTCCTGGCCAAGGCCGCGCTGTTCAAGGTTCCCGGCCTGGGTGCGCTCCTGCGCGCCACCAAGCAGGTGCCGGTGGAGCGCTCGACGGCGGGAGCGAACCGATCGCTGCAAGTGGCCCAGGAGATTGTGGCTGAGGGCGGGGCGATCATCATTTACCCGGAGGGAACGCTGACACGCGATCCCGGGCTTTGGCCGATGAAGGGGCATACCGGCGCGGCAAGGCTGGCCCTCGAAGGCGATATTCCGGTGGTGCCCATTGCCCACTGGGGCGCGCACGAGGTGTTCCCCAGGTACGGCAAGCGGTTCCACGTGTTCCCCCGGAAGCACTCACGCGTCGTCGTGGGCGAACCGGTGGACCTGAGTGCGTTCCGCGGCCGCCCGCTGGACAAGGCCACCCTGACGGAGGCGACGGAAGTGATCATGGACGCGATCACGGCTTTGCTGGCAGGCCTGCGCGGCGAGCAGCCTCCCGCCGAACGCTGGGACCCGGCCAAGCGGCCGCAGGCCAAGCACGGACGGTTCGTTGACCGCGGCGAGCCCGAATCAGGAACGGAAGCTCCGTGACCGCTGACGGGAAGCCGGGGGCGGCGGGCACGGTAGCCGTCCTGGGTGCGGGATCGTGGGGGACAACCTTCGCGAAGATCCTCGCGGACGCTGCGATTGCCGCCGGAACGCCGCGCGTCATCAGGCTTTGGGGCAGGCGCGCCGGGGTGGTCGAAGAGATCAACAACTGCCACCGCAACAGTGAGTACCTCAAGGACATCGTCCTGCCGGAGAGCATCACGGCGTCCACAGACGTCCGCGGAGTCCTGGCGGGAGCCGACCTGGTGGTGCTGGCGGTTCCGGCCCAGTCGCTGCGCCCGCAGCTGCGCGAATGGAAGGACATGATCGCTCCCGGAGCTGTTGTGGTCTCCCTGATGAAGGGGCTGGAGCTGGGCACGGACGCGCGGATGAGCGAGGTCATCGCACAGGAACTGGGCCTGCCGCTGGAACGCATCGCAGTTGTCTCGGGACCCAACCTCGCCATGGAAATTGCGCGGGAAGAGCCTACGGCATCAGTCGTGGCATGCGCTGACTCCGCCACTGCAGGCTGGCTCGCCCGGACCTGCACCGCCCCCTACTTCCGGCCCTACACCACGGCCGATGTGGTCGGCGTCGAAATCGGCGGCATCGTCAAGAACGTGATTGCGCTGGCAGTAGGCATCTGTGAGGGCAAGCAGATGGGGGACAACACCAAGGCCTCGGTGATTACCCGGGGACTCGCGGAAACGTCCCGCCTCGCCTTGGCGCTGGGCGGCGAGGCCAAGACCATGGCCGGGCTCGCCGGGCTGGGCGACCTTGTGGCAACCTGTTCGTCCGCGCTGTCCCGGAACCACACGGCCGGGAGGCTGCTGGGCCAGGGCCTGACCCTGGAGGAGGTGGGCCGAAAGATGACCCAGACCGCCGAAGGCATCAAATCCGGCCAGGCCGTCCATGAACTCGCCGGCAAGCTCGGCGTCGACATGCCCATCACTGCCGCCGTCGTCGCGGTGCTGGCGGGCAAGCTGTCCGTTGACCAACTGGGGCCGGTTCTGCTGTCCCGGGAATTGAAACCTGAAGGCGATTACTGACCATGTCCCAAGACACACCCAACACAGGGGAAACTGCCACCAGCCGCAAGCCGCGGGTCGCCGTGCTTTTCGGCGGCCGCTCCAGCGAGCACGCCGTGAGCTGCGTCACCGCAGCAGGCGTGCTGGGCGCGATCAACAAGGACAAGTACGACGTCATCCCCATCGGGATTGCCAAAACCGGCCAGTGGGTTCTTGCCCCGGCCGAAACCACCCAGTGGTCGCTTGCCGCATCATCACTCCCCGAGGTAGTACCTTCCCCGCAGACCGTCACGCTTGCTGAGATCGGCGGGGAACACCAGCTGATCGTGGCGTCCCCCAACGAGGTTCCGCAGGAACTGGGCGCCGTCGACGTGGTCTTTCCGCTGTTGCACGGCCCCTTCGGCGAGGACGGGACCATCCAGGGGCTCCTTGAACTTTCCGACACCCGCTACGTCGGCGCCGGAGTCCTGGCATCGGCCGTCGGCATGGACAAGCACTACATGAAGGTGGTCTTCGAGGCCGCCGGACTCCGCGTGGGACCCTACGTGGCTGTGACCGACCGGCAGTGGCAGCGGGATCCCGAATCCGTCAGGAAGCAGGTGGACCGCCTCGGTTTCCCCGTCTTCGTCAAGCCGGCCCGTGCCGGCTCGTCGATGGGCATCTCCAAGGTTGATTCCCTTGAGGACCTGGACGCCGCGATCGAAGAGGCCCGCCGCCACGACCTCAAGCTGGTCATTGAAGCCGGAATTGTCGGCCGCGAAATCGAATGCGCTGTCCTGGAAGGCAGGGGCACCGATGCGCCCCGGACCTCGATGCCGGGCGAAATCTCGGTGTCCGGGGGGACGCACGAGTTCTACGACTTCAACGCCAAGTATGTGGAGGATGATGCCGCAGCCCTGAGCTGTCCCGCAGACATCCCCGCGGAAGCGATCTCCCGGGTCCGGGAGCTGGCGGCCGCCGCATTCGACGCCGTCGGCGCCGAGGGCCTGAGCCGCGTGGATTTCTTCTACACCCCCGAGGGCGAACTGATCATCAACGAGATCAACACCATGCCCGGCTTCACGCCCAAGAGCATGTACCCGCAGATGTGGGCAGCGTCCGGACTGGGCTACGCGGACCTGATCGACGAACTCATCCACCTGGCCCTGAACCGCAAAACCGGCCTTCGCTGATCCACGCCGGAACCCTCCCGGCGTGGGCCCACCCGCCTGGACCTACCGGCTCTTCGGCAGGTTCTGCAGGTCTTCCTGGCCCACGCAGTTCCGTGCTGACGGCACCTTTTCGGCAGCTGCTGCCAGGTCCGCGAGTACGGTTGCGGAGCTGATTTTGTCCGGGTCCATCAGGATTTCCGTGGCCGGTTCCCGCCCGTAGGTGGTCAGCGTCCACACGGGGTCGCCCTCCTTGATGACCCAGTCGACGCCGTTGACGGTCACGCAGCGGTCCGTCGTAGGGCCCGGCACATTGACGCCGCAGCGGAGGATGACAAGCGACGGGTCGCCCCAGGCTGCGGTGGCCTGGCTGTTGGTCTTCCGCAGCTTTGAATCGCCGATGGCGTCCGGCAGGGCCACCATCATCGGTGCGCACAGCGGATTGGCGGCGTCCCTGGCGGGCGTGACGTCCACCGCGGGGGAGCAGGCGGTCAAGGAAAGGGCGGCAATTCCCCCAACCATCGCCATCCTGGCGGCACGGGCGGACAGGGGCAGCTGGGGATGGTGCATGATCCCAGCCTATCGCCGCCGTCGTCCCCGCCCGGACACGATGTCGGCCGGGCGCGGTAGCGTAGTGGCGTGCCTGAAGACCTCCGTAACCGCGTCGCCTGCCAGCCCACCGTCGCCGGCCTTTCCGAAGCCGAGCTGCTGGACCGGATTTTTCCGCGCCTCCGGATGGCCGGGGGCCACACCGCCAGCACGTTGCTGGGTCCCGGCGATGACGCCGCCGTCGTCGCAGCCCCGGACGGCAGAACCGTCATCAGCATCGACACCCAGGTCCAGGACCAGGACTTCCGCCTCCTGTGGCCCAACGGCTACCGCACCACCGGGTTCGACGTCGGATGGAAGGCTGCGGCACAAAACCTCAGCGACATCAACGCCATGGGCGCACAGGCAATATCCATGGTGGTCAGCCTCACCCTCCCCGTGGACACGCCCGTGAGGTGGGTGGAGGACCTGGCGGACGGGTTGACAGCCGGAATCCGTGAACTTGGCGCCGCGCGTTGCTCCGTGGCCGGCGGGGACCTGGGCCGGGGCCGCGAAATCTCGGTAACCGTGGCGGTGCTGGGGACGCTCGACGGCGGACAGCCGGTCCTGCGGTCCGGCGCCCGGGCGGGGGACATCCTGGCGCTGGCAGGAACAGCAGGCCATGCCGCCGCAGGCCTGGCGCTGCTTGAATCGGACATCGCCGTGGACACCCTCACCCCGGCCGAGCGCGCCTTCGTGGACCTGCAGTGCCGGCCGCGTCCGCCGCTGCATGCCGGGCCTGCAGCCCGGGCGGCGGGTGCCACGGCAATGCTGGACATCTCGGACGGACTCCTGCGGGACGGCAAGCGGCTGGCCGCCGCCAGCAACGTCGCCGTCGCGCTCGATCCGGCCGGCCTGGCGCAACTGGCGGGCCTCCTGGCCCCCGCCTCCGCCCGCCTGGGCGGGGACGGCACGGCATGGGTGCTGGGCGGCGGAGAGGACCACGGGCTCCTGGCCACATTCCCGGCGGGCGTTCAGCTGCCACCCGGATTCACTGCGATAGGCTCGATACATGCACTCGGTACCGACGAAGGCCCGGGCGTCCTGATTGCGGGCCGGGCCGCGGACACCGGGGGATGGGATCACTTTGCACACTAAGGTTGCCGCCAACGCGCTGGCGATGAAGAGGTGGCTGGGCAAGGCTGAAACTGCCCTGGGAAACCACAGCGACCGGCTCAACGCCATCAACATCTTCCCGGTGGCCGACGGCGACACGGGCACCAACCTCTATCTCACCGTGCGCGCTGCCGCCCGCTCCCTGGTGCTCGCCGAGGATCAGCCGGCCCCGGTCGACGTCGGGGAAGTCCTTGCCACGGCCGGGCAGGCCGCCATGGAGGAAGCCAGGGGAAACTCGGGAACTCTTTTTTCCGTGTTTCTTTGCGCCGCCGCGGAACCCCTTGCCGGCCATACCCGGTTGACCTCCACGCTCCTGTCGGCAGCGCTGAACCGTGCCCAGATCCGCGCATGGTCCGCACTGAGTGATCCAGTTCCGGGAACCATGTTGTCGGTCATGGAAGCGGCAGCCCGTGCGGCAGCCGCCGTCGACGCCGCCCAGGACGGCGATGACAGCAACCATGCGCTGGGCCTGGCCCTGGACGCGGCGGTGGAGGGTGCGCTGGCCGCCGTGATCCACACCGAGGAGCAGCTCGATGCCCTGCAGTCCGCCCATGTGGTGGACGCGGGCGGCGTGGGCATGCTGCTGATCCTCGACTGCCTCCGCTCCGCCGTCCTGGGCGAGGAACTGCAGAGCGAACTCCTCGATGGCCTGCACGGCTACGACGTCTCCGACCCCCACATCCACACTTCCATGCCGGACGACGACGGCGTGGAAGTCATGTGCACCATCAACCTTTCGCCCCTGAATGCCGCCACCCTCCGGCAGCGGCTGGACGAGATCGGCGAGTCCGTCATCATGAGCCAGGTGGGCAACGGCTCGGATCCCGAGGGCAACTACCGGTGGCGGGTCCACGTCCACGTTCCGGAACCTGACGCGGCCGTGGACATCATCAGGTCGCTGGGGGAGCCGTCCCAGGTCAGCATCAGCGAGTTGGCGCTTCCCCGGGACCCGGATGCGGAAAAGGTGAACACCGGCGGGCATGAACGCTGAGCTGGACCTCGCCCTGGAACGCCGAATCGGAAAGCGCTCCGCGGCCGTCATTGAAAAACACCTTGGCATCACCACTGTCGAAGGCCTCCTCAATTACTTTCCCCGCCGCTACCTCATGCGCGGTGAGCTGACTCCCATCAGCGAGCTCCCGCTCAATGAGGACGTCACCCTCATCGCCCGGGTGCTGTCCAGCAGCACGCGGGCAATGCAGGCACGGCGGGGGACCATCACGGACGTCATCGTTTCCGACGACGACGGGCAGCAGGGCCTCCGGCTGGTGGGCGGCAGGGACTACCACGGCAAAGTGCCCGGGACCCTCAAGATCAGCTTCTTCAACGGCTACAAGGCAAAAGCCGAGCTCCTGCAGGGACGGCGGGCGCTGTTCTCGGGAAAAGTCACCAGCTTCAAAGGCCAGCTGGGCCTCACCAACCCGGACTTCCAGCTCCTGGACGATGACCCCTTCGTGCAGGGCACCGGTGACCCCGCGAAACTCGCCGCGATGCCCATCCCCGTGTATCCCGCCACAGCCAAGCTTCCCAGCTGGAGGATCCAGAAGGTGATCGGCACCCTGCTCGAAACCGTGGACCTGGGTGCGCTGCCGGATCCGCTTCCACCTACGGTCGCCGCGAGGGAAGGCTTCCTGCCCGTGGCGGAGGCGTACCGGCTCATCCACGCGCCGGAAATCGCCGCCGACTGGAAACGCGCCCGGGACCGGTTCCGGTACCAGGAAGCCCTGGTGCTGCAATCAGCGCTTGCCAGGCGCCGGGCCCAGCTCGCCGCCGAGGAAGCCACCGCACGGCGCCCTGTCACAGACGGTCTCCTGGCTGCCTTCGACCAGGACCTGCCCTTCACGCTCACAGCCGGCCAGGCCGCCGTCGGCAAGACCCTCGCCGCGGAACTGGCGCAGGCAGCCCCCATGAACCGGCTGCTGCAGGGTGAAGTGGGCTCAGGGAAAACCGTGGTGGCGCTGCGGGCCATGTTGCAGGTGATCGACGCCGGCGGCCAGGCCGCACTCCTGGCGCCCACCGAAGTGCTCGCCGCCCAGCATTACGACTCCATCCGCCGCACCCTGGGCGTGCTCTCCAGCGACGGACTCCTCGGCGGGCCGTCCGGGGGCAACGGGCCGTCCGTGCAGGTCACGCTTCTGACCGGGTCCATGCCCACTGCGGCACGGAAACAAGCCATGCTGGACGCCGCCTCGGGGACCGCAGGAATCATCATCGGCACCCACGCCCTCCTCAGTGACAACGTGTCCTTCTACGACCTCGGCCTGATCGTGGTGGACGAGCAGCACCGCTTCGGTGTGGAACAGCGCGATGCCCTGCGGGCGAAGGCCCGGAAACCGCCGCACCTGCTCGTCATGACCGCCACGCCCATTCCCCGCACCGTAGCGATGACCGTGTTTGGCGACCTTGAGACCTCCACCCTCGACGAACTGCCAAAGGGCCGGGCCCCGATCACCACCTACCTCGTGGGCCTTGCGGAAAATCCCGGCTGGGTGGCACGGATCTGGGCACGTGCCCGGGAAGAGATCGACGCCGGCCACCAGGTGTACGTGGTCTGTCCCAAGATCGGAACAGACGACGACGGCGACTTCAGCCCGGGGGAGGCGGCACCTCCCGGCATGGACACAGAGGAGACGCGGGAGCTCGCGTCGGTCACCGCCGTCGTGGACCATCTTCAGGGCGAGCCCTCGCTGGCAGGGGTGCCGCTGGCTCCCCTACACGGACGCCAGGACCCCGACCTGAAGACGGAGACCATGGCCGGGTTCACCGCCAACCGCATCAAGCTGCTCGTCTCCACCACCGTGATCGAAGTGGGGGTGGACGTCCACAACGCCACCCTGATGGTCATCCTGGACGCCGACAGGTTCGGCATCTCCCAGTTGCACCAGCTTCGCGGCCGTGTGGGCCGCGGCGGACTGCCGGGAACCTGCCTGCTGGTCACCGCCCTGGAACCGGGCCACCCAAGCCGGCGGCGGCTGGATGCCGTGGCGGCCACCACCGACGGGTTTGTGCTCTCCCAGGAAGACCTCAAACTGCGGCGCGAGGGCGACATCCTGGGCGCTTCCCAGTCCGGCGGACGGTCCACATTGAAACTGCTGCGGGTGCTCGAACACGAAGACGTCATCGCCCGGGCCAGGGAGGACGCCCAGGCGATCGTAGGCGGCGACCCGTTGCTGTCCGGCTACCCGGAACTCGCGGACGCCATCGAGAAATACCTCAACCCTGAGAAGGAGGCGTTCCTTGAACGCGGTTAGCAAAGAAAGCGGAGCGGGCGCCGGCGGATCGCGGTGGGCACGGTGACCAGGATTATCTCCGGCGTTGGTGGCGGAACGCCGTTGGCGGCGGTTCCCGGGTCCTTGACCAGGCCTACGACAGACCGGGTGAAGGAAGCTCTGTTCTCCCGCCTGGACGCCTTCGAGGTGATTTCCGGGGCGCGGGTGCTTGATCTATACGCGGGTTCGGGTTCCCTGGGGGTGGAAAGCGCCAGCAGGGGAGCCGCGACAGTGGACCTGGTGGAATCCGACGCCAAGGCCAGCGGTGTGTGCCAGCGCAACGCGGACCTCATTAACGGAGTCCTGGGCCGAAAGGCCGTCACGGTGCACCGCTCCAGGGTGGAACCTTTCCTGGACCGGGCCGCGGAATCTGCGGCCTGGGACCTGGTGTTCCTGGATCCGCCGTATCCGTTGGAGGAAGCCGCACTGTCGGCGGTGCTGCAGAAGCTCGCCGCGCACCTGGTCCCGGGTGCCGTTGTGGTGGTGGAACGCTCGTCCCGCTCCCCGGAACCGCAGTGGCCGGACGGGATGACGAGGTTCGCCGAAAAGAAGTACGGGGAAACCCGGCTGTGGTTCGCCGAGCCGTTCGTGCCCGACGCCATCGCTCCGGATGACCTGGCCGATGTTGCCGGACCTGACACCCAGGGCACCTAGCCCGCCAAGGCGCTCAGCCCGAGAAGGGGTCCAGATCCACTCCCGCCAGGACACGGGCAGGGTGGGGCCCCCGGGCGGTCAGCTCAGCTGTCCACGATTCCGGCCAGGGGCCCTGTGTGCCTGCCAGGATGATGTTGCCCGGGTACCTGCCCTCGAACATGCCCGCTTCCGCAAAGGCACCCACATCCGCCATTGCCGCGCGCATCGCCGCCACCTGGCTCCGGACCAGTGTGAGGGCCGCCTCGTCGCCCACGTTGACGATCAGCAGGCCGTCCGGGCGCAGACGCTCCCTGGCTTCGCGGTAGAAACCGCTGGTGGCGATGTGGGCCGGCGCTTCCGGGCCGGAAAAGATGTCCAGGATTACGACGTCGAACGTGAGTCCCGGATCGAGGGCACCGAGCGCCTCGCGGGCGTCGCCGATGACGGTGGTCAGGTCTGTCCCGTCGGGCATGGGAAGGTGCCGAAGGACAAAGTCGAGCAGCTCACGTTCCAGCTCGACCGCGTACTGGAGCGAACCGGCGCGGGTGGCCTGGATGTAGCGCGCAAGCGTCAGCGCCCCTGCCCCCAGGTGGAGGGCGCTGATCGGCTCGCCGGGAGGGGCGGCCAGATCCACCAGGTGCCCGATCCTGCGGAGGTATTCGTAGAAGATGTCCTCCGGCCGGTCGAGGTTGACGTGGGATTGTTCGGAGCCGCCGATGCTCAGTACATAGCCCCCGTCAGTGAACGCATCGGGTTCGATGGTGGCATGCCGGCCGGTGGTCCGCAGGAAGCGGCTGGCGTGCACGCCGCTGCCGCCGGACATCAGAGCCTTCCGCGCAGGGTGGACAGCCGCGCCGCAGCCTCCTCCAGGACTTCTGTCTTTTTGCAGAACGCGAACCGGAGCAGGCTTCGCATCCGCTTCGCGCCTTCCGCATGGCAGAAGACCGGAACGGGAATGGCTGCGACGCCCACCAGTGCCGGCAGGCGGCGGGCGAGGTCCAGGGCATCGGTGATGCCCAGCGGAGCCGTATCCACATTGACGAAGTAGGTTCCCTGTGGTGTGAAAACGTCAAAGCCCGCCGCCCGAAGTCCGGCGCTGAGGATGTCACGTTTCGTCTCAAGGGCGGCGGCGATGCCCGTGTAGAAACTGTCCGGCAGGGCCAGCCCCTTGGCGATCGCGGCCTGGAAGGGAGTGCCTGAGCTGTAGGTAAGGAATTGCTTGACCGTGCGGACGGCGGAGACCAACTCTTCGGGCCCGCTCAGCCAGCCGATCTTCCAGCCGGTCAGGGAAAAGGTCTTTCCGGCAGAGGAAATGGTGATGGTGCGGGCGGCGGCCCCTGGAAGGGTGGCAACGGGGGTATGGGCCACGCCGAAGGTGAGGTGCTCATACACCTCATCCGTGATGACAATGCTGCCGTGCTTCTCCGCGAGCTCCACCACGCGCTGCAGGACGGCCGGCGGAAAAACGGCGCCGGTGGGATTGTGCGGGTTGTTCAGCAGTACCACGCGGGTCCGCCCGTTGAACGCTGCCTCCAGGGCCGCCATGTCCGGCATGAAGTCCGGGGCAGCGAGCGGCACCGTGACGTGGGAGGCGCCGGAAAGCCCAATGACCGCGCCGTAGGAGTCATAGAAAGGCTCGAACGTCAGGACCTCGTCGCCGGGTCCGGCAAAGGCCAGGAGGGCCGCGGCGATGCCTTCGGTGGCTCCGGTGGTGATGATGACTTCGGTTGCCGGGTCCGGCGCAAGCCCGTAGAACCGTTCCTGGTGTGCGGCCACCGCCTGGCGGAGTTCGGGCAGGCCCTTGCCGGGCGCGTACTGGTTGGCCCCCGCTGCGATGGCTGCCCGGGCTGCCTCCCGGATTTCGGCAGGCCCGTCCTCATCGGGGAAGCCCTGGCCCAGGTTGATGGCCCCGGTCTGGACGGCCAGGGTGGTCATCTCTTCAAAGATGGTGACACCCAGCCCGCCGTCGGGCGCCAGGAGGTTGGCACCGAGCGCCGTACGCTGCCAGGGCGCAGGTGCCAAGGGGGTGGAAAGTTCCCGTGGTGGATGCATCCAGTCATGGTATCCCGGCCTTTCCATGGGGTAGGTTCGGAGCATGAGACGCGCTGTGTGCCCCGGATCCTTCGACCCCATCCACAACGGCCATCTCGAAGTCATCGCACGGGCTGCCGGTCTTTTCGACGAGGTCATCGTGGCCATTTCCACCAACTACGCCAAGAAGTACATGTTCAGCCTGGAAGAGCGGCTGGAAATGGCGCGCGAAACGCTGGCACTGCTCAGGGGCATCGTGGTGGAACCGGTGGGCGAGGGGCTCCTGGCGGAGTACTGCCGCCAGCGGGGCGTGTCGGCCATCGTCAAGGGGCTCCGGTCCTCGTCGGACTTTGACTACGAGCTGCCCATGGCCACCATGAACCGGCAGCTGAGCGGGGTGGAGACAGTGTTCCTCCCGGCAGAGGCCAGCTACGTCCATTTGTCCTCCACCCTGATCAAAGAGGTGTCGTCCCTGGGCGGCAGCGTGTCCGACTACGTGCCCCGCTCGGTGCACCGCCGCATGGTTTCCGGCGAGCCTTCGGCGGATCAGCAGCCAAAGCGGTAGGCTGGATCGGTACTTCGGCGCTTCCTCGTGCCGGTTTGAGTCGCTGCGGCTCTTCAGGCTAAGATGGTACGTCGGTCATATGTTCAACAGGAGTTCTCATTAACAGAGATGCTGGTTCGCCCTTGGCGTTCGACGTCAAGGACCTCGGGCGCAGCCCGGGAAGCATGCGGACACTGAAGGAACATGTACCCGCACCGGGTGATCTTGGTGTGGCGCTCATTGGTGTTCAGGAAGGCTCGGATGTCGAGCTGGATCTGAGGCTGGAGGCCGTACACGAAGGAATTCTGGTATCAGGAACCGTGGTTGCCGAAGTTACTGGCGAGTGCGGCCGATGCCTGGATCCCCTTGCGTATGACCTTGAGGTCAATGTGCAAGAACTTTTCTTCTACGAGGGCATTCAGCTTTCGGATGGAGAAGATGATGAAGAGCAACGTCGAGTCGAGCACGATGTAATCGATCTTGAACCGGTGTTGCGGGACGCGGTTGTCACCAATCTGCCGTTCCAGCCGGTGTGCCGGGAAGACTGCCAGGGCCTTTGCTCCGAATGCGGAGCTCGCCTGGAAGACGAGCCGGGGCACCACCACGAGGTCCTGGATCCTCGCTGGGCTGCCCTAGCTGATATGGCTAAGCCTGACCGGCAAAATTGATTTGTACGTGTTTGTCTAGAGAGAAATGAGTTAGCCGTGGCTGTTCCCAAGCGGAAAATGTCTCGCTCGAATACCCGCGCCCGCCGCTCGCAGTGGAAGGCGACCGCCCCCCACCTGGTGAAGACCGTTGAGAACGGCCAGGTCACCTACAGCCTGCCGCACCAGGCAAAGGTCGTTACCGACTCTGCCGGCACCGCGCTGTTCCTTGAGTACAAGGGCCGCAAGGTCGCTGACGTCTAATCGGCCCAACAGGCTGACTGATGTCTTCAACTGAAGAGCTTCTGAAGCGTCTCGGTGTCACTATTGACGCCGGGACGCTTCGTCTTGCGCTTACCCACCGTTCGTACGCATACGAGAACGGCGGCATACCCACCAACGAGCGGCTCGAGTTCCTGGGCGACTCCATTTTGGGATTCTCCGTCACCGATGCCCTCTACCGGGACAACCCGGACCTGCCCGAAGGCGAACTCGCCAAGCGCCGGTCCGCCGTCGTCAGTACCCGGGCCCTCGCCGGGATCGGCCGCAGCCTTGGCATCGGTGAGTATATCTACCTCGGGCAGGGCGAAAAGCTCACCCACGGCAAGAACAAGGCCTCCATCCTCGCGGACACCATGGAGGCCCTGATCGGGGCAACGTACGTTTCCAACGACATCGAGACCGCGCGCCAGCTGGTCATGCGGCTGGTCGGTCCGCTGCTGAAGGACGCCGCAGTCCTGGGCGCCGGCACCGACTGGAAGACCAGCATCCAGGAACTCGCCGCCAGCCGGCAGCTGGGCAGCATCCACTATGCAGTGGACGGCTCCGGCCCGGACCACGCCCGCACCTTCACGGCGGTGCTGAACATTGGCGGCAAGGCCTACGGCAAGGGCTCCGGCCATTCCAAGAAGGAAGCCGAACAGGAGGCAGCGGAAGACGCCTGGCGGGTGCTCTCCGGAGCCGGGGCCCAGGCTGACCCCAGCACCTCCGCAGGCTCCATAGCCGCCAAGTAGCGCTCCGTGCCTGAATTGCCAGAGGTCGAAGTGGTGCGCCG
This sequence comes from Arthrobacter sp. Soil761, assembly GCF_001428325.1. Lineage (NCBI taxonomy): Bacteria > Bacillati > Actinomycetota > Actinomycetes > Micrococcales > Micrococcaceae > Arthrobacter > Arthrobacter sp. Soil761. Next base: position 244,076 of record NZ_LMSF01000001.1, on the reverse strand, counting down.
CGGCCTGGTGAACTGGGTCCGCGGCAGGACCATCCGCGCCGTGGACGTCATCGATCCCCGCTCCATCCGGCGCCACGCCCTCGGGGCAGGGGACTTCATCGGCAACCTCGAAGGCGCCACGGTGGCCGACGTCGTGCGGCGCGGCAAGTTCCTCTGGATGCCGCTGCTGGACGGCACCGCTGCGCTGCCGAACGCCGGGGAGGACACCCGCGTTCCCGCGGTGGCACTCATGGCGCATCTGGGCATGAGCGGGCAGCTGCTGATGCAGGGCCCCGGCGTTCCCGATGAAAGGCACCTCAAGGTCCGTTTCCGGCTCAGTCCCCGCGACGGCATGCCGGACCAGCTGCGGTTCGTGGACCAGCGGATCTTCGGAGGCCTTTTTGTCACCGCACTGGTACCCACGGACGACGGCGGCCCGGGCGGCCTCGCGGAATCCCCCCTTCCCCTGATCGCCGCCGAAGCCGCGCACATTGCGCGCGATCCACTGGACCCTTCGTTCTCCTTCGACCTCTTCTACCAGCGGCTTCGGAAGCGCCGGACCGGCCTGAAGCGGGCACTGCTGGACCAGGGCCTGATCTCCGGTATCGGGAACATCTATGCCGACGAAGCGCTGTGGCGGGCCCGGCTGCATTACGCCCGGCCCACCGATACCCTGCGCCGGGGGGACGCCCGGCGTGTCCTCGACAGCGCCCGCGAGGTCATGCTCGATGCCCTGGCCGCAGGAGGAACCAGCTTCGATTCCCTGTACGTCAACGTCAACGGCGCCTCAGGCTACTTCGACCGGTCCCTCAACGCGTACGGCCGCCAGGGTGAGCCGTGCAAAAGGTGCGCGGCCGCAGGAATCCAGGCGGTCATCCGCCGCGAGCAGTTCATGAACCGTTCGTCCCACACCTGCCCCGTGTGCCAGCCGCGGCCACGCAACGGCCGCTGGTAGCACCGGGCCGCCCAGGCGATGGGCTCAGCGGGTGCCATAGTGTGCTGCCAGCCGCGCCAGGCCTTCGTCGATCGGGACGGCCGGAGTCCAGTCGAGGAGTTCCCGGGTTTCGCGCTGGTCGAACCAGTGGGCGGTGGACAGCTGCTCAGCGAGGAATTTCGTCATGGGCGGTTCGTCCTGCATTCCAAGCCTCAGCCACAGTTTTTCCACTACGGACCCCGCCGCCCTGGCAAACCGCCCCGGGACGGACCACGACGGGGCAGGCACGCCACCGGCGGCGCAGATGCCGGCAATCAGTTCGCCCACCGGCCGTGGCTCCCCGTTGCTGACAACCAGCGCCCTGCCATGGATGTGGCTGATGCGCTCCAGCGCGGCAACAATCGCCGACGCGGCGTTGTCCACGTACGTGGTATCGATCAGGGCGGCGCCCGCATCCAGCAGCGGCAGCCGGTGCCGGGCAGCCCGCGCCAGCACCCGTTCCACCAGCTGCGTGTCCCCGGGTCCCCAGACCACGTGCGGCCGAACGGCAGCAACGCGGAAGTCCGGGGCGTCCGCGGCAAGGGCCAGCAGTTCCGCCTGGGCCTTGGTGCGGGAGTAGTCCCCGTGGGCATGCTCCGGGTCCGCGGGCTCTGCCCCCAGGCCCGCAATGGCGGCGCCGGAATTGGCCACTGACGGCGAGGACACGAAGATTAGGTTCCGCACGCCGGCCGCGCGGGCGGCGAGGAGCAGCCGCCGGGTGCCGTGGACGTTTACTTCGTCGAACTGTGCGGCACGGCCGGTGAAGGAGACCTTGGCCGCCAGGTGGATGACTGCCTCGGCACCCCGGACGGCATCGCTGACCGCGGCGTCATCGGTGAGGGATCCGCGGTGGTCCGTGGCGCCGTCGACCCCTGAGGGACGCCGCTGGAAGGTGGTGACGTCATGGCCCCGGTGCACCAGTTGTCCGGCGACTCCGCGGCCCAGGAGTCCGCTTGCACCGGTAACGAGGACTTTCATGGCGTCCCCGCGCGTCCGCCGGCCAGGACGGAGGCAGCCCACCGGGACAGGCGCGTCCGGTCGATCTTTGCGTTGTGGCGGATATCGGTAGGCTGCGCGGGGACCACCAGCACGGCGGCCACGGAAATGCCCGCCGTGCGCGCGGCTTCCCGGACCTTTCCAGCCAGTTCCGGACCGGCAGGCCCGGCTTTCCGGACGGGCGGGACCGTCTCGACCACGGCGGTGACGGCCTGCGTCCCCGCCGGCCCCACGCCAACAATCGCGGCCATCCGGATGCCGGCCACGCGTTCGATGGCCTGTTCGGCGCCGACCGGTGTCACCACCGAACCGGGCGCGGTGACGACGTGCGCAAGCCGGCCTTCCACCCACAACCGGCCGTCGGAGTCGAAGTGGCCGACGTCGCCGGTGCGGTGCCATCCGGCCACGCCGGTGCTGGCTTCCTGGGTCAGCCAGAGCCGGTCGTACATATCCTTGACGTGCGGCGCACTGACCAGGATTTCTCCTGTGATTCCCGCGTCCGTGACAGGAGTTGAACCGGGGGCTGTGCCGTCTGCCGCCAGGGGGATGACGGCCACCCGGGCGCCGTGGACGGGCCGGCCCACGCAGACACCGTTGCCGGCGCCGGGCTTTGTTCCGGATCCGGCGTCGAAAGCCGCGGCCCTGATTTGTTCGAGGCTGATGTCGGTGACGGGGAGCGCTTCCGTCATTCCGTAGGGCGTGTGCAGGGAGGCACCCGGCAGGAGCCGCTGCATCTCCGCAAGGAGCGGTTCGGGAACGGGGGCGCCTGCGGAGAGCAGCAGTTCAACCCGTTTCAGCGCTGCGGTGCCCTCCGCACTGAGTCTGCCGCTGGTGGCGACGACGTTGCGCAGGGCAGCCGGCGAGGCGAAGACCACGGTGGCGTCGATGGCCGCTGCGGCGTCCGCGAGGGCCCGCGCGGTCAGGGTTCGTGGCGCGGTGACATCCATCGCCGGCGTCACGGACACGGTTCCCAGTGCCGGTCCGAGCAGGGCGAAGGGCGCGAAACCCGCCACCAGCCGCTGGCCCGGATGGATCCCGAAGGTTTCGGCCACGGTGTCCCGCATCGCGGCGAGTTGCCGGTGCGTGTACAGCACGCCCTTGGCCGGACCGGTGGAGCCGGAGGTGAAGAGCACGGCGGCGGGGGAGTCCGGGTCCGGCCAGTATGTGCCGTTGCCGTTGCCGTTGCCGTCGCCAGGCCCGGCGGAGCGCACCCTACCCGCCGTTGTTAGTGCGGCCAGGGAGGTTTCCACTCCGAGAATCCGGCGGCGGGCGGCCGGGAGGTCGCGTACGCTGATGCGCCTGGCCGCCCATCCCAGGGCGCGGGCAGCTGCCAGCGCCCTGTCGATGCCGATCAGGAAGTCGGGAGTAGCCCCCTTGACCGCCCGGTTCAGTCCCTTCGTTCCGAGTCCGGCATCGGCCACCACCACTACGGCTCCCAGCCGCAGGCAGGCATACAGGGCCACGGTCAGGTCCACCCCGGGCGGGACCATGAGGCTCACCCGGCTGCCCGGCCTTACGCCTGCCAGGTGCAGGCCGGTGGCCAGGCGGTGGACGTCAGAGTCCAGCTGCTGCCACGTGAGGGAACGGGCCACGGTGCCGTCCGCAGCCATTTCGACGACGGCCGGCTTACCTCCGGCGGGTCCTGCCGCCTGTTCGGCGAGGAGCGTCCACAGTGGCTGGAAACCTGCGCGGGCCGGTGGCTGGGAAGCGGCGTTCCCCACCGCGGGCGAACCGTTGCCGCCGCCGCTGACGCGCCCGGCCAGCCAGTCGAAAACCGCCGGGGCGATGTCGCGGTCCTCCACGAGCAGGTGTCCTGCGCCCTCGTAGCGGTGCACGTCAGCATGCGGGAGGCGGGTGATGAGGTCCTTGAGGTAGCGGTCGGAAAAGATCGGGTCGCGCGGACCCCACAGCATCAGGGCAGGGACCTTCAGGTTCCGGAGGCCTTCCGCCACGCCGCTGAGCGCAGAAAAGCTGGGATGCCAGGCGTCCACGGGAATGTCGGCAACAAAGTTTCCCACCCCGGCCCGCCGCTCGGCTCCGCGGTAGGGGGCCATATACGCCTTCCGGACATCCGCGGGCAGCGGCGGGTGCGCCAGCGAATGCGTCACCCGCAGGAAGGAGTCGGATGTGGTGGTTCCCCATGTGTGCACGGCAGGGTGCAGGGCAAGGCGCAAGGCCGGGGGAATGGACGAGCCTGCAGGCTGGTGAACGGCCGTGTTGGTCAGTACCACGCCGGCCAACTGGTGCTGGTGGGCCAGCGCCCAGCCCAGGCTGACCACTCCGCCCCAGTCATGCCCCACCGAGACGACCGGTCCCTCCAAGGCCACCGCGTCCGTCAGGTCGTTCAGGTCCTGGATCCTGTCTGCCAGCCGGCGGAAGGTGCCCGTGCGTTCGGAGAATCCCATGTCCAGCTGGTCAACCGCCACCACCCGCCACGGATGCGCGGGGTCGCATCCGGCGGCCAGCAGGCTCCGCCACAGGTAGGACCAGGTGGGGTTGCCGTGCACGCACAGCAGGGTCCCGGCGGGAACCAGGCCACGGCCGGCGAGTTCTGCGCCGTTGTCCAGCAGGTGCCAGCGGCGCACCGTGCCCGGCGCGTCGACGCCGGCTGTGGAAGGGACATCAATCTGGCGCGACCACCCGGCGGCCACGCCCGGCCAGTCCGCGATCACCAAACGATTTCCAGCATTGCGGTGTTCAGGCCGGAACCCACGCCCATGCACAGGACGCGGTCCCCGGTATCCAGGGACTGCGACTCGGCCGCAAGCGTCATGGGCAGCGAGGCGGGCCCAACATTGCCCCAGTGCGGGAACGTGATGGGCACCTTGTCGGGGTCGAGGTCAATGGCGTCAATGATGGCCTGTGTATAGGCGTTGCTGACCTGGTGCGTGACGTAGCGGTCCATGGCCGCCCAGTCCCACTCGGGCTGCGCTTCATGCCACGCGTCCACGACCAGCTGGAGGCCGCCGTCGAGCAGTCCTTTCGTGTCCGTGCTCATGCCGTCGATGCCGCCCACGCACAATTCATGGTGCTCGGTGCCGGCACGCATCACGCCGCCCACCACGCGGTGGGCCCCGGGGTGCTCATCGGCCGGTCCCAGGACAGCCGCTGCGGCCCCGGATCCCAACGTCAGCGTGGCGAACTCGCGGTTGAAGTCGTCGCGGGTGGTTTCCGGCCGCTGGAGCCGGGCGAGGGTGGCCTCCTGCGTCAGCTGGGCGTCCTCGCCATTGACGATGACGGCGTACCTGATCTGCCCCGAATCGATCATGTTCGCTGCCAGGGTCAGGGCGTTCACGAACCCGAGGCATGCGTTGGCGAGGTCGAAGTTCATGGCCGACGACGGCAGGCTCAGGCCGTGGTGGATCTTCACCGCCACGGACGGTTCGAGGTTGCGGCGCGTGACCGAGGTGTTGATCAGCAGTCCGACGTCGGAGGCTTCGATGCCTGCCTCGGCCAGGGCCTTGGCTCCGGCTTCCACCGCGGCGTCGTCGAACGATGTTCCGGGGGCCCACCAGCGGCGGTGCGTAATGCCCGCAACGCGCTCAAGCAGCCGGGGTGGAAACTTCAGCCGCTTCAGGGTGTGCGCCAGGTGGCGGTCGAAGTCCGTGGAGCTTACGATCCTTGGAGCCTCGACGCTGCTCACCGAGAGCAGCGCGGTGTTGCTGTGGCGGAAGGTTGCATTACCTGCCAATTCAAGCCCCTCTTCGTTTCCGTCGCGCATTCATGCGGTGACTGTACCCACATAAACGCAGGCTCAAGAGCTTAACTATGCCTTTGCCGGGCCGGAACCGGCATATCCGGCCGTGGCGCCGGCCCCGGCTTCCGGGTGCTGCTGCCGGGAATTGTCGGTCCTGCGCAGTAGATTGTAGTGAGCCGGTTCCAGCAAAACTGTCCTATCCGCTCCAGGAGACCTGAAAAGCCTTGCACCTCAAAAGCCTCACCGTCCGGGGGTTCAAGTCCTTTGCCTCTGCCACCACCTTCGACTTCGAACCCGGCGTCACCGCCGTCGTGGGTCCCAACGGATCCGGCAAGTCCAACGTGGTGGACGCCCTGGCCTGGGTCATGGGGGAGCAGGGGGCCAAGACTCTCCGCGGCGGCAAGATGGAGGATGTCATTTTTGCCGGGACGTCCGGGCGGCCGCCCCTGGGACGCGCCCACGTTTCGCTGACCATCGACAACGCCGACGGCGCGCTCCCCATCGAATACAGCGAAGTCACCATCTCACGGACGCTTTTCCGGACAGGCGGCTCCGAATACGCCATTAACGGTGCCGCCTGCCGTTTGCTGGACATCCAGGAGCTGCTCTCCGACTCCGGGCTGGGCCGGGAGATGCACGTCATCGTGGGCCAGGGGCAGCTGGACCGCGTCCTGCACGCCACCCCCGAGGACCGCCGCGGCTTCATCGAGGAGGCGGCGGGGATCCTCAAACACCGCCGGCGCAAGGAACGGACCGTCCGGAAGCTGGAGGCGATGCAGGCCAACCTGCAGCGCCTCACAGACCTCACCGGGGAGATCCGCCGCCAGCTGACGCCCCTTGGCAAACAGGCCGAAGTGGCCCGCCGCGCCCAGCGCGTCCAGTTCGACGTCCGGGACGCCCGTGCCCGGCTGCTCGCCGATGACCTCGTCCAGCTGCAGCAGGCGCTGCAGCAGGACGTGGCGGACGAGGCAGCGCTCAAAGCCCGCCGGACCGCCGTCGAACATGAACTCGAAGCCGGGCGCCGGCAGCAGGCGGCGCTGGAGCAGCTGGCTGCCGAAGCCACACCCCGGCTCAACGCCGCGCGGGACACCTGGTACCAGCTGTCCACTGCACGGGAGCGCCTCCGGTCGCTCGGTTCGCTGGCCACCGAGCGCAGCCGCCTGCTCGGCTCCGACGATGCCGCACCGGCATCCGCGCGGGACCCCGAACAGCTCGAACGCCAAGCCGCCAGGGTGCGGCAGGAGCTGGCCGAGCTCGAACGGGACATCGACGCCAGGCGCACCACCCTGGACACGGCCAGCGCCGCGAAGGCCGAGGCAGAGCAGGCAGCCGTGGCCGAGGACCGGCGGCTCACGGCCCAGCTCCGGGCCGCGGCGGACCGGCGGGAAGGCCTGGCCCGCCTGGCCGGACAAGTGGCGGCGGCCCGGTCCCGGGTGGAATCCGCGCAGGCAGAACTGGGCCGGCTGCGGGAGTCCCTTGCCGCCGGCACGGAACGGCGGGCGCGCGCCCAGGCCGAGTTCACGGCCTTGGAAAACCAGGTGGCCGGCGTGGAGGAAGGGGAGGAATCCCTCGACGCCGATTACGAGGCCGCCAGTAAAGCACTTGATGCGGTCCTTCAGGAGATTGCCCAGCTCAAGGCCGCCGTCAACGAAGGCGTCCGCAAGCGGGACGCCCTTGCCGCCCGGCTCGACGCTCTTAAGCTCGGCCTGGACCGCAAGGACGGTGCCAGGCACGTACTGGAGTCAGGGCTGTCCGGGGTGCTGGGCAGCCTGGCGGCCGGGATCAGCGTGCAGGGTGGTTACGAGGCGGCGGTCGCTGCCGCGCTGGGAGAGGCCTCCGAGGCAGTCCTCGTCCAGGATCAGGACACGGCGGCCGCCGTCCTGAAGGTGCTCAAGGACGACGACGCCGGGCGGGCGTCGCTGCTCCTCGCATCAGCGGTGGCAGGCCACCTGGGTGACCCCGCCACGGAGTCCACGCCGGGAGGAGCGGCCGCCCCCAAAGCAGTGCCGCTGCCCGATGGTGCGCAATGGGCCGCCGACCTGGTGGACGGACCTGCGGAGCACATCCCGCTGGTCCGGCACCTGCTGTCCGGAACCGCCGTCGTCGCAAGCATCGACGCCGCGGCTGCGCTGGTGGCCGGGCTGCCCGGACTCACGGCGGTCACCCGCGAGGGGGACGTGTTCACCGCCGTATCCGTTGCCGGCGGTTCTGCCAAGGCGCCCTCCCTCCTTGAGGTGCAGGCGGCGGTGGACGACGCCGACCCCCGCCTTTCGGCGGTCACGGCAGACCTGGAGCGGAACAGGTTCGCCCTGGCCGCCGCCGAGGCGCGCCGCGCCGGAGTGCAGGAGGAGGCGGACGCTGCCCTGGACAAACTGCACGAATCCGATGCCCGCCTGGCCGCCGTGGCCGAACGCCTGGGCCACCTGAATTCAGTCCTGCGCAGCGCCGTCGGTGAGAGCGACCGCCTGGCTGCCTCCCTGGCACGCGCTGCGGAGAACGTTGCCGCGGAGGAGGAGGCGCTCGCTGCCATCACGGCCCGGCTGGCCGCCGCCCAGGAGGCTCCGATTGAAGAGGAGCCCTCCACCGAACAGCGGGACGCGTTGGCCCGTGCCGCATCCGCCGCCCGTGCAGCGGAAGTGGAGGCGCGGTTATCCCTGCGCAGCGCCGAAGAGCAGCTGGCGGCAACCCGCAACAGGGTGGCGTCCCTGGAGCGCGCCGCCGCCACCGAACGCCGTGCCCGGGAGGAAGCAGCCCAGCGTGCCCGGCGCCGCCGCATCCAGGCCAGGCGTGCGGCCGCCGTTTCCGCCGCGGCGGAACTGGCACTGCGTTACGTGGACGTATCGGTGGACCTCGCCCGGCACGAACGGGACCTGGCCGAGGAAAACCGCGAACAGCGTGACCGTGGGCTTCGGGACATCCGGGAAGCCAACGACGCCCTGGCCCGCGAACTGGCCGACCTCACCGACAACGTGCACCGGGACGAGCTGGCCCGTGCGCAGCAGCGGGCCAGGATCGAGGCAGTGGAATCCCGGTCCGTGGACGAGTTGGGCATCACCCCCGAAGCGCTGGTGGCAGAGTTCGGGCCGCACGTCCCGGTTCCCGTGCCTGCGGAGGAGACCGGCGACAAGTGGGCCGCGCTGCGGGCTCCCGTTGACGCCGGCGGGGAAGAAATCCGGGAAGGGAAGCCCTACGTCCGGCAGGAGCAGGAGAAACGGCTGCGCAAAGCTGAACGCGACCTCGCCAGCCTGGGCAAGGTCAACCCCCTGGCCCTGGAGGAATTCGCGGCACTGGAGGAGCGGCACCAGTTCCTCAGCACCCAGCTTGAGGACCTTAAGGCCAGCCGCCGGGACCTGCTGGACATCATCAAGGAAGTGGACGACCGGGTCCAGCGCGTCTTCGCCGAGGCGTTCGAGGACACCCAGGTCCAGTTTGTCCGGGTTTTTGAGCGGCTCTTTCCCGGCGGCGAGGGCCGCCTGGTCCTCACGGACCCGGGGGACATGCTCACCACAGGCATCGAAGTGGAGGCCCGTCCTGCGGGCAAGAAAATTAAACGGCTGTCCCTGCTCTCCGGAGGCGAGCGGTCCCTTACCGCGGTGGCGCTGCTGGTGGCCATCTTCAAGGCGCGGCCCTCGCCGTTCTACGTCATGGACGAGGTGGAGGCGGCGCTGGACGACACCAACCTCGGCCGGTTGATCACCATCTTCGAGGAACTGCGGGAGTCCAGCCAGCTCATCGTCATCACCCACCAGAAGCGGACCATGGAGGTGGCGGACGCACTGTACGGCGTCACCATGAGGGGCGACGGCGTTTCCACGGTGATCAGCCAGCGGCTCGTTTCCGAGGTGTAGCAGCACCGCCGGCGTCCGGCGGCCGCGGGGGCGCCGCATTGGGGCAGGTCAGGGGCGGGCTGCGCGCCCGAACCGGGCAGGCCGTTTGTGAGAAGCTAGGGGAGTGAATGACATCCTTCCCATTGTCCTGTCCATTCTTGTTGCGCTGGTGGTCATCGGCGGCCTGATTCCGGTCCTGCTCAAGACGCGGAGGAACATCACCCGGTACCCCGGCACGCGGGATGCCAACGATCCTGAGGTCCGCTCCGGCGGCAGCACCGCCGTAGCGGACAGCGCCGGACCAATCGAACGCACGGCGCCCGCGGGCGTGGACCTCGAAGGGCTTGACACCACTACGGTTCCGGACGACGCTGCCGGGCTGGAAACCATTCCCGTCGAAACACCGCTGCCTGTCGCGGGCCGCCTCACCCGCCTCCGTGAGCGGCTGGTCCGCTCCAACAACATCATGGGCAAGGGCCTGCTGGCGCTGCTGTCCAGCGACCGGATCGATGAGAGCGTCTGGGACGAGGTGGAGGAGACACTCCTCCTCGCGGACCTGGGAACCGAACCCACCATGCAGCTGGTGGATGCCCTGCGCGAACGGGTCAAGGTGCTGGGCACCCGGACCCCCGAACACGTCAAGGCCATGCTCCGTGAAGAGCTCATCAAGCTTGTCGACCCCTCCATGGACCGCAGCCTGAACGTCCAGCGCCATGCGGACAGGCCTGCCGTGATGATGGTGGTGGGCGTGAACGGCGTCGGCAAGACCACCACCGTCGGCAAGCTGGCGCGCGTGCTGGTGGCAGAGGACAAGGACGTCCTGCTGGGTGCCGCGGACACGTTCCGCGCCGCCGCGGCGGAACAGCTGGCCACGTGGGGGCAGCGCGTCGGCGTCCCCACCGTGAAGTCGGACATCGACGGCGCCGATCCCGCCTCCGTTGCCTACGAGGCCGTGAAGGCAGGCATTGAGCAGGAAGTGGACGTTGTCATGATCGACACCGCCGGCCGCCTCCAGAACAAGGTGGGCCTGATGGACGAACTGGGCAAGGTCAAGCGCGTGGTGGAGAAGCTGGCCGAGGTGGACGAGGTCCTGCTGGTTCTGGATGCCACCACCGGCCAGAACGGCCTGAACCAGGCGCGGGTCTTTTCGGAGGTTGTCAACATCACGGGCATCGTCCTGACCAAACTGGACGGAACCGCGAAGGGCGGCATCGTCGTCGCCATCCAGAAGACGCTCGGCGTGCCCGTCAAACTCATCGGACTCGGCGAAGGCGCCGACGACCTGGCCCCGTTCGACACCGAAGGCTTTGTCGACGCCCTGCTGAACTAGCTAAGCCAGCCCAACCAGCTCGCATTAGTTGTCGTTTTGAGCCCTCAAAACGACAACAACTGCGGGCTAGTTGGGTTTAACCCGGAGTGTTTCGCGGGTGGGCAGCCAACCGACGGCGGCCAGGAGCATGACGCCGCCGGTCACGCCGAAAGCCCAGCCGAAACCCAGCCGGTCCGCGAGCAGCCCGGCCGCCACCGGTCCGACGATCGCTCCGACGTCGGACGTCATTTGGTAGACGGCCAGGACCTTGCCGCCGGAGCGTGCGTTCCCAATGACATCGGCGACGGCGGCCTGCTGCGCCGGGCCGAAAAGGCCGGACCCGACGCCGGCAAGCGTCGATGCGGCAAGGAACCAGGGCAGGTCGGAGGTCAAGCCGATCGCCGCAGTCGCGAAGGCTGCCACCAGCAGGCCGGAGATCATCATCGGCTTGCGCCCCAGGGAGTCCGCCAGCCGCCCCGAGAAGGTCAGCGCGGCGGCGTTCCCGGCAGCGAAGACTGCCAGCGCCAGTCCGGCCGCCTGCGGTCCTGCCCCGAAGGCTGCCGCGGCGAACAGCGGCACCGTTGCCATGCGGACGCCAAACGTGGCCCACCCGTTGGCAAAGCTGGACAGCAGGGCCGACCGGTAGGTTCCGGCAGCCACGGCTTCGCCAAAGCGCATGTCCGGCGGACGGTGCTGGGTTTCACCGCCGCCCCGGCGCTGGTGGCTGAGCTGGGTCTGCACCACAAACGCGGCAACGAGCAGGGCCCCGGCGTAGGCAAGGAACGGGACCCGCAGGCCCAGCCCCGCCAGCAGACCGCCCACAATCGGCCCGCACACATTCCCGATCAGGAAAGCGGACGCATAGGCACCTGAGACCCTGCCCCTGCTCTGGGGTGGGGCCAGGCGGACCACCAGGGCCATCGATGCCACCGTGAACATCACGGACCCGGCTCCGCCAAGGCCGCGGAACAGCAGCAACTGCCAATAGTCCTGCGCAAAGGCGCAGGCCGCCGTGGACAAGGCCACGATCAACAGCCCAGCGACATAGACGGGCCGTTCACCGCGCTTGCCGATCAGTGCTCCGCCGGCGGGTGCAAAGGCAAGGCGCATGAAGGCAAAGATCGCCACGATGACGGCTGCCTCGGTGTTCCCTACGCCGAAGGTTGTTGCGAACTGCGGCAATACAGGCGCAACGAGCCCGAATCCAAGCGCAATCAGGAACGCCGCGGCCAGCATCACCTTAATGTCGCGGGGAAGTTTCTCCCGCCGAGGCCTTAGCCGGGCCAAAAACCTCGAAGTGGCGCCGCTTTCGCGGGGTGTTGCCGTCATTGTGAAGGAGTCCTTGCAGGAAAGGGAGCCGGGTGGCTGCGCGGGTGCGGAAACATAACCGTAACAAGGCGGATATGCACCATTTACTTCCTAGAGGTTGTTGTAACAGGCCCGCAATCTAAATCCTCCGCGGGCGAAACACGCCGCCCACAAACTCATTACAGGACGCAAAAAGGCGTTGGCAGGCGGAGTACTCCGCAAGATTCGATGAGAGAGGACGTGCACCATGGAACTTACCGCAGGTCACGTTTGGGTCATGGTGGCGGCAGCCCTTGTGCTGTTCATGACACCCGGTCTGGCATTTTTCTACGGCGGCATGACCCGCGCCAAGGCAGCACTGAACATGATGATGATGAGCTTCATCTCCATCGGCATGGTGGGTGTTGTCTGGGTGCTGTGGGGCGCGTCCATGAGCTCCGGTGAAGGCTTCCTGGAGATCGTGGGCAACCCGTTCGCCACATTCGGCCTTGAGGGCATCACCACCCCTGACGGTCTGATCAAGGTTGGCTACGCCGCCACCTTCGCCATCATCACCGTGGCACTGATCAGCGGCGCCATCGCCGACCGCGCCAAGTTCGGCGCCTGGTCCGTCTTCGTTCCCGTGTGGGTCACGCTCGTCTACTGCCCGCTGGCGTACATGGTGTGGGGCGGCGGACTCTTCGGCCCCGAAGGCGCCATCGGCAAGGCCCTCGGCCCCGCCATCGACTTCGCCGGCGGCACCGTGGTCCACATCAACGCAGGTGTGGCGGCGCTCATCCTCGTCCTCATCATCGGCAACCGCAAGGGCTTCGGCAAGGACCCCAACCACCGCCCGCACAACATCCCGTTCGTCATGCTCGGCGCAGCCATCCTGTGGTTCGGCTGGTTCGGTTTCAACGGCGGTGCAGCCACCACTGCCGAACAGGGGGGTCTGATCTGGATCAACACCCTCGCAGCCCCGGCAGCAGCCATGCTCGGCTGGCTGGTCACCGAACGGATCCGCGACGGACACCCCACTTCCCTCGGCGCCGCATCCGGCGTGGTGGCCGGCCTCGTCGCCATCACCCCGGCCTGCGCCAACGTCAGCCCCGTCGGTGCACTCGGCCTGGGCGTCGTGGCCGGCGTAGCCTCCGCCCTGGCAGTCGGCCTGAAGTTCCGCTGGGGCTTCGATGACTCGCTGGACGTCGTCGGCGTGCACCTGGTGTCCGGCATCATCGGCACCGTGGCGCTCGGCTTCATCGCACTGCCCACCGACGGTGTTGGCGGCGGCCTCTTCTACGGCGGCGGACTGACCCAGCTCTGGGCGCAGCTCGCGGCAGCCGGCGTCGCCATCGCCTACTCCGCAGTCCTGACGGCCATCATTGCGCTGGCCATCCACAAGACCATGGGCTTCCGGGTCTCGCAGGAACAGGAAACGGTGGGTGTGGACCTCAGCCTGCACGCCGAGACTGCCTACGAGTTCGGACTGAGCGGACACGGCGGAAGCTTCCAGCCGCTGCACGACATGATCACCGGCAAGGGCCAGGGCGAGTCCCACGCGCCAGTCCAGGGGACGCCGGGCACGCAGAAGTCACAGTCAGCAACAGGTAAGGAAAGCGTGGGGGCATGAAACTGATTACTGCAATCGTCCGGCCGGAAAAGCTCGAAGCCATCAGGGAGGGACTGGAATCCTATGGTGTTCAGGGCCTGACCGTCAGCGCAGCCAGCGGATACGGCCGGCAGCGCGGCTACACCGAGGTCTACCGCGGAGCCGAATACAACGTGGACCTCCTGCCCAAGATCCGGGTGGAAGTCCTGGCCACGGACGAGCAGGCAGACGACATCCTGGATGTGATCATTGCCAGTTCCAATACCGGCAGGGCCGGGGACGGCAAGGTCTGGACCATCGATGTCCATGAAGCAGTTAGGGTCCGGACCGGGGAACGCGGAGTGGCCGCCATCTAGGCACCGGCACGGAACCATAAAGACAGGCAGGGCGGGAACCGAAAGGTTCCCGCCCTGCCTCTTGTTAACGCTGCCGGTGCTGCCGCGGACTGCTCAGTCCTTTGAGCGGTTGGTGGGCCAGGATGCCGGGCCGGCCGAACCGGCGTCGTACTCTTCAAGCGGGACGTCCCCGCGCTCCCACGCCTTGAGGACCGGCTCAACAATCCGCCAGCAGTCCTCTGCAGTGTCTCCCCGGACGGACAGCAACGGATCGCCGGTCAGCACGCCTTCCAGCACTTCGCCGTAGGGCAGGAGATCGGAGGCGCTCAGTTCGGCTTCCAGGGTGACCCGGCCCAGGCTGAAGATGTTTCCCGGACCGTTGACGTCGACGTCGAACTCCAGTGTGTCCGGGCCGAAACCGATCCGGAGCTGGTTGGGGGAGTCCACCCCGGTAAAGCCCTGGGGCAGGTGTGGCACCGGAAGGAAGGTGACCACCGCTTCCTTGCGCTTGTCGCCCAGGGCCTTGCCGGAACGCAGGATGAAGGGAACCCCCCGCCAGCGCCAGTTGTCGATGCCCACCTGGATTTCGGCAAGGGTTTCGGTTCCCTTTCCGGGATCCACGCCTTCCTCCTTGGCGTAGTCCGGGACGTCCTTGCCTGCCACGGAACCGGCGGTGTAGCGGGCCCTGCGCGTTGAGCCAGTGAAGGGGGCACTGACGCTGCTGGCCCGCAGGACGGTGGAGACGGCGTCGCGGAGGTCGCGCTCGCCGATGGTGGCCGGAGGTTCGATGGCCATGATCGCCATGACCTGCAGGAGGTGGCTCTGGATCATATCCCGGAGGGCGCCGGCGCCGTCGTAGTAGCGCGCTCGGCCTTCCAGGGCCAGGTCCTCATCGAAAAAGATCTCCACCTTTTCCACGTGCTGCCTGTTCCATACCGGCTCAAGGAAGTTGTTGGCGAACCGAAGGCCCAGGATGTTCAGGACGGTGGCCTTGCCCAGGAAATGGTCAACCCGGTGGATATGGTCTTCGGGGACCAGCCGTGCCAGGGTCCGGTTCAGCGACCGGGCCGATTCCTCGCTGAAGCCGAAGGGCTTCTCCATTACCAGGCGGGTGCCTTCCGGAACCTCTTCCGGCTGGAGCGTCTCGCATGCCTGCTGGCTGATCCGGGGCGGCAACGCAAAGTAAACGGCCACCGGGCCTTCCAGCCCCGCGAGCAGGGCGGCCAGGGCACCCTTGGCCGTGACGTCCACCTGGTGGTACGCCGTCTCCTTCTGCAGCAGCTCGAGGGCGTCCTTTCCGGAACTGTCTGCCGCGCCGGCTGCAGCAGCGAACGATGCCTGGACCCGCTCCCGCCATTGTTCCGGCGTCCACGGATCCGAGCCTGCCCCCACCAGGGTGAGGCCCTCCGCGCGGCCTGCGGCAACGAGCCGCGCCAGGCCGGGCAGGAGGAGCCGGCCGGTGAGGTCGCCCGAGGCGCCGAGGATGAGCAGGGTCTTCACAGTCGTTTGGCTCGTCATTTTGCCAGCATGCCACCTACCGGGCCTGACTTGATACCCTAGATAGTCGAGTCCCGATCATCCACTGAAAGAAGTGCACGTCGCGTGTTCAATTCACTCTCTGACCGGTTGACAGCAACCTTCAAGAATCTCCGCGGTAAAGGCAGGCTCACCGAGGCCGACGTCGATGCCACCGTCCGGGAGATCCGCCGCGCGCTTCTGGACGCCGATGTTGCCGTTCCCGTTGTGCGTGAGTTCACTGGCCGGGTCCGTGAACGCGCCCTGGGTGCCGAGGTCTCTGCGGCACTGAACCCCGGCCAGCAGATCGTCAAGATCGTCAATGAGGAACTCGTCGAGATCCTGGGCGGCGAAACCCGGCGGATCCGGCTGGCCAAGAACGGCCCCACCGTCATCATGCTCGCCGGCCTCCAGGGTGCCGGCAAGACCACCCTTGCGGGCAAGCTGTCCAAGTGGCTGAAGGCCCAGGGGCACAGCCCCATGCTGGTGGCCTGCGACCTGCAGCGCCCTAACGCCGTCACCCAGCTCCAGGTGGTGGGCCAGCGGGCAAAGGTCCCCGTCTTCGCCCCGCACCCGGGTGCCACCTCCACCGAGCTGGACCAGCCCGCCGGCGACCCCGTCGCCGTCGCCCGCGCCGGCGTCGAGGAAGCACGCCAGAAGCTGCACGACGTCGTCATCGTTGACACGGCCGGCCGCTTGGGCGTGGACGCCGACATGATGGAACAGGCGCGCCAGATCCGCCGTGCCATCGTGCCCAACGAAGTCCTGTTCGTGATCGACTCCATGATCGGCCAGGACGCCGTGAACACGGCCCTCGCCTTCGACGAAGGCGTGAACTTCACGGGCATCGTGCTGTCCAAGCTCGACGGCGACGCCCGAGGCGGTGCCGCTCTTTCAGTCGCGTCGGTCACCGGCAAGCCGGTCATGTTCGCCTCCACCGGCGAAGGCCTGGACGATTTCGAACTCTTCCACCCGGACCGGATGGCCTCGCGCATCCTGGATATGGGCGACATCCTCACCCTCATCGAACAGGCCGAAAAGGCCTGGGACAAGGATGAGGCCGCCCGGATGGCGAAGAAGTTCGCCGACCAGGAAGACTTCACCCTTGAGGACTTCCTGGCCCAGATGCAGCAGATCCGCAACATGGGCTCCATGAAGAAGATGCTCATGATGATGCCGGGTGCACAGAACATCCGGCAGCAGCTGGAGCAGTTCGACGAACGCGAGATCGACCGCGTCGAGGCAATCGTCCGCTCCATGACACCGCACGAGCGGCTGGCGCCGAAGATCATCAACGGTTCACGGCGGGCACGCATCGCCCGTGGTTCCGGCGTCCACGTCTCCGAGGTCAACGGCCTGCTTGAGCGCTTCGCCCAGGCCCAGAAGATGATGAAGAAGATGGCCCAGGGCGGCATGCCGGGAATGCCGGGGATGCCTGGCCTGCCCGGCGCCGGCGGCGGTGCCCGGAAGAACGCCAAGAACGCGCCCAAGAAGAAGGCAAAGTCCGGCAACCCGGCCAAGGCTGCCCAGGAGCGCAAAGAAGCGGAAGCCCGCCGTGCCAACGCCGCCAAGGCGCTGCCTACGGGCGCCGCCTTCGGCCAGCAGGGCGGGGACTTCGACCCGTCCCAGCTGAACCTCCCCAAGGGCTTCGACAAGTTCCTGGGCAAGTAGCAGTTCCCCGGCAACGCAGCGCCAGGTGTCGTTTTGACCTCTCAGAACGACACCTGGCGCTGCTTGCTTGGGATGTCAGTGCCGTGGAATAGGGTTGGGACATGTTCAAGCAGAGGGTAGTGTTCGTGCACGGCGCCGGAACCTTCGGTGCCGCCGCGTGGCCGCGCCAGCACGGCATGGCACTGTCCTATGACGCCCTGTTCCTCCGCCGCCATGGCTTTGACGTCCTCGCGGAGCCACTGGAGTCGTCCTTCGCGGAGGACACCGCCATCATCCTGCGCTCCCTTGCCGATGACGGCCGCGGCGCCGCCGGCGGGCATGTGGTGGCGCACTCCCAGGGGGCGATCGCGGCCATGATGGCCGCCGTCGAACGTCCGGACCTGGTCTTCTCATTGACGCTGGTGGAACCGGCCTGCCTCTCCCTGACAGCGGAACTCCCGGCCACTGCCGCCCACATCAGCCTCATGCAGCCCCTCTTCGACGTGCGCCACCAGCTCAGCGACGAAGACTTCCAGCGCGAATTCGTCCGGCGGGTCTTCGCCACCGACCTCCAGCAGCCCGCCACCACGGAAGAAAAAAGGTCCGCCCGCAGGCTGCGGCTCCAGGCCCCGTCATGGGAGGCGCCGCTGCACATTGTTCCCGGGGTGCCCACGCTGGTGCTGACCGGTGGGTGGGAACCGCTCTACGAGGAAATCGCCGGGTACCTCCGGGAGACCGGGGCCCTGCACCGCGTTGCCGCGGGAGGACACCGGCCCCATGACTCCCCGGACGGGGACCGGGCCATCCGGCAGTTCATCAGCCAGGTCAGCCGGAGCCAGCCGGCCCGCGCGTCCTAGCTGTCAGCAGGCACCCGCAGTTCCGGCAGGTAGACCTTGCCGCCGGCCGCCAGGAATTCCTCGCTCTTCCCGCGCATCCCGGCCGCAGCATCGGCCAGTGCCGCCTGCGCCTCCGCGGAACCAAATTCGTCGCGGATGTCCTGGCTGATCCGCATGGAGCAAAACTTGGGCCCGCACATCGAACAGAAGTGCGCCGTCTTGGCAGGCTCAGCCGGCAGCGTCTCGTCGTGGAACGCCTCAGCCGTCACCGGGTCCAGGGACAGTGCGAACTGGTCCCGCCAGCGGAATTCGAACCGCGCCTTGGACAAGGCGTCGTCCCGCTCATGCGCCCCCGGGTGCCCCTTGGCCAGGTCCGCCGCGTGCGCGGCGATCTTGTAGGTGATCACGCCGGTCTTCACGTCGTCCTTGTTGGGCAGGCCCAGGTGTTCCTTCGGGGTGACGTAGCACAGCATCGCGGTGCCGTAACGGGCAATCTCGGTGGCACCAATCGCTGAGGTGATGTGGTCATAGCCCGGAGCAACATCTGTCACCAGCGGGCCCAGGGTGTAAAACGGGGCCCCCTTGCAGAGTTCCTGCTGCCGCTCGACGTTTTCCCGGACCAGGTGGAAGGGAACGTGGCCGGGCCCCTCCACCATGACCTGCACGTCGTACTCCCACGCGCGCTGGGTGAGCTCGGCGAGCGTGTCCAGTTCCGCGAACTGGGCGGCGTCGTTGGCGTCCGCCGTCGAACCGGGGCGCAAACCGTCGCCCAGGGAGAAGGCAACGTCGTACTTCGCGAAGATCCCGCACAGCTCATCGAAGTGCGTGTAGAGGAAGTTCTCCTGGTGGTGGGCCAGGCACCAGCCGGCCATGATGGAGCCGCCGCGGGACACAATGCCCGTCACCCGGTTGGCGGTCAGCGGGACATAGCGAAGCAGCACGCCGGCGTGGATGGTCATGTAGTCCACGCCCTGCTCGCATTGTTCAATGACGGTGTCCCGGAAGATTTCCCAGGTCAGCGCGTTGGCCTCGCCGTTGACTTTCTCCAGGGCCTGGTAGATCGGCACGGTGCCGATCGGGACGGGGGAGTTGCGGATGATCCATTCCCGCGTGGTGTGGATGTCGTCGCCGGTGGACAGGTCCATAACGGTGTCGGCGCCCCATTGCGTGGCCCACTGGAGCTTGTCCACCTCCTCCGCGATGGAACTCGTCACGGCCGAGTTTCCGATGTTGGCGTTGATCTTCACCAGGAAGGCCTTGCCGATGATCATCGGCTCGGACTCCGGATGGTTGATGTTGTTCGGAATGATGGCGCGGCCGGCGGCCAGTTCGCTCCGGACCAGTTCCACATCGCAGTTCTCGCGCAGCGCCACGAAGCGCATCTCCTGCGTGATGACGCCCTGCCGGGCATAGTGCATCTGGGTCACCGTCCGGCCGTCGACGGCGCGGCGGGGCACCGGCTGCGCGCCCTTCCACTCCGCGGAGGCGGCGCCGCGGCGGACGGCCGAGCGGCCATCGTCGAGCAGGTTGCGTTCCCTGCCGCTGTAGGCCTCGGTGTCTCCGCGCGCCACGATCCACTCCGCGCGGAAGGGCTCCAGGCCGCGGACGGGGTCGCTTCCCGGCCCCGCCGTCCGGTAGGTCCGGAACGGTGCGTTCGGCTGGCCGTTGGGCGATGGCTCCAGGGCAATTTCCGTGACGGGTACCCGGATGCCGGACCCGGCGTCGTCGATATAGGCCAGCGAATGCGACGCCAGGGACCGGGTCACTTCGGACTGGTTCACCTGGGGCGTGGAGCCGGCTCCGGAACCCCCGGTGGACGGCATGTGGGCAGGGTTCAACTGGGTGTTTTGCGTACTCAAGGGAATACTCACTTCCTTCGCCGGCATTACCCGGACAGGTTCAACGGTCGCAGGCTGCGTCAGCCCGATCTCAGCCCCTGCAAGGGCTCCCGTGTGGTCAGAGAAGAAGCTACCACAGGCCCCCGGAAGGGCGGTGTCACATTTGCGGGTGCTAGCCTGACCGGGCATCGAAAGGAAGCCCGATGGCAGACATCATCTACTTTCGCGGACCCGTCCTGGCCGCACCGGACCGGGTACACCATGGACTCTGGTCGGTGGACGGCAAGCTCACGTTCAGCCGGCCCGCTGCCCCTCCGGCGCGGGAACTCGACGGCTGGGTGCTGCCGGGGTTCGTCGACGCCCACTGCCACATCGGCCTGGGTCCCGACGGCCCGGTGGAACCCGCCGTTGCCCGGGAGCAGGCGCTGGCTGACCTCAACGCCGGAACCCTGCTGGTCCGCGACGCCGGCTCACCTGCCGATACCCGCTGGATGCAGGGCGGCCGGGACTTCCCGGTACTGATCCGTGCAGGACGGCATGTGGCCCGCACACGCCGCTACCTGCGCGGCTTCGCGGCGGAGGTCGAACCCGACGGGCTCGTGGAGGCCGTGCGGAAGCAAGCGCGCGACGGCGACGGCTGGGTCAAACTGGTGGGCGACTGGATCGACCGGAGCGCCGGCGACCTTGCGCCCTCCTTTCCTGCCGCCGTCGTGCGTGACGCTGTGCAGGCTGCCCATGATGAAGGTGCCCGGGTCACGGCACATTGCTTCGCCGAAGACACCCTGGACCAAATGCTGGACGCCGGCATTGACTGCATTGAGCACGCCACGGGGCTGCTGCCGCGCCACCTGCCCCGGTTCGTGGAGCAGGGCGTACCGATCGTGCCCACCCTCATCAACATCGCCACCTTTCCTGATATCGCGGAGCAGGCGGACGCAAAGTTTCCGCGCTACGCCGCCCACATGCGTGCCCTGTGGGAACGCAGGCTGGAACGGGTGGCGGAGGCCCATGCCGCCGGCGTCCGGATCTTTGCCGGCACGGACGCAGGCAGCGTGATCCGGCACGGCAGGATCGCAGATGAGATCCTCGCCCTGCGCGGGGCCGGCCTGCCCATGCATGCGGCCCTGGATGCCGCCTGCTGGGCAGCGCGTGCGTGGCTGGGCGCTGACAACCTGGAGGAAGGCGCGCGGGCCGACGTCGTGGTGTGCCGGGACGACCCCCGGACCACCCCGGACACGATCACGGCGCTGGAGCACGTGGTGCTGGGCGGCCGCATCATCCGTTGAGTTATTTGGTTCCGCTACTTGGAATAAATTGAAGCTTCAAGTAATTTTAATATGTGACAGGCCGCCGAAGTGACGGCCTCCAACACAAGGAGCCTTCAAATGACCGACGCAGCCAGCAGCCAGGATCTTCTTCCTGCCGACCTCGCCATGGGCACGGTAATGCTCAAGGTGGGCGACATGAAGGTCATGACCGACTACTACCAGCGCGCACTGGGCCTGGAGGCGGTGGCGGAGCAGGACGGCGGGCTCTACCTGGGCAGGCTCGGCAGGCCGCTGGTCCACCTGGCGCCGGCCCCCGGGCTGCACCTTCCCGGCAGGGGAGAGGCCGGCCTGTTCCACACCGCCCTATTGTTCGAGGACCAGGCTTCCCTGGCGGCCACCATCGCCACGGCAGCCCAGTACGAACCCCGGTCCTTCACCGGCAGCGCCGACCACCTGGTGAGTGAGGCCTTCTACTTCACCGACCCCGAGGGCAACGGCATCGAGCTGTACTGGGACCGGCCGCGCAGCAACTGGTCCTGGAACGGGACGGACGTGGTGATGGACAGCCTGGCGCTTCCGCCGCAGCGCTACCTGGAGCAGCACCTCACTGAGGAATCCCTCGAAGGCCAGCGGCGGACGTCCGCAGGCGTGGGGCACGTCCACCTCCAGGTTGGCGACGTCCAGACCGCCAGGGACTTCTACGTGGGTACCCTGGGCTTCGAGAAGACGGCGGGCTGGCATGGGCAGGCCCTGTTCGTTTCCGCGGGCCGCTACCACCACCACATGGCCATGAACGTCTGGAACAGCCGCGGCGCCGGCCCCCGCAAGGACACCCTTGGGTTGGGCGAGGTGCTCATCGAGGTTCCCTCGGGTGACGACGTCGGGGCGCTAGCTGACCGCCTGAGGGTCGCCGGGGTGCCCGCCCACCACACCGGCGCGGAGCTCCGGTTCGAGGACCCGTGGCGCAACCGGCTCCGGGTGGCAGTCCGCTGACCGGTGCTCCTGCACGGGCCGTGCGCCAGTGCTGACGGGCCAGTGTTGGGGCTCGCGGGCTCCGGCCCGGCGCGTTTGCCGGCGGGCGCGCAGCAACTAGGCTGATTCCGTACGGCCGGGCTGCAACTCCCGGCACGCAGCTCCGCCAACGGAAGAAGGGCACCCGCCATGGGCTTCACCGAGATCTTCGTCGCCACCCATGACGCCGCGCTGAAACGCGCCGGCATCCTTGACCAGGGAAGCGGCTCCGCGGCGGACAGCGGGCCCGGGGGCCAGGCGGTGCGGATCCAGGGCATCAGCGACTTCGAAGTCGAACAGCTGGGCGATCTTGCCGGGACTGCCGTGCACGCCGGCGGGGCCGACTATGAGCTGACCATGGTGGACGTCGCCAGCGATTCGCTCCTTGCCGTGCCGCCGGCCATGGTCCGTGCGCTGGCCGACCTGCTCTCCTATGAAACCGAAGGCGAAGGCAATGTCCTTGACGACGTCGCCGAACAGTGGGCCGGCCAGGAGGATATGCCGTTCGACGCCGGCCAGGCCCGGAGCTACGTTCAGCAGGTGGCGGAGTTGGCCGCCTCGATCGACGATTCCGAGCGGACGGGACTGTACGTCTGGTCGGCCTGACCCCGTGATGCCGGTTTCGGCCGTCCTCCGCCTCCACAAGGGCCGGCCGCGGCGCCGGCGCGGTGGCCCAAGTCGAAATAACGCCGTTCATCTGGCACAATAAACAGGTACTCGATCTGCGTGGCCCCTCTCTCCGCGTCCGGATCCTGTCCTTCGAACCCGCAAGTACGGCCCGCCCCACGGGTGCAGAAAGCCGGGTTCACCCCTTTTCTGAAACAGGAGTGACCACAAAAGTGGCCGTAAAGATTCGCCTTAAGCGCTTCGGCAAGATGCGCGCCCCGTACTACCGCATCGTCGTTGCGGACTCACGCACCAAGCGTGACGGCCGCGCCATCGAGGAGATCGGCAAGTACCACCCCACCGAAGAGCCCTCGTTCATCGAGGTCAACTCCGAGCGTGCGCAGTACTGGCTCTCCGTCGGCGCCCAGCCGTCCGAGCAGGTCGCCGCGATCCTGAAGATCACCGGTGACTGGCAGAAGTTCAAGGGCCTGCCGGGCCAGGAAGGCACCCTCAAGACCAAGGTCGCGAAGGAAGCCTTTGTTGCCCCGGAGAAGGGCTCGGTCATCATCCCGGAAGCCATCACCAAGAAGGCATCCAAGTCTGACGCTGCCGAGGCCCCGGCCGACGCCGAAGCTGAGACCACCGAGGCTGAGTAGATTGCTGGCAGAAGCGCTGGAACACCTGGTCCGCGGAATCGTCGATTCCCCGGATGACGTCAAGGTCAGTTCGAAGAGCAACCGCCGCGGGGACACCCTCGAGGTGCGCGTTCACCAGGACGAGCTTGGACGGGTGATTGGCCGCCAGGGCCGCACCGCCCGCGCATTGCGCACCGTGGTTGCAGCACTGGCCGGTGGCGAACCGGTGAGGGTCGACGTCGTCGATACCGACCGCCGCCGCTGAGCGCTCGGCAACATTCAGTTTTTGCTCCGGCCCCTTCACCGCCAGGTGGAGGGGCCGGAGTGCTTTGACCAACATGGTGCTTCCACCGGAACCACCACAACCCGGAACAGAGGAACAGATGCAGCTTCAGGTGGCACGGATCGGCAAGCCGCACGGCATTCGCGGGGAAGTCACCGTCCAGGTGCTGACGGACGCTCCGGAGGACCGCTTTGTCCCGGGAACGGAATTCGTCGTTGAGGACGCCGTGGCAGGACGGCTGACCGTGCGGAGTGCGCGCTGGAACAAGGACATCCTGCTGCTCGGTTTTGAGGAGGTGGCGGACCGCAACCAGGCTGAAACCCTCCGCGGCGCCAAGCTGTTCATCGAAACCGAAGAACTGGACGGGGATGATGACGAGGGCTGGTACGAGCACGAGCTTGTCGGCCTGGAGGCCCGGGTAGGCGCGCAGGTTGTGGGCAAGGTGACTGCGCTGAACACCATGCCCGTGCAGGACCTTCTCATGGTCACCACCCCGGACGGCAAGGAAATCCTCATCCCGTTCGTGGAACAGATCGTGCCTGAAGTGAATATCGAGGAAGGCTTCATCCTCCTCACCCCGCCGGACGGACTCTTCGAACTCAACACCGACGAAGCCGCTGCCCCGGAACCGGAAAGCAGGGACTAGATGCGCATCGACGTCGTCAGCATCTTCCCTGAATACCTCGCCCCGCTTGAACTCTCGCTGATTGGCAAGGCCCGCCACGACGGCATCCTGGACCTGCACGTCCATGACCTGCGCAGCTTCACCACGGACAAGCACCGCACTGTCGACGACACCCCGTACGGCGGCGGCGCCGGAATGGTCATGAAGCCCGAACCCTGGGCCCAGGCACTCGCCGCCGTGGCGGAGGAGCGGCCGGATCCGCAGCGCAAGCCGGTCCTCATCGTCCCATCCCCGGCCGGCGAGCGGTTCACCCAGGCCCTCGCCTATGAACTGGCCGAGGAACAGCACCTGGCGTTTGCGTGCGGGCGGTATGAGGGCATCGATGAACGGGTCATCGAATGGGCGCAGGAACACTTCACGGTCCGGCCTGTCAGCCTGGGCGACTATGTGCTGAACGGCGGGGAAGTGGCCGTCCTGGCCATGGTGGAAGCCATTGGCCGCCTGCTGCCCGGTGTAGTGGGCAATCCCGAATCCCTGGTGGAGGAATCCCACTCGGACGGACTCCTGGAATATCCGGTCTACACCAAGCCTTCCATGTGGCGTGACCGCGAGGTGCCGCCGGTGCTCCTGAGCGGCAACCACGGCAGGATCGCCCAATGGCGGCGCCACGAGCAGTACCGCCGCACAGCGGCGCGGCGTCCGGACCTCCTGGAAGGGTTCGACGCCGGCAGCCTCCCGCGTGCCGACCGCACCGAATTGCACAACCTGGGGTATGACATCGTGGATGGCAGGCTGGTCCGCCGGCCGGAAGCGGCAGCCGCGCCGCAGGATTAGTGCCGGGCGAATTGGCGTAACCCTGCCGCTGTGGCAAAATTAACCCTTGTGTCTGCTGGGTCCGCACCTGCCACAGGGGGTAGCGCGGCCAACAGCCGGACAACCGGCCCCATCAACCCTTGAAGCGGCCGGACTATTCTACTTCGGCGGTGAGACCCGGCCTGCCTTCCGGCAGCCGGACTTGCCCGCCGTGACCCAAAGTGAATGACCTGTGGCGTTCACCAGGAGTGCAATCATGCATATTCTCGATTCCGTCGATGCAGCCTCGCTGCGCAACGATGTTCCCGAGTTCCGCGCCGGCGACACGCTCAAGGTGCACGTGAACATCATCGAAGGCAAGAACACCCGTGTCCAGGTCTTCCAGGGCTTCGTCCTGGGCCGCCAGGGCGACGGCGTGCGCGAAACCTTCACCGTTCGCAAGGTCTCCTTCGGTGTCGGCGTGGAGCGTACCTTCCCGGTGCACTCCCCGATCATCGAAAAGATCGAGGTTGTCACCAAGGGTGACGTCCGCCGCGCCAAGCTGTACTACATGCGTGCACTGCGTGGCAAGGCCGCGAAGATCAAGGAAAAGCGCGACTTCAGCTCCGCCAAGTAAGTAAGTTCTGCCCGGACTTACGGCCAGGCTGGAGCGCGGCCGTACCCGGCATGCGCCGGAGCAATGCACCAGCGCCAGGATACGGACCATGCACCAGACAAAACGCCAGCCCCGCAAAATGGGCTGGCGTTTTGTTTTACTGGCCCTGCTCCTCGCCGTGGCCATCAGCGGAGTGGTCCGGTCCCTGTGGCTTGACGTCTACTTCATCCCCTCGGATTCCATGGAGCCGCTCCTGCAGGGCGGGGACCGGATCCTGGTGTCACGCACGGACTTCCAGTCCGAACCCATCCGGCACGGGGACGTTGTCGTCTTCGATGGCCGTGGCAGCTTTGCACCGTTGAACAGCGGCAAGGGTCCGCTGCCGGACGCAGCCGCTGCCGCCATGCAGTGGCTCGGCCTGACCGGCAGCGACACAACCTACGTCAAACGGGTCATCGGCCTTCCCGGCGACACGGTGGCCTGCTGTGACGCCGGCGGCAAGGTCACCGTCAACGGCACACCCATGGATGAGCCCTACATTTTTTCCGGCGACGCGCCGAGCACGCAGAAGTTCAGCACCGCGGTTCCGGAGGGCAGGCTTTGGCTGATGGGGGACCACCGCTCGGTGTCCGCTGACTCCCGCAGCCTGCTCGGTGCTCCCGGGGGCGGACTGGTTCCGCTGGACAGGGTGATTGGCCGGCCGGCCCAGATCCTTTGGCCGCTTGATAGATTTGCTCCAGTAGCACGGCCGCCCGCAGCGGGGCCGACAACACAGAACGGACGGTAAATGCCCGAGAATCACGCGCGGAAACCTGAACCGCGCCATGACGGCGCATCAGAAACGCCCACCGTTCCAGTTCCCTCCGTACCCGGCGACACCCCGGAAACCGCCGCCCCCGTCCATCGGCGGCACAGGACGGCGTCGAAGGCAGCGGCCGCCAAGTCCGGCGGCAATCCCGTGCTCGGCTGGCTCAGGGAAATCGCCACGGTGGTGGTCATCGCCGTGGTGCTGTCCTTCCTTATCAAGACCTTCCTGTTCCGGGCATTCTTCATTCCCTCGGAATCCATGGTGAACACCCTCGACGTGGATGACCGGATCTTCGTGAACCTCCTGGTGCCGGAGCCCTTCGCGCTCAGCCGTGGCGACGTGGTGGTATTCCGTGACACCAAGGGCTGGCTGCCGCCGGCCCCGGCCAAGGCACAGGGACCGTTCACCTGGGTCCAGGACGGCCTGACGTTCGTCGGCCTCCTGCCCGACAACTCCGAACAGCACCTGGTCAAGCGTGTCATCGGGCTCCCGGGCGACCACGTTGTCTGCTGTGACGCCGGCGGTAAACTGACCATTAACGGGACCGCGATTGACGAGACCTACATCAATCCCGCGGAAGTCCCGCAGATCCGCAACTTTGACGTCACCGTACCGGAAGGCAAGGTGTGGGTGATGGGTGACAACCGGAACCACTCTGCCGATTCCCGTGCGCACATGGAGACTGACGGCGGATTCATCAATCTCAAGGACCTCGAAGGCAAGGCCGCGGTCATCGCCTGGCCGCTGAACAGGATCAAGACCCTGGACAACTACCCGGACGTGTTCCGCAGCGTCCCGGCGGCCCACTGACCGTGCCTTCAGCAGTGCAGGCGTCCCCAGCAGTGCAGACTACCCCGGCAGTGAAGGCGCGCTCCGGCTCAAAACCGGCAGCACGCGGAGCCAAGGCGCCCACGCTGCGGCACGAGCGTACCTTCAAGGCCCAGGGGGTGCGCCTGCTTGCCGGGGTGGATGAGGTTGGCCGGGGTGCCCTCGCGGGTCCTGTCAGCGTGGGAATCGCCGTCGTTGACCTGGAACGCCAGAAGCCGCTTGCAGGCGTGCGGGACAGCAAACTCCTGAGCCCTGCGGAACGGGAACGGCTGGATCCCCTGGTGCGCCGGTGGAGTATCGCATCGGCGGTGGGACACGCTTCCGCCGGCGAGATAGATTCACTCGGCATCATCGCTGCCCTTCGGCTGGCGGGAACCCGCGCGTGGAACAGCATCATCAGCGCCGGCATCATCCCGGAGGCTGTGCTGCTTGATGGAAGCCACAACTGGCTTTCCCCGGCAGGCCAGCTGTCCCTGTTCGACCAGCCCGTGCTGGAGGCCGCGTGTGAAGCCCCGGTCCATACCAAGGTCAAGGCGGACATGCAGTGCCTCAGCGTCGCGGCCGCAAGTGTTATTGCCAAGGTGGAACGGGACCGGATGATGCGGGAACTGCACACCGAATATCCCGATTACGGCTGGGACATCAACAAGGGATATGCCACGGCAGCCCATCGGAACGTCCTACGCGCCGCCGGGCCCACACCGTACCACAGGGTAAGCTGGCGGCTGCTTGGCGGGGAACTGCAGGACGCCGAGGTGCCCGACGGGGACGAACCGTACGAAGACTGACCCCCGCCACCCGCGGCACCCGTGCCGGACATGGTGCAAGATGGAAGCATGAGTGCTGAGGATCTTGAGAACTATGAAACCGACATGGAGCTTCAGCTCTATCGTGAATACCGCGACGTGGTCGGCCTCTTCAGCTACGTTGTCGAGACCGAACGGCGCTTTTACCTGGCCAACCATGTGGACCTCCAGGCCCGCAGCGCCGATGGTGAGGTCTATTTCGACCTGACCCTCCAGGACGCCTGGGTATGGGATGTCTACCGCTCGGCACGGTTCGTCAAAAGCGTCAGGGTCCTGACCTTCAAGGACGTGAACGTGGAGGAACTGCCCCGCAACGAGGAACTGGCCCTGCCCAAGGATGTAGACCTGGGCAACTAGGGTCCCGCGGGACCCTGACTTCCCCTCCACACCGGCCCCTGTCCACATACGGCAGGGGCCTTCTGTCTTCCGCGGCCCTTCGCCTCCAGGCTGGTTGCGGAGGTACACATGAAATCCAAAGACCTGTTGGGCCGGCGGGGCGAAGACCTTGCCGTGGGCTATCTTGAAGCGCTGGGCATGCTGGTGGTGGAGCGCAACTGGCGGTGCGCCGGGGGCGAGATTGATATCGTCGCCCTCGACGGCGATGCGCTGGTGATCGCCGAAGTCAAAACCCGCCGTTCGCTCGACTACGGCCATCCGTTTGAAGCCGTCGGTCCGGAAAAGCTGGCCCGGCTGCACCGCCTCGCTGCTGCCTGGTGCCGTGACCGCGAACTGCGGATGCCGCTGCGCCGCGTGGACGTCATAGCCGTCGTGGACGACGGCGGCGGGGAACCCGTGGTCGAACACCTCAAGGGGGTGGGGTAATGTTCCTCGGGCGCACCTACTCCATCGCCCTCGTCGGGCTCAACGGCTACATGGTGGAAGTCGAGGCTGACATCGGCCAGACGCTCCCGGCCTTCGTCATTCTTGGGCTGCCGGACGCTTCCCTCAACGAAGCCAAGGAGCGCATCCGCTCAGCCGCGAAGAACTCCGGGATCCCGCTCAGCCGAAGGAAGATCACCGCAAACCTCATTCCTGCCTCACTGCCGAAACGAGGCTCCGGCTTCGATCTCGCCGTCACCATGGCCGTCCTCCGGGCAGCGAACGACATCAAGCCCACGGGGCGCACAGTCTTTATCGCCGAGCTGGGGCTCGACGGGAGGCTGCGGCCGGTGCGGGGAATCCTGCCGGCGGTCATGGCGTCGGTGCAGGCCGGGTATCCGGAGATCGTGGTGGCCCAGGCCAACCTCGCCGAGGCCTCCCTGGTCCCCGGAGCCAAGGTGCGCGGGTACCGCACGCTTGCCCGGCTTGCCCTCGACTTTGGGGCGGACCCCCAGGAACTTGCCCTGGACTTCGAACCGGACGAGGCCGATGACGCCGGTGACGGCCAGGCGCTTCCCGGCCCGTGTCCCGACATGGCAGACGTCTCCGGGCAGGGCGAAGCCCGCAGGGCTCTGGAAGTGGCGGCGGCGGGCGCCCATCATCTGCTCCTCACCGGGCCGCCGGGTCTATGTCCTTAACTATTAATGTGGTGGAGCGGGAGTAGCGGCCGAGTTGCGGGTAACCATGTGGCGATCCTCCTGCGTGCAGGGACCTGACCGAGCCAGGCAATTTCCCAAGCTCACTGTCGGTAATAAGCGCGTGGTGAGTGCGGGGCGACGGTGAGGGCGGTGTCGCTAACGCGCCTCACGCCCGTCTCTGACAAAACTGTTTGAAACTTTATATGGGTTCAAAGAAGGAAATTTCGCGCGTTTCCGCATGTCAAAGCTGTTCTCAGTACCCATCTCTGGCTCATAGTTTGTTTCCCACCAAAGTTGAGTCTTCATGTGCTCCCAGGTCAGGGCGCGATCAGTCCATGGAGAAGTGTGTCGACGAGTCGCTCGGGTAGGCCGGGGTCGAGGGGTTCCCGGGTGAGGATGACTCTGAAATGCAGGGGTGCGACGAACATATCGATTGTTTCGCGCGGGCTGGTGGCATCGGGCAACTCGCCGCGGTCGATTGCCCGGGTGATGATTTGGCCGGAGCGCCCGTATCGGGTGTTCCAGTACTGCTCCCGGGCTTGACGTGTGTCTGGGTCGTCTCCGGCTGCGGCCAGTGCCCGGTCGAAGTCGATGCCGCGCGGGGTGCTGAGGTATGCCGCCAAGGAAGTGAGGTAGGCGACCAGGTCCTCGCGCAGCGTACCGGTGTCCGGCACAGGAAGCAGTTCTTCGGCTTCGTCGAGAAGTGCCTCGATCAGCAGGTTCTCGCGGGTCCCCCAGCGGCGGTAGATCGTGGTTTCGTGCACCCCTGCCCGGGCCGAGATGTCGGCGATGACCAACCCGTTCATACCGACTGCGTGGAATAGGTCGAGGGTGGCGTCGAGTACGGCGCGCCGCACCCGGGCCGATCTACCACCCGGCCGTCGCCGGTTCCCTACCTCAGTCATAACCACACCCTAACGCAAGACTCTTGCTTTTAAAAATATCGAAGCGCATACTTCTAACGCAAGTAACTTGCATCTAGAGGAGGTAGTGGTGAGTTCACGAGGCTTGGCCGTGGAGGGCAATGATGCCCAGATCACGCCGCGCAGCGAGGCGGTAGGCGGCATGAGGATTGATTGGGACGTACCGGTACCCATGCCCGACGGCGCGGTGTTGCGGGCCGACGTTTTCCGTCCAGACGACGAGGGCGCGTATCCCGTACTGATGACCTTGGGCCCGTACGGCAAGGGTTTGGCCTTCCAAGAGGGGTTCACCGCGATGTGGCAACGTCTGGCATCGGCCTATCCCGATGCCGTTACCGGCACCAGCAACGCCTACCAGGTGTGGGAAACGGTTGACCCGGAAAAGTGGGTTCCAGACGGCTACATCTGTATTCGGGTTGACTCCCGCGGCGCCGGTCGTTCCGCCGGACAGCTGGACATGCTCAGCCAGCAAGAGGCCCGCGATTACTACGAGGCCATCGAGTGGGCCGGCACCCAGGCATGGTCGAACGGCCGTGTGGGCCTGCTCGGGATCTCCTACTACGCGGCCAACCAGTGGCTGGTCGCGGCACTACAGCCCCCTCACCTCACGGCAATCTGTCCATGGGAGGGGTTCACCGACTTCTACCGGGACTTCAACCACCACGGTGGCATTTTGTCCCGGTTCGGGCAGGCCTGGCAGGACCAGCAGATCTTCACCGTCCAGCACGGGGCGGGCGAGCGTGGGCGGCACAACCCGAACACCGGCGAACTCGTCGCCGGACCGCCTACCCTTACCGATGACGAACTCGCCGCCAACCGGGTCGAGACGATCGGGGAAGCAAAACGACGGAAGCTGATCGACGGGTTCAGCCAGGCACGGACGCCGGACCTGACCCGCGTCCAGGTGCCGGTGTTGTCGGCGGCGAACTGGGCACACCACCTGCACACCCGCGGCAATTTCGAGGGCTACAACCAGGTCGCCTCGCCGCAAAAATGGCTGGAAGTGCATGGCAATGAGCACTTCGCAGAGTTCTACACCGACTACGGCGTAGGTCTCCAAAAGCGGTTCTTCGGCTACTTCCTCAAAGACGAAGACACCGGCTGGGACCAACAACCTCCAGTTCGGCTGAACGTGCGGCACGTCGACGGGTCCTTCGAAGGCCGCGACGAGGCCGAGTGGCCGCTGGCCCGCACGAACTGGACCCGCTTCCACCTGGACGCCCAGTCCGAATCATTGAGCACAACCGAGCCGTCCGCCGAGCAAACCGTGGCCTTCCCAGCGCTTGGTCCGGGAGCCGATTTCTGGACGGAACCACTGACGGAGCAACTCGAGATCACCGGGCCGGCATCGGCGCGGGTGCGTCTGGCGTCCTCCACCACTGACGCTGACATCTTCGTCACCTTACGTGTCCAGGACCCCGACGGACACGAGGTCTCGCTGGTGTCCGCGATCGACGAACACGGCGTGCTGGCCGTGGGATGGCTTCGTGCCTCCCACCGCGAACTCGACCAGGAACGCACCCTGCCCCACCAGCCGTGGCATAGCCATACCCGCAACCTGCCGCTCAACCCTGGGCAGCCGGTCGACCTTGACGTCGAGATTTGGCCCACTTCCTTGGTCATCCCGCCGGGCTACCGGCTGGGCGTCACTCTGTCGGGCCGTGATTTCCAAATGCCGGGAGACGGTCCGTGGCCGGTTGCCTACGGCATCGAACAGCGCGGCAACGGCGTCTTCGTGCACGACGACCCGGACGATCGCCCAGCCGGAATCTTCGACGGCGTAACCACCTTGCACACCGGACCGGGCTCCGGAACTTCACTGCTGCTGCCGGTCATACCAGCTACGCCCACGGATAAGACTTCGACTTTCGCCGATCGCCAGAAAGAACCTGACCACCATGCCTAAGCTCGTGGACCTCTCCGTCAGCCTCCGCGCAAATATTGCATCGGATCCGCCCGGGCTCACCCCCCAAATCACCTATTTCAACCACCAAGAAACAGCCAAGGACCTGGTTTCCTACTTTCCCGGGATGACAGCAGCCGACCTGCCCGGCCAGGAAGGGTGGGCAATCGAGAAGATCACTGCCACGACACACTCTGGAACTCACCTCGACGCGCCGTACCACTATGCGTCCACCATGGACTGTGGAGCACGAGCCATCACCATCGACGAGGTCCCGCTTGAATGGTGCTTCGGTCGTGGGGTGAAGCTGGATTTCCGTGGATTCGATGACGGCTACGTGGCAACAGCAGCCGACGTCGAAACCGAACTCCGCCGGATCGGTCACGACCTGGCCCCGGGCGACATCGTTATCGTCAACACGTCTGCCGGCACCCGCTACGGCATGGACGACTACCTCTCCAAAGGCTGCGGGATTGGCCGCGAAGCCACACTCTTCCTCACCAGCCGCGGGGTCCGCGTGACCGGAACAGACGCATGGAGTTGGGACGCGCCGTTCATCCACACAGCAAGAAAATACGCCGAAACCGGGGACACTTCGCTGATCTGGGAAGGACACAAAGCCGGCATGGAGATCGGCTACTGCCACATCGAGAAACTGCACAATCTCGAAGAACTCCCCGCTATCGGCTTCCAGATTTCCTGCTTCCCGGTGAAGATTCACGGTGCGTCAGCCGGCTGGACCCGTGCTGTGGCCATCCTCGACGAAAAACCCGGCGAGACAAACATTGACGGAGGCCAGCCATGAAATTCTTCCGTGTTCTCGCAAACGGCGTCCCGCGCCTTGGAGAAGCCAACGATGACCTGGATTCGGGCCGGCTCTATCCGGCGGGTCTGGACGCGTTCGATGTCATTTCACAACCCTCGGCCGTGGCCGACGGGGATCATGTGGACTTACGCACTGCTGAGCTTCTGCCACCGATTGATGTCATCACCATCCGCGACTTCATCACCTTCGAGCAACACACCGTCGGCGCGCTGCGGTCCGTTGCAGGAGACAAGGGTGTGCCGGAAGCATGGTACGACGCACCCGCCTTCTACTTCACCAACCCACACGCCGCAACGGGACACAACGCGACCGTGCCCGTTGCGCCGGGATCACAACAATTCGACTTCGAACTGGAAGTGGCAGCTGTCATAGGCAAGGACGGTTACAACCTCTCCCCGGAGGAAGCAGAAGAACACATTGCCGGATACATGATCTTGAATGACTGGTCCGCCCGTGATCTTCAGCGCAAGGAAATGACAGTTGGACTGGGTCCGGCCAAAGGCAAGGACACTGCCACATCGCTGGGACCACTGTTTGTCACGAAGGACGAATTCGACGACGTCACTGACGGCGGCTTTCTGAACCTGCACATGAGCGTCTCCATCAACGGGCAAGAGCTTGCCACGGATTCCCTCGCGAACATGGCGTGGAGCTTTCCCGAACTTATCTCCTACGCCAGCCGGGGCACGTGGGTCCGCCGCGGCGACATTCTCGGCTCGGGTACATGCGGCGGCGGTTGCCTGGCCGAGATGTGGGGATGGGCAGGAACCACGACCCCGGCACCCCTGCAACGGGACGACGTCATCAGCCTGACCGTGGAACGACTGGGCACACTCACGAACTTCATTGGGGAACCTGAGCCGATCCACGAAATTCCAAAAGCAAGACGCCGGCCATTTACTCCGCCGGTGCCCTGGGCCCCTGCGCAGACAGCGGAGTTATGAGCCAGTGCGCTTCCAGAAAGAGAGACAAATGGTTGACCAAGCAGAGATTCGTAATGCAAGATCCCGGAACAGTGACACCTCGGCGGGGATGGAGCAAGGTCTCCGCGTACGCCGGCAGGTCATGGGGGATTCCTTCGTGGACAAGGCCCTTGGCAAGGCAGTTGACACACCATCGTGGCCATTGCAGGAACACGTTACTGAGCACATTTGGGGAGCAG
Source organism: Arthrobacter sp. Soil761 (assembly GCF_001428325.1). Lineage (NCBI taxonomy): Bacteria > Bacillati > Actinomycetota > Actinomycetes > Micrococcales > Micrococcaceae > Arthrobacter > Arthrobacter sp. Soil761. The sequence goes on along the minus strand of NZ_LMSF01000001.1, from coordinate 209,616 downwards.
TGTGGACCCGGGATGGGCTTGACCGGCGAAGCCGAAGCATCGCGACACTGAGCATCCTCGTGAGCTTGCGCGCACACGAGGAACTGGGGGGCCACGTCAGGGCAGCGCTGACGAACGGACTTTCACAAGAAGAGGTCGTCGAGCTCATCATCCACGCCGGCGCATACTGCGGGGCACCGGCGGCGTTATCGGCCATGCGCGTCGTCGAGGCATCCCTCAACAGCGTATCGGACTAAACCGGTCCGGATCTGGAACCCGCGCCACCCACGCTTCATACAGACGGCCCCAAATCCCCGCAGTACCAGGGGCGTTCATTCACAGCACCGAAATTGAAACGTCGCATCAAGGGGTTCACCGGGCTGCAGACAGGAACATCAGGACAGAACAATGAGCGATCCAGTCATTATGCTCGTGCAGCACCGTGGGGAGTTGGAACCTGGTGACAGGGTACTAATTCGCCATCCATCGGGCCTTCAATTCATGGAGACAGTTGATGACCTCACCGAATCGGGTGACGTGATCTGGACCATCGGCCACTACCTCCACGAACGAAAAATGGTGCTTTCAACGGATCCGATAGAGGTATGGATCTACCCGAAAGAGATCCGGGGGACTGCGCCCACAAATGAAGACCAGCCCCGGGTTGACATGACACCGGAAACGTCCGCATAGGAGGGCCGATGTATGAAGTCCGGTAGGGGTGAAGGCGTGGCCGCTCGTCGCCCAGAACTCTTTCGTCGAGTGGGCAACCAAATCCCGAGTGGCAGTACCTTATGCGTAGAAAGGTCCTTATATGGATTTTGACAATGTCGTTGAAACTCAGCTATCGGCAGCCCAGCCAAGGGACGTGCTCAATGCCCGCCACGTAACGCCTGCTGCCTATGCCGAGCAGCTGCTGAGGGAGGAATCCGGGATCTTCGCGAACACCTCTTTCGAGCCCCAGACCATTCGTTGCGTGGGCGTGATCGGTGCGGGGCTAATGGCCGGCCAGCTCGCTATACTCTTTGCTCGTCGACTTCGTGTCCCGGTGCTCATTACTGACGTTTCCCAGGCAAGAATTGACCACTGCCTTGCGTGGATAGCCACCCATCTGGACAAACTGCAGGACCGGGGCCATCTTAACGAAGCAACTGCCGCGGAGCTTCGTGCACTTTTTCGAGGGACGCTGGACCGAAAGGACTTCGGGTCCTGCGACGTGGTGATTGAAGCGGTCATCGAGGATCTGGCCGTCAAACGGACGGTACTGTCCGAGATCGAGAAATTTGTCAGCACTGAAGCCTTGCTGTTAACGAACACGTCGTCACTGTCTCTCGCTTCGATGGGCGAACAGTTAGCTCACAGGAAACGATTGATCGGGATGCATTTTTTCAATCCCGTAGCTGTGCTGCCGCTGGTCGAAGTTATCAGGACCGCAGAAAACGATGCTCCCACCCTGGCCAGGGTGGGCGATCTAGCCCGGCTACTTGGCAAGACCCCGGTTTTGGTCGAGGACGCTCCTGGCTTCGTCGTCAACCGCATACTAACCAGGCTCTTCAGTGAGCTGCTGCGGCTCATCGACGCCGGGTTTGATATCAAGACGGTCGACCACGCGTTGGATCCGCTCGACCTGCCGATGACCCCTCTGACGCTATTGGGGTTTATCGGTCCAGCTGTCCAACGGCACATCTGCGAGAGCATGCACGCCGCCTACCCTGGGCGTTTTGGGGTCAGTCCAGGCCTGGTTGCTGCAGCTGAGGCAGGCCTTTCCGGCTTCCTGGATGCGTCAGGAGAACTGCTGCCGGAGGCAAAAGCATTGCTGCAACCCTCAAATGTCGACAGCGCCTCAATGACCACCGATGCTGCAGGCATCGGGGCCCTGGTCCTCGAAGCATTGGCCGAAGAAGTGGGATTGATCCTGGCCGAAAAAGTAGTGGCAAGTCCGAAGGAAATTGACCTTTGCATGATCCTGGGGGCCAATTTCCCGAAACGCCACGGCGGGCTCACGCCCCTGCTCGATCTAAGCGGGGCGTCACGGAAGGTGTGGGGAAAGAATCTTCATGAGAGCCATGGTTTCGCAGAAGAGGCGGCGTCCAGCGTCGGTTCCACACAGGCCGTGTCAACCTAACTCCGTACTACATGTCTAAAGGATGCATATCGATGCTTGAATATGACGTCACCGAACCGCTGAACACCGACTACTACTCCGTTTTCGCGGATATCCCCGAAACGGATCGCGCTGCATGGTGCCGCGCACGGACTTTTGTTGAGGATTCCCTCCCTGAAATGAACGACTGCTGGGAACGGGCCGAGTTCCCGGCCCATCTTGTGAAAGTCATGGGGGAGATGAACCTGCTGTCCGACGGAGTCAGCGTCGAGGGGCACCAGCAGTTGTCAGCACTGGCGGCCGGTCTGGTCAATATGGAAGTCTCTCGAGGTGACGGCTCCCTGGGCACGATCATCGCCGTGCAAGGTGGATTGGCATTGCGATCCATCGCCTTCTTCGGATCTGAAGAGCAGCATCATGCATGGTTGGGTCCTATGGTCCGCGGCGAAAAGCTAGGTGCGTTTGCCCTGACGGAACCGGAACATGGATCCGACTCCGTTGCCTTGGAAACGACCGCCAGACTGGACGGAAGCGAATATGTTCTCAACGGAGAGAAGAAGTGGATCGGCAACGGGTGCGGGGGAGACATCACCGTTGTCTGGGCCCGGGACGAGGCCGGGAACGTCCGCGGGTTCCTTGTAGAACAGGACCGGCCAGGGTATGAGGCCGCACCGATCACGGGAAAGGCGTCGTTGCGCGCCATGAACCAAGCCTTGATACGCCTGAACAATGTCAGGGTGCCAATCACAAACGTGCTCCCCGGAACCCGGACATTCAAGGACGTGACGAAAGTCCTGGTCGCCACCCGCCTCGGAGTGGCCTGGTCCGCGCTTGGACATGCCACCGCAGTATACGAAGCAGCACTGAATTACGTGGCGCATCGAACTCAGTTCGGCAAACCCTTGGCCAAATTCCAACTGATCCAGGACCGGCTCGCCTACATGCTCTCCGAACTCACCAGCATGCAGTTGCACTGCGTTCACCTTGCCGCCCTTGATACCGCAGGAAGGATGACTCCAACCCAGGCAGCAATGGCCAAATACCACAACACCCGCAAGGCACGAGAGCTCGCCTCAATCGCCCGCGACATGCTAGGCGGCAACGGCATTCTGCTGGAAAACCACGTGATCCGGCACCTACTGGACATCGAGTCCATCCATACCTATGAAGGCACCCAAAGTATCCAGGCTCTACTCATCGGGCGCGATGTCACCGGACAAAGCGCCTTCGCCTAAGGACTGACCATGACGACAGATTTTGCCAACGACATCCCCCTGACCCCCCTGCGGTTCCTCCAGCGCTCAGCCGAGGTGTTCGGCGATAAAACGGCGATTGTTCATGGAACGCGAACGTACACCTATGGTCAGTTCGCCGCCGAAGCACAGAAGCTAGCCAAGGTCATCAAAGGCCGGATCAGACCCGGCGACCGGGTCGCGTTCCTATGCCCCAACATCCCCGAACTGCTGATCGCGCACTTTGCTATCCCCCTGGCCGGCGGCGTCCTCGTGGCTCTGAACTCACGCCTGACGGCACGTGAACTTCAATACATCCTCGAGCATTCCGAATCCAAGCTCCTCTTTGTTGACACCGAACTACTTTGTACTGCAGCAGGCCTCGACCTGGAACCGACCCATCTTCTGGACATCGTGGAGGTGCCCGACAGCACCAGCACCAGCGCCGGCTTCGACACCAGCCGGACCCCGGCCACCGTGCAGTACGAGCACTTCCTGGGTGACCGAGTAACCAGCGAGGCAGACCTCCCGTGGGCCATTCAGGACGAGCGAACGCCTATCGCGCTCAACTACACCTCTGGCACCACGGGCAAGCCGAAAGGTGTCCTGTACTCGCATCGAGGCGCATATCTGAACTCCATCGGGGAAACGATCCACAACCAGTTCAACGCTGACACCCGCTACCTCTGGACGCTCCCGATGTTCCACTGCAACGGCTGGTGCACCACCTGGGCCGTCACAGCCGTCGCCGGCGTCCATGTCTGCCTGCGCGCGGTGCGCCCCGAGGGCGTCTGGAGCGCCATTGATACTCAAGGCATCACCCATATGTGCGGTGCCCCAACGATCTGCAGCGTTATTGCCGACGCGCCCCAGGCGCACACCGTCTCGGCCCCCTTACGAATCACGACCGCGGGCTCTCCGCCCTCACCGTCGATAATCACAGCACTGGACTCCCTCGGAATCGGCGTCACCCACGTCTATGGACTTACCGAGGTGTACGGCCCGTACACGATATGTGAATACCAAGACCAATGGGACGGGCTGACCGCAGAGGAGAGGGCAGTGAAGATCTCCAGACAGGGCGTCGGAATGCTGCAGGCAGAAACGGCGCGCATCGTCGATTCGGCCATGAACGATGTACCGGCCGATGGAGCCACCCTCGGGGAAATCGTGCTTCGCGGCAACAACGTTATGATCGGCTACTTCAAAGACCCGGAGGCAACAGCCGAAGCTTTCCGTGGAGGCTGGTTTCACACCGGCGACCTCGGAGTCATGCACCCTGACGGCTACATACAGCTCAAGGACCGCGCCAAAGACATCATCATTTCCGGCGGTGAAAATATCTCGACCATCGAGGTTGAACAGGCCATCATCAGCCATCCAGACGTGACCGACGTGGCAGTGATAGGCGTTCCACACGATAAGTGGGGGGAACGGCCCGTTGCCTTCGTGGTCCGCAGCAGTACCAGCACCCTGACCGCCGAAGCCGTGCGCACCTATGCGAAAGCCCGGATCGCCGGATTCAAGGTCCCTGACAAGATCCTTTTCACCGACGAACTCCCTCATACCTCAACCGGCAAGACAATTAAGGCGCAATTGCGTGCTCTGGACATCAGCAAAAGCACAGAAGAGTTGCGGACGGAAACCAGTTAGGAGCCACACCCGTGGGCGAGAGTGGTGAACTGTATTGATCGCAGCAAGTGCCGGACCGCGGCTGTTTTCCGACTACCTGTGTCATGCGGTACCTGGTGTCTCGACCGTTGACGTGATCCGATTTGCGGCTGCGGTAACTGAGATCCACAACTATGTGCTTCGCGAGATGATGCTTGATTTCCCCCAGGGCTCGATCAAAGTACCTCAAGGGCGAGCTGCTAACAGTCCGCCGCCGCTTTGGGTTGCTCTCCGAGGCGGAATTCGAAGACAAACCCGCCCCGGACGATCTGGTCTTGGCGGTTTTTCCCGCTCCACACCAACTGCAGAGATAGCGTGACGAATCCAGGCGTCTCCCCTCTCTTTTCCATTGCGGGGTCGGGACTCGAGAATTAGTGAACATGTGGTGATCGCACTTGGATGGCCTGTTTGTGCTGATTTTGTAGGGATCTTTTGGCCTCCAAACGTGCACATCACGTCTATGATTCACCTTCCCCCGGGGGTATGTCCTTAAGTAATGATGTGATGTGTTCCCTGTAATGACGGGCATTTCTCACCATGCGGAGCGGTGCTCCTCGGGTAGACAGAGCCCTTTCCGAGCTCCTGCCCGTCATGCACGAAAGCTGGGATGACGACTCAGCGACATCGCCGTGCTCTTCGGACTCGCAGAGGAGCCAGAAGATGGGGTAGTGAAACTACCCGACTGCGATTCCTAATCCTCAGCGTCAGGATCGTCACCCGATGCCAGCTTCTGCCGCAGGTAGTCGATATAGTCCGTACGGAGCACGTGCCGGGCTCGCGGGCGCTTCCCGCCGTTGATGTCCCGGACGTACTGCGCCAGCCGCTCCGGATTCTTGCCGGCCCACCCGTGAGCAAGGGCCCAGCCCTGCATGGCGTCGGCGTCCATCGGGATTCTGGCGTCGCGCAGCGCCAGGAGTACGCCGACGACCTGATCCTTCTCAAAGCCGGCCGATATCGTGTTGTTGTGGTTCACCGTAAGCGTCAGGCTTCTCAGAGCCTCCATAATGATCGGGTCGAGTTCGGCGGAGGGAGTCTTCCAGTCTGAGCCGTCGCCAAGAATGTCCGGTTTCATCGCCGTGACCCACGAGCGGATTCGGTCGGCGTTCCAGGTGATGACGCAGATGGCGCGGATCCCGTGGCCGTAGCGCACCAGCTTCCCGATGTCGTCCATGTCCGGCCAAGCCATCAGCACCGGACCGGTACCTTGTGGCGTACCGCCACCACGACCGGTGATATGCGACACATTGCTGTGTCGCTGCACGAGGCGCTCCAAAGCGTCGCAGTTGCTGAGGTTCGACTGTAGTGCCGTCCAGACAGAGAGCGTGTCATCCGTCTGCATGTGTTCGACGCACCAGTCGATCGCCGCGCTGACGCCCTCGTCGTCGTAGCTCGCTACGGCTGTTGGGTAGTCGGTGTCTCGGTCAAACATGTGTCCCCCTAATTGTGTCGTCGGGCTTAACGCTAACCAGGAGGTCCGACAAGAACAGCGGTGCTGCCCACCACTAGGTGTCAGATTGAGATCTCAGAATTCAGCCGCTGGGTGTCAAGGAAGAGCACTTTGAGCCCATCTTGACGCATTTTTTGCGGATCGTCTGACGTCCGGTTGGGTTGTACGCCAATCTGATAGTGGTTGAACTGCCATCCATTCGGGGCTTCGAGACCGGTACTGCGCTACCCCAGGACCTCCAACTCCTGGAGCTTTCCAAGCGCCACGCCCGCCATAAATTGTGTCTGGTCGACGAGGATACTGTCGTCAAACACTGCCCTGGGCGAGTGCATGGGAGCCCACTCCATGGGGTCGATATCTGGAGACCCAGCTCCGAGGTGCCCGTACGCTCCTGGGACCTCCACGAGGACACGGGAGAAATCGTCAGAGCCGGTCCTGGGGGACGGGCTGGGCACGAACCGGTGCTCTCCGAAGAACGTCCGTGCGGTCCTGCCCCAGAGTTCGGCGTCACTGTCGTGATTGACGGTGGCCGGCATAACCGGAGTGAACGTTGCCTCGGCTGTCAGCTGATGAGCGGTCGCCAGTTGCCGGATAAGATCCGGCAACTCCTGTGCGAGCCGCGCTTCGACACCGGGGCTGAAAGACCTGACGCTGGCCCTGAATTCCGCCGAATCAGGTATGACATTAGAGGCGGAACCGCCATGGAATTGGCCCACGGACAGTACCACGGGATCAAAAACGTTGAATCGCCGGGTGATGTACGTTTGTAGCGCGCCAAGCATTTCAGCAGCTACCTGTATGGGATCCAGAGCTTGGAAGGGGCGCGAACCGTGCCCACCACGCCCGATAACCTTGACGGACAGATCTCCGAAGGCTGCCATGTAGGAGCCGGCCCGGGTCGTGAACACGCCTGACGGGATGTCCGAAACGACATGCAGGGCGTAGGCAGCATCCGGCCGCCTCCCGGCTGCGTTAAGAACGCCTTCCTCCAGCATGATGCGGGCCCCGTCATGTCCTTCCTCCCCCGGTTGGAACATGAAGATGATGTCGCCGGTCAGGCTGTCACGTACGGACGAGAGCAGGCGGGCGGCACCAATCAGGCCCGCTGTATGCAGGTCATGGCCGCAGGCATGCATCGCTCCATTGGTCGAGGCAAAGGATATCCCCGTCTTTTCAGCCAGAGGAAGGGCGTCCATGTCGCCTCTGAGTAGTACAGTGGGGCGGCTCCCGACGGGGGCCTGGGTGGCCCCGCCACGTAGTACCGCTACCACGGACGAGGCTGCTTTTCCCAGGCTTATTTCGAGATCGAGTCCCTTGAGTGCCTCAAGGACCCGGGCTTGGCTGCGGGGCAGATACAGGCCGACTTCAGGATCGGCGTGCATTTCCCTACGGAAATCGACCAGGTCGGTTTCAAAGGCCGGGATCGCCGCTGCGGCGCCCTCAAGGAAGCTCAGCGTTGAAAGCCGCACCGTATCTGTCGTTGAAGTATCTGTCATTGAAGGACTTTCTCGTCTCATGTTGCCAAGGCCTTGGCCTGCTGCTTTCCCGAGAGGACGCGGAGCCCCCGTCTGAGCCACGCGTCACGTTCCCGGAATCTTTGTCCCAGGCCCAGTGCAGCCTCGCCTACGCTTTTGGGGTCGGATATGGCCCCTAGAGCGGGAAATCCGTCCTGTCCACGCCAACCACGCGGTCGCCGGTGAAGAAGCGTACGCCGTACTGGGGACCGTGGCCTCCGATACCGCTGGTACCCCAGAAACTCTGGCGCGAATTGCCGGCCAGGTCGCTCATGAACGTGCCGTTGATGCGGACCTCCCCGGCACGGATACGGGATGCAACGTCGATGGCCCGTGTTTCGTCGCCACCGAATACGTAGGCATCAAGACCGGTTGCCGGTCCGTTTGCATGGCTAAGCGCCTCTTCAACGGAATGCACGGAATGTACCGTGACCAGCGGCCCGAAGAGTTCTTCCGTGGCGGCTCCGGCGGGACATCCGACAATCATCCCCGGTGCCAGGAACCAGCCGTCTAGATCCGGTAGGTCGCCGCCAGTGACCAGCGTTCCCCCCAGTTCGAGGAGTCGATTCACTGCGGCTTTCAAACCATCACGCTGCCGCTCAAACGCCAGGGGACCCACTTGCGTTGTCTCATCCAAGGCATTTCCTACCCGAAGCTTACTGAGTTCGAACTTCATAGCTTCAACGAAACGGTCGTGAATCGACCCGTCAACCAGTACCTTGCCGGGCGCCTCGCACCACTGGCCATTGAGACGGGTCATGCCCTGCACAATGGACTGTGCCGCTGAGCTGACATCGGCATCATCCAGAATGATCACGGGATTGTTGGATCCGAGCTCCATCTGCATGACAGCGAGATTGGACGCTGCAGCCTGCGCGACTGTGCGGCCTGCCGAATCGCCGCCGGTAAACGAAAGAGCCTCGATGCGGGGATCCGAAGTCAGCAGTGATCCTGTCTCCGAATTCCCATGAACCAGTTGAAACGCGGCGCTCGGGTAATCGAGTTCGGTCATGGCGGCGACGATCGATTCGGCGAAGAGCTGGCAACCTCCGGGGGCGTTCTCGGAGGGTTTGAGGATGACCGGGCAGCCAGCCGCCATTGCTGCCGCCACCTTGCCTACCACGGTGAAGGTTGGAGCATTCCAGGGGCCAACGATGAGGGCCGGGCCGAGGGGCTTGCGCAGGATGACCACAGACCGGTCACCGCCGTCCAGGGTCTCCGACTCGCCAAGCTGCTCCGCTTCAGCGATAGTACCCCGGACTCTGTCCCCGAGTGCACCGGCAATCAGGCGAGTGGTCCGGATAGGGACTCCCGTGTTGATGCTGTCCTGCAGCGCGATTTCTTCGCTCTGAGCATCGAGAGATGCGGCTACCTTCGTCAGGAGCTTAAGACGGTCCCGGAGTTTGATGTCTTCAAGCGTCCCGGACTCGTGCAGTGTCGCCGCTGCGGCGAGTGCGCACTCGACGTCAGCCTTTCCGGTCTTTCGCATCGGCTGCCGAGGTTCGCCCGTATTTGGGTTGGTAAGGTAGCGGCCGTTTTCGTCGAGCTGCAGCCATGCGCCATCGACAAAGGAGCGTTGCTCGACAAGGTCGGGGGTGATAGCGGTCAGTTGTGTTAGTCCTTCAGCAGTCATTCAAGGTGCTCCTCTGGTTTTCGTTGTTGTCTTTGTCGTCCGGGACCAGCGACGGCAGGGGCTGAGCCTTGACGTTGACCGTTTATGTTCGGGAGGATTTGCAGCGCCATGTTGCGCAGCTTTCGTTCCGACGCTGGCCGTGGCGGAAAATCAGATCATGATCGGCGTAATAGTCAGCTGTTGAATGGTCTTCAGGTTGCCCGGATCACGATTGCCTGTCGGTCATGTTCAGCACAACTCGGATCGTCGAGGCTTCTGCCATCGCTTCGAATCCCTCGTTGATACGTTCGAAGGGCAGTTCCTTGGTGACCATTGCATCGAGATCCAGTCGGTTGTTCAGGTAGTGGTCCGTGAACATGTCGACGTCGCTGAGGAACCTGTTCGCGCCCATGTAGGCGCCTTGCAGGTGTCGGTCGCCGTAGACGAGTGCATCTGCGGGGATACGCAGTTCGGACCCTGTGGGCATGAGACCGAGGATGGTGGCGGTTCCGTTCGGGCTCAGGAGCGAAAAGGCGAGTTCCGCTGTCTGGCTGCGGCCCACGGCCTCGATTGCATGGCTGACACCTTGGGGAAGTAGTGATCGGACCTGGATGAGTGTTTCTGTCGGGTCGGGTGATGAGACAACAGTGTCCGTGGCACCGAAGTTGCGGGCGAGCTCCAGCTTCGCCGGCACGGCGTCAATGGCAATGATTCGTCGTGCCCCAGCCAACCTGGCACCTTGAATGGCTGCTATGCCGACACCGCCGCAACCGATTACGGCAACAGTATCCTCTGGCCCTACCTTTGCGCCGTGAATAACCGCGCCTACTCCTGTACTAATGCAGCAACCGAGAAGACACGCCACCTGGGGAGGCAGATACGAGCCGACCACTGCAACGGATGCCTCCTTCACAAGGAAGGCTTCTGCAAATGCGCCGATACCGCCGAGCGACTCAACGCTTGATCCATCAGGTGCGAGCAGCCTGGGTCGATGCCGCTCACGCATCGAGTCGACCCGTTCGCACTGGGTCGGGCGCCCGCTTATGCAGTTGCGGCATGCCCCACAGGAGGGGGTGACCGTTGCCACGACCCGGTCACCGGTCTTAATTCTTGTGACCGCAGAACCGACGCGCTCGACAATGCCTGCGACTTCATGCCCGAGGACTACCGGCAGGGAGATATCCAGCGACCCCTTTATATAGTGCAGATCGCTGTGGCAAAGGCCCACTCGCTCAGTCCGGATGAGAACCTCATTGTCCTCCGGATCGTCAAGCAGCAGTTCGCGGATCTGAAGAGGGGCTCCGGGCTTTTCCAGCACGGCGGCAAGAATCGGTGTAGTCACTTGGCTTCCTTGATGGTTGAGGTGCTGGCAGATGGGTCGCTTCGACCATCTTCAGCCCTGGTCGAGTTTCAAAAGTGTGTGGAGGGAACAGCCTTTACGACCACTATGTGCAACCTGACCTCCGGCTCCACTGTGGAACGGCCGGGATGAGAGTCAGCTTCCGGTTCCAACTCGGGATCCATGCCGGTCGTCACCCACGGTTGCCCAGCGCTTAACGTGGCGTTCCATGGCGCGGAGGGCTTTCTCCAGCTTCGCCAGCAGTACGCGTGTCTCCTCTTCGGTGATCACCAAGGGCGGGGACAGGATCACGGCGTTGTTCAGCGGGGCGATACCGGCCGGATAGACAATGAGCCCTTGGGCCAGGCATTCCTGCACGAATGCGTTGGCCGCTCCCAGCGCAGGATCGGGTGCCTGCTTGCTTTCCTGGTCCATAACGAACTCGAAGCCCCAGAGCAGGCCCCGCCCACGGACATCTGCCATGCAGCGGTACCTTGTTGCCAGGGAGAGCAGACCCTCCTCGAGCTGCTTCCCCCGTTGCCGGACGTTCGCGAGGATATCCTCGCGTTCCATAAAGTCCAGGACCGCCAGGCAGGTTGCTGCCCCCAGGGGGTTCCCCGAGAAGGTGTGGCCGAACGGCGCGACGCCGCTGCCCTCTCTGAACGACTCAACGATGTGGCTCCGCAGCAAGACGGCAGCAACAGGGGAGTAACCGGCACTCATTCCTTTGCCGATAAGAAGAAGGTCCGGCACGACGTCCTCGTAGGAACTCGCGAACCAGTCGCCCGTGCGCCCCATTCCGGTAATGACCTCATCGATGATCATCAGCACGTCCAGCCGATCACAGATTTCCCGAAGCCGGGCGAAGTAGCCCGCTGGAGGTGTGAGGACTCCGCCGGCGGCTCCTACGATTGGTTCGACGATGACTGCCGCGACTGTGCCGGGGTCCTCCTTCTGAATGGCATCTTCGAAGGCTTTCGCAGCCCGCGCAGCGTACGCTTCCTCGCTCTCGCCTGGCAGGGCGAAGCGGTATGCGTAGGCCGGCGGGGCGAAGGAGAACGCATGCAGCAAGGATCCGTAGTCGGGGCGACGTGCTGCATGCCCGGACATCGACAGGGCGCCCATTGTCATGCCGTGATAGCTGATGGTCCTGCCAAGGATTTTGACTTTGCCTGGGAGCCCCCTTTCGCGCCAGTAGCTCACTGCGGTGCGGATGGCGTATTCGGATGCTTCTGACCCGCTATTGACGAAAAAAGCCATATCGAGGTCCCCGGGAGCAATGTCGGTGAGCCGGCGGGCAAGTTCTTCAGCGGGCAGGTTGGTGAACTGGGTTCTATACGTAAAAGCCACGCGGCGGCACTGTTCTTTCACCGCCTCAGCAATCTCCTCCACACCGTGGCCAATGCTGGCGGTCATGGCGCCGCTTGAACCATCCAGATACTGGCGCCCTTCCGTGTCATACAGGAAGACGCCTTCGCCGTAGGCAACTGTCGGGTACTTCCTGTCGATGATTTGCTTTAACAGTGCGCTGTCGGAAATGGGAAGCTCCTAAATATCGGCAGCTGCTCTAGCAGCTCACTAAATGCAGTGACGGGTAGAGAAATCTCTGGAAGATCCTTTTGTCCATGGGCGCGAGTGTCCGGCCGCGCTTTGCGCGACCGGACACCGTTACGATCGCCCCAAGAAGACCTGTGCGACGGAAGCTACGGAGATAGATCTTCTTTTCTTAGCTCGCTGTAGATCTTTCCTCGCTGCTGGAACTTGCCGGAATCAGTGCGGCATACGTCGCCGGCCGCTTGGATCGCATAACCAGCGCGGTAGTCACGCCTCCCAGGAAGAGTGCGGCCATGAGCGCCAACAGTATTCCCGCCGCCAAGTCGCCGCCGACGAGAAGCCCGAAGTTCTGAAGGACCAGAAAGACAATTCCCCCGAGTCCGAGAAGGGCAAGCGCGGGGGCCAGCAACGTGCCCCAGACCTTCTTGTTGTGTGCATTCCTCCGGAAGAACACGATCACCGCGAGTGACGTGAGAGCCATCAGAACAACGATGCCCAATGTGGCCGAGCCTGAGAACCAGGTGTAGGCCTGCGTTACCGGGTCGAGCCCGATGATCGCCTCGACACCAAGCAGTGCTATCGCAACTACCGAGACGATCAAGGCTGCCCTGGACGGAGCGTGGTGACGTGGGTGGATTGCACCAAGTCCAGACGGAAGAACACCTTGAGTACCAAGGGTAAAGAGGTACCGGGTCAGTACGTTCTGGAAGGTGAGGATACAGGCGAAAAGGCTGGTGATGAGGAAAACCTGGAGCAGGGTGGCAAGGAGCGGGGACACGTACTGTCCCGCGAGCCCTACCACAATGCTGGTGGGATCATTCGTCGCGGCTTCGACGATCTGGCTGCTTCCGACTCCCGCCTGCAAGGCCCAGGCAGTGAAAGTGTAGAAAATGCCGACGCCGATAACGGCGATGTAGGTTGCCCGAGGGATAGTGCGATCGGGGTCACGTGCTTCGTTCCGGAAGACGGCGGTGGCCTCAAAACCGATGAACGAGAAGAAGGCAAACATGACGCCCAGAGGCGGGACACCTTCGCCCAAACGCGCGGGGGACAGCGAGTCACCACTCAAACCTTCCGCGCCGCCGTGGACAATCACCCCGATGTTTACTGCCAGCAGAACGACTGTTTCGATGACCAGGACCACGCCCAGCACCTTGGCGGAGAGCTCGACGTCCCGGTAAGCAAGAGCACCGCAGGTTGCCATCAGCACCAGACTGCACAGCCACCAGGGAAGATCCGGACCGCCCAGATCGTGAACCGTGGTCTGGGCCGCTGATCCCAGGTATGAACACAACGCAAGAAACAGCAGCAAGTATGTTCCGAGCGCAAAAGTGGCAGCCCCCATGCCAACACCCCGGCCCAGCCCCGTTTGGATGTAGGAATAGAACGCTCCAGCATTTTTTACAAAGGGCGTCATCCTCGTAAAGCCAACGGCAAACAGAAACAGAATAGCGGTCGCGATAAGGAAGAACAGCGGACCGCCCGTGCTTCCCGATGCAGAAACGACAACAGGCCAACCAGCCACGACAGCTGTCATGGGCGCAGCTCCCGCCACAACCATGAACACGATCGACCGGACTCCAAGGCCCCTGCTGAGCAATCGGTCCGGGCTCAATATGCTGTTCGGTCCCGCATCCACCGGCTCAAATTTAACATCTTTAATTGCCATTCGTCCCTCCTGGACGTAGAAGCTGAGTGTCATCGCGATGCCTTCGACAAGGCGGAATTGAACGGCATCGCGGAACCCACAAGTGGGGCCGGCCCCCTTGCCGAACGTCACTGTGAATTGGATTACAGCGTAGGAGTTACCCCAGGGTTTGCGGTGTTGAGCCTGCACATACATCCGTCCTGCGCATGGTCTTGATGCACAGCTACCGGCTGGCAAAAGAATGGACGCGGTCCGATGACCGAAGAGTTTCTGGAATGTGCACCACGCACATACAGCTAGTTATCGTGGTGCTCCCAGCACTCGCTGGCCGCAGTTTCCTCAGGCATTGTCGGAACTAACGGAGCTTCCCAGACTCCACACGGGACTAGGAAATTTTCGACAAAACCCACTTCTCCTGAAGGAGCACCCGATTATGAGCAGCGTTATTTCGGTCTACAACCCCGCTACAGAAGAACAGATAGGCGAGGTGCCCGCCTACGACCTGCCGGACGTGAATGCAGCGGTCGAACGCGCACGGGCCGCCCAGCGCGCCTGGGTCCGCAAGCCACTGGCTGAACGCCGTGATGCCCTCTGGACTATTGCCGATGCTGTCATCGCTCACAGCGACGAACTGGCCTTACTCGAATCCACCGACGTTGGTAAGCCATTGGCGGCGGCCCGACAGGAAGTTCTTGGTGTCGCCGAGTGCTTCAAGTACTACGCCGGAACGGTGGACAAGATCCTCGGAGACACCATTCCCGTCGACGGCGGCGTCAGCATGACTTTCCGCGAGCCGCTGGGCGTGGTGGCCGTAATTGCCCCCTGGAACTTCCCTCTGCCTATCGCATCCTGGAGTATCGCGCCGGCACTGGCCAGCGGCAATTCCGTGATTGTGAAACCCGCCGCCCTTACCCCCCTGTCAACTGTCCGATTTGGTGAAATCGTGAAGGAACTGGGCGTCGTCGGAGACGCGCTTCAGGTTCTCACAGGTTCGGGCGCCCGGATCGGCAATGCCCTCGCTGAACACCCGGATGTTAACAAAGTAAGTTTTACTGGTTCCACCGAGGTCGGCCGGTCCATCGTCCAAGCGGCTTCAACGACGATGAAAAGAGTCTCTCTTGAGCTCGGCGGGAAGTCCGCCAGTATTGTCTACAACGACGT
This sequence comes from Arthrobacter sp. Soil761, assembly GCF_001428325.1. Taxonomy (NCBI): domain Bacteria; kingdom Bacillati; phylum Actinomycetota; class Actinomycetes; order Micrococcales; family Micrococcaceae; genus Arthrobacter; species Arthrobacter sp. Soil761. The sequence goes on along the minus strand of NZ_LMSF01000001.1, from coordinate 194,355 downwards.
CGACCTCGCCAAGTGTCTGCGGGCAGCCCCGATGTCGGTCTTCGACAACACGGGCCAGGACTGCTGTGCACGCAGCCGCTTTCTCGTGCAGCGGGGAATCTTCGACGAGTTCGTTGAGGGATTCATCGAAACTACGCGGGCACTGAAAATCGGTAACCCGCTGGACGACAAGACCAACCTCGGACCTCTGGTATCGGCTGCCCACCGCGACACCGTTTCCAGCTTCCTCGAAAACGGGCTCAACGTCGTCACCGCCGGTGAAGCACCGGATGGCCCCGGCTTCTGGATGGCACCCAGAATCGTCATCGCCCCCGACCCCAAGAGCCGGGTGGCAACCGAGGAAATTTTCGGCCCCATCGCCTCGGTGATTCCCTTCGACACCGAAGAGGAAGCCATCGCGCTGTCCAACAGCTCAATCTACGGCCTGAGCGGCTCCATCTGGACCAACGACGTCGGCCAGGCCCTGCGGACGGCGCGGGCACTCGAGTCCGGGACTCTCTCGGTCAACTCAAACTCATCAATTCGAATCCAGACACCTTATGGCGGCTTCAAACAGTCAGGCATCGGCCGCGGACTGGGCCAAGCTGCCATCGAGGCATACACAGAACTCAAGACCGTATTTGTAAGGACAGAACCGTGACAACTGACACAGGGGAGCTGGTTCGGACCAACCAAGGCACCTCATCCGGAGTATCCAGTGAGACAGACACCGCCGTGCAGACCCTCAGCGTCCTCTACGGCAGCCAGACCGGGAACGCTGAGTTCCTTGCGTCCAAGATCGTGGACAAGGCAAACGGCCAGGGTTACTCAGCCGAGCTTATGAGCCTGGACATGCTGACCCCGCAAGATGCGGCACGCAAGGACCGCCTGTTGATCGTTACCGCCACACACGACAACGGCCACATGCCGGACAACGCGCAACCGTTTTGGGATCAGCTTCAAAGCGCCGGCTCAGACCTCTTCAGGGACGTTCCCTTCGCAGTCCTTGCCATTGGCGACTCCATGTACGAAGACTTCTGCAAAGCCGGCATCGACCTTGACGAGCGCCTTGGCGAACTCGGCGGCAAGAGAATCCTCGACCGCCTCGACTGCGATGTCGACTATGACCTGACGTCAGGCAAGTGGATCAAGGGCATGCTCGAGACCTTCACGACAGTTGTTCCCAAGAAGCGGGACAACAGCCCGCAAGACTCCACTGTTCCAGGAGCAAACCCCGCCGAGCAGCCCAAAAGCACACGCCGGGAACCTGACACTGCCACCGTCGTCGAGGCCCGCCTCCTAAGCGCTCCAGAGTCCGAAAAAGAGGTCTGGCACTATGAGCTTGAGGTCAGCGGCGACAGCCGCAACTACCGGCCAGGTGACTCACTTGCCGTAATCCCCACCAACTCCATCGAGCTCGTGGAAAACCTCCTCGAATTCCTTGGCCTCGAGGGCAGCGAGGCGTTCGGTGAGGACGGCAAGACTGTACGCGAGACGCTTCAAAACGACTATGAGCTTCGGCTGCCCCACCTGGGCATCGTTGCCTGGCTCGTTGAAGATCTCGCACCGGATCATCCCGTGCGGAACCTGGTCGAGTCCGGTGACCGGAACGCGCTGGAGAACTGGCTGTGGGGACGGGACATGCTGGACGTGCTGCAGGAAACCCGGACAACAGATGTCGACCCCGGCGAGTTCCTCTCAAAGCTGAGGCCTCTGCAGCACCGGTCGTACTCCATCGCCTCCAGTCCCCTCGCCGACGGCAACCGCGTCCACTTGACGGTCTCCTCTGTGCGATACGAGACCGCCGGGCGCCGGCACTCGGGGGCGTGCAGCGCTTTCCTCCAGTCCGCCGCACGCACCAAAAAAGCTATGAAAGTGTTCCCGCTGCCCGCGCACGAGTTCCACCTGCCCAAGGACAGCTCAGCTGATGTGATCATGATCGGTCCAGGTGTCGGAGTTGCCCCGTTCCGCGGATTCCTCCGTGACCGTGAAGTCTCACAAGCCCGGGGCCGGAACTGGCTGTTCTTCGGGGACCGCCATGAAAGGCCTTCCTGGCTCTATCAGGCGGAAATGGAAGAACTGCAGAGCAACGGTGTGCTGGACCGCCTCAGCCTGGCTTTCTCCCGGGATCAACAGGGCAAGGTCTACGTCCAGGACCGGATCCGCGAAGAAGGTGAAGACATCTTTGCCTGGCTATCGGACGGAGCTTCCGTCTATGTGTGCGGTGGGAAACAGATAGCACCTGATATCGACGAAGCCCTATTGGCGGTGCTGGGCAGCCACGGCGCAATGACCCGCGAAAAGGCGTACGACTACGTGCAGTCCATGAAGACTGAGGGCCGTTACGTCAAGGACGTCTACTAGGCCCCATCTGAACCCTGCCCAGTACCAGGGCTTTCGTGTCCCGGATACTCGGCAGGACTCGAAAAAAGTCTTGGCCTACGTACGGCTCTGGATGTGATCTGCCTTACCGCATGCATGTAGCCGGCAATCATGATGTGCAGCTTGCACATACGCCAATAGGATCCCGCTCTTAGTGTTTTTAGTAAGCAATATCAATGAGGATAAGAGGTACACAGTGAATCCCATCACACAGGTCCCGGAGGATCTCCAAGAACTCGAGGCAATCGACATGCAGGATCAATCCGCAGCGGCGTCAGCGCATGACGAACTGCAAAAGTTCGTCTCCGACAACGACATCAAAACGTTCAAAGTGGGCGTGGTGGACCTCGACGGTGTTTGGCGCGGCAAGCGCATCCCTGCCAGGTACTTCCTGGAAAGTGTCGCTGAGAGCGGAACGAATATCTGCAACATCATCTTCGGCTGGGACATTCAGGACGAAATCATTTCTGATCTCAGCTACACGGGGTGGGACACGGGTTACCCTGACGTGACGCTCCTCCCCGATCTCAGTACCCTGAAGGTCGTTCCCGGGGAACCCGGCGTGGCTTCCGTCATCTGCGACGCTTACGAGATGTCGGGCGAGCCTGCGGCAATCTGTCCCCGGAGCATTCTCAAGCGGGTCGTGCAGAAAGCCGAAGACCTTGGATACTCGCCAGTCTGCGCCTACGAGTTCGAGTTCTACCTGCTCAAAGGCACTCCGACGGACCTGGCCGCCAAGGACTGGCGCGACCTGACCCCCATCACGGCGGGCAGCCATACCTACAGCCTTGTCAGGGACACAGGCACCGAGTTCCTCATCGGTGAGATCCGACGCCGCCTGTCTGAGCAGGGCATTTTCATCGAGGCCAGCAACAGTGAAAACGGTCCAGGCCAGTTCGAGATGAACATCCACTATTCGGATGCTCTCGCAGCCGCGGACAACGCCCTCCGGCTTAAAGCCACCGTCAAGGAGGCTGCAGCTGAAGCCGGCTACACGGCATCGTTCATGGCCAAGATCAACCCGGAGTGGGCCGGTTCTTCCGGACACATGCACCAGAGCCTTTGGGATCCGGAATCTGGCAAGTCAGCTTTCGCCAATGCCGACGAGCCCGGCGAACTGAGCGCCATCGGGTACAACTACCTGGCGGGCGTCGTCGAGACGGCGCCGGAGCTCACGGCCGTCTACCTGCCCACCATCAACTCTTACAAGCGGACCGAAGGTGGTCAGTGGGCCGGATCCAGCGCCACCTGGGGGCTCGACAACCGTACGGTCGCAATCAGGTCCATTCCGTCAAAGGGCAGTGCTGCACGCATCGAAAACCGGGTACCGGGCGCTGACGCCAATCCCTACCTGGTCATCGCCGCAAGCATCGCCGCCGGCCTGCACGGCGTGGAGCAGGAACTGACTGCCCCGGAGCGGGTGGTAGGAAACGCTTACGCCCTGGAGGAAGGACACCAGGTAAAGCAGCTGCCCGGAACACTCGACCAGGCCATCGAACAGTTCGAGAAAAGCGAGGTCGCCAAGGCGTACTTCGGCGAAACGTTCGTTACCCACTACGTCCAGACGAGGCGCTGGGAGCTCCGCAAGCTTCAGACCAGTGTCACCGACTTCGAAATCGCACGTTACCTGGAACGAATCTAGCGCCCAACACCGCGCTAAGAGCTCCATTTCCATTTTTCAATACTCAGAAAGAAGCACCCAATGACTACTCACCCCGGAAAGATCGCTGCAGTCACCGGAGCCGCGTCCGGAAACGGCCTTGCCATCGCAGAAAAGCTGCTCAAGGAGGGCGCCACCGTCGTAGCCCTGGACCGTGACGAGGCCGCGCTCGAGCGTCTGATTGCCCAGCACCCGGAAATGGTGCCTGTTGTTATGGACGTCGCCGACGAAGCCTCGGTCCGCAGCGGCATGGCCGAGATCGACGCAAAATTCGGCCGGCTCGACACCCTCGTCAACAACGCAGGCATCGTCAAGGGCAGCAACTTCGACGACGTGAGCGTAGCGGAATGGGACCAGGTCTTCGCCGTGAACTCCACCGGACCGTTCCTGGTCAGCCAGGCCGCACGGCCGCTGCTGGAGAAGGGCGCTGCCGCCCGGGGCGACGATTCAACCAGTGCCATCGTCAACATCACCTCTGTCGAGGCCCACATCGTCATCGCCAGCAGCGGACACCCCCAGGTCCACTACAACGCATCCAAGGGTGCACTCCTTATGTTCACGAAGGCTTTGGCCATCGAAACCGCAGCTTCCAAAATCCGCGTCAACGCTGTCGCCCCCGGCTTCATCGAGACCCCATTCACCAAGTCCGTGCTGGAAAACCAGGAGGCCGTGAAGTTCCTCCTCGACCGTACGCCGCTCGGACGAATCGGACGGCCCTCTGACGTTGCCAACGCCGTCGCGTTCCTGGCCAGCGACGAGGCCAGCTGGGTGACCGGTACCACCATCCACGTCGACGGTGGTTGGCTGGTTTACTGACATGCGGGCGCCCCTTATTGCCATTTCCGCGGCCCGGCAAACCGTCGATACCGCCTTCGGCCCGATGCCTTCAACGGTCCAGAACATGGCCTACGCCAACGGCGTTCTTGCCGCGGGCGGCCGTCCCGCCATTCTTCCGTCCACGGCAACAATCCCGGATGCGGCTCTTGAAGGATTTGACGGGCTCCTCCTCACCGGCGGCGGCGACATCAGCCCCCGGCTGTACGGCGAGGACCCGATCGACACGGTCTATGACGTCTGCGACATCAGGGACGACTTCGAAATAGAACTTTACAACGAGGCCATGCTTCGCGGCCTGCCCATCCTGGCCACTTGCCGGGGGATGCAGCTTGTCAACGTCATCCGCGGCGGAAACCTCGTCCAGGAAGTGAGCCCGGACAGGGGGCACTGGCAGGACCACCCCTCACACGAACCATGGCACAAGGTACAGCTGGAGCCCGGTTCCGAACTTGCCCGGATCGCCAAAGGCCTGAGCATTCCCGTGAACAGCTACCACCATCAGGGCTTGGGAAAGCTCGGAACAGGTCTTCGTGTCGTGGGACGGGAAGGCGACGTCATCGAAGCAATTGAAGCCGATGATGCCCGCCTCATCGGAGTCCAATGGCATCCCGAGCACATGGTCGACTATCACGAAGCCCAGAAGGCCCTCTTCGTTGATCTCGTGGAGAAGGCCGCAGCGTACGCACAGTCACAGAAACCACTTCAGGAGCAATTCTCATGAGCACAGAAACTGAGCGGGGACTCAGCCACAACAAGTCAGACTTTGACTTCCACGGACGGTCGCTCGACAACATTTTCGACGAATACCAGGACATACTGGCCAACGGCCCTGTTGGACACAGCAACAAGTATGGAGGCTTTTGGTACATCACCAAAAGCGAGGATATCTTCAACGCCGAGCAGGACCCCGACACCTTCGCTGTCGGTCCCTCAATGCTCCTCCCGGCGTTCGGCACTGACGTCCCCCTGATTCCGATCGACATCGATCCGCCGACCCACGCTGACTTCCGCAAAATCCTGCTACCGATGTTCACACCCATGAACATCTCAAAGCTGACACCCGGCATGCGGGAGACCGCTAAGCAGCTGTGCCAGGAAGTCCTTGCAGCCGGCGACGTCGTTGATGTTTCGGCGAAGCTTGCCCGCCCGATGCCGACCATTATCTTCAGCCGCCTGGCCGGATATCCGGAACAGGACTGGCCAATCTTCGACCGGTGGATTGACGAGATCATCTATGAGCGGACCGCTCATCCGGAAAAGGCATACGCGGCCGGACGCGAGCTCAACGACTACTTCGACCGTCTTCTCGACGAACGGGAAAAGGCCGGACCGGAAGCAGAAGCCGGCAATGACCTGATCACCCAGCTTCTGAAAGCGGAAGTGAAAGGCCGGAAGCTCACGCGTGAAGAGCTGCTGTCGTACTGCTACCTGCTCTTCTTGGCCGGGCTGGACACGACCGCCTGGGCGATCCGTTCCGCCCTTTGGTACCTGGCCGGCAACCCGCAGGCCCAGCAGCAGTTGCGTGAAAACCCCGACCTGATCCCCACAGCTGCAGAAGAATTCCTGCGGACGCTTTCCCCGGTCCAGGCCATGGCCCGCACCGCGAAGAAGGACACAGTCGTCCGGGGCCAGGAGATCAAGGCCGGTGAACGCGTCGTGCTCGTCTTCGGCGCGGGCAACCGTGACCCAGAGGTCTACGAAGAACCCAATGACATCAAGATTGACCGCGAAGACAACCGCCACCTGGCCTTCGGCGGAGGGATCCACCGGTGCCTTGGCTCGAACCTTGGCCGCGCCGAAATGGTTATCGCCATGGAGGAATTCCTGAAGGCTGTCCCTCACTTCGAACGGGCGAATGACGACGAACCGTGGCACGGCGTCGGCCCGCTTACCCTCAAGATTGGAGCTTGATCACCATGGGAGAACTTTGGGTCGACGGAGGGCGCTGCCAAGGCCACGCCCGGTGCTGGGCTCTGGCACCCGAAACCTTTGAGATCGACGAGGAAGGCTACGCGCACGTCATTCCTGGCCGCGAAAACAGCGGCGATGAACCCAACGTCCGAAAGGCCATCCGGAACTGCCCCGAACGGGCAATCCTGGAACGGGAAACGAACGAGGCCAGCGAGAAAGCATCAGAGGTTTCGGCGTCGTGACACATCTGCCAGAGCGGGTTGCGGTCATTGGCGCTTCGGTTGCATCAGCAATGCTGATTGAACGCAGTCGCGAGCTGGGCTTTGCAGGCGAATTTATCGTCATTGATTCAGACCCGAACGCGCCCTACGACAGGCCCCCGCTGTCCAAGCAATTCCTTCTAGGCACTGGTCCCGTTGAACCGGCCGAGTGGTGGCCGGAGGCTACACCGATCCTCAACGCAAAGGCGATCGGGCTGCTCACCGACAAGCGAACTGTCCTGCTGGACAAGCTCGGAGAGGTAGCTGCTGACGCGGTCGTCATCTCAACAGGAGCCGGTTCAATCCGGCTGCCGAACGAGCCAGCGGGCGTTCTAAGCCTAAGAACCGCCCAGGACGCCCTGGCCCTGCGCAACGCTGTGGATGCAGGAGCTGCCAGTGCGATCATCATCGGCGCCGGAACCATTGGTGCGGAACTGGCGTCTACTCTCGCCCAACGTGGGCTTGCCGTCACGGTAGTGGATTTGGCTCCGCAACCAATGCAGCGCTTCTTTTCGGGGCATCTTGGGGAGGAAGCGAAGGCATGGATGCACCAGGCCGGTGTTGTCACTCATTTTGGGGTTGCTGTGGAATCCATTCAGAAAACGAATGCGCACTGGACGGTCCGGGTCAGCGGCCTGGACCTGCACGCCGACCTGGTTATCAGCGCTATCGGTGCGCGGCCCAATACCGAATGGCTGACCTATAGCGAGCTTGACGTTTCCAACGGAGTCCGTTGCACTGCGGACGGGAAAGCCCTGCGGGCCAGCGGTGAAATCGCCGACGGGATCTTCGCTATCGGAGACGTTTCGGCCCGGCAGGCGGAGGACGGAACCTTTCGGCGGTTCGAGAGTTGGACCCAGGCCCAACGGCATGGCGCAGCCCTGGCTGAATACTTTGCCGGTTTCGACTCCACGGAACTGGAACAGGCTCCGTACGGGTGGACGGAGCAGTTCGGCCGAAAGGTACAGGTACACGGAATGCTTCCGTCGGCAGGCGAACTCGTACAGGTATACGCTGCAGAGGAACGCAACGCCGCCTTGTACCGGATTGGATCTGCGGAGGAGGACGTGGCTTGGATAGGCGTCAACGCGCCACGGCAGTTCAGCCGGGCGTCCATGGGCATGAGCCTTCTAAGCTGAAACCATGAAACCCCCTGCTGAGCCCGCGGCCTCGCAACCGAATGAGGCCCTGCCCGCTGACTATCGCCATAAACTCCAAATAGCAGAGCTTCGCGCAGATACCTTGTCCGAGCTCACGCAGCTAATGATGGAAGGACCGGATCCACTCGCGCTTGCTCAAAGAGCAGTGGACTTGGTAGCCAGGGCAACAAACTCAGCAGGGGTTTTCGTCTACCTGTGGGATGAACAGGAACAAGTCCTTGTCATGCGCGCAGGCACCGCTGGAGTGCAAAGCCAGCAAGTGGGAAGAGTCACCCTTCGCCTCGGCGAAGGTGTAACTGGCTGGGTAGGGCTTACTAGGCAGTCGGTTGTCCTTAACAAGAACATTCAGCAGGACCCGCGGTTCGTCAGCATCAGCGAACTGCAAGAAGAAGATTTCAATTCGATGCTGGTTGTCCCGATCGTGGCACCGACCGGGACCCTGCTAGGCGTGTTTAGCCTCTGGTCATATGAGGAGGAAACCTTCACCTGGGAGTCGAAGCTGATTGCTGACGAGGTGGGCGTGCTGCTTGCCAGCGGCCTGCTGCAGGCTGAGACTGTTGATGACTTGCGGCGCCAATCCGCAGCAGCGCATTTCCTTGTCGATTTCCCGATCAACTCCGCCACTTCCGTCCTGCAGTGCGCCCAGGTGGCCGCCCGGTCGATTCTTAAGCACATGAGCTCGGACGCCTGCGTCATTGAATATTTCGGGCGTGGTCCAGCCACGTCGCCGCCCACCGCCATTGCAATGGACAAGGGCGAGCGGAGCGGAATCATGGTTCGAACCACTCATTCACGAACGGCAACGTCCGAGTTCATTGAATCCAACGTCGCTGGACACGAGCGGATATCTGTCTCCTTTGGCCTGACGAGCACCCGGGGCATTGTCACGTGCTATCGTCCACGCCGCTATTCCGCCAGAGAGCTCGATCGGCTGAGCGCCATTTGCTCTCAGCTGGCCGCTCTGTTTGAAGCAGTAGAACTGGAGTCCGTCGGTTCATCCCATGCTTCACGCTTGCTCCGAAGCGTCGGCACGAGCACATTCGCCCGGATTCTCGAGGAGTCAGGTTGGTCCAAGGGCCGCACTCTGCCGGTTCTGGTGCGAGTGAAACGGCTGAAATTCGACTCTGACGCGGTGTCCAGGCGCATCGCCCCCTATCTTCAGGAGCTGGCTGGCTCCCGATCCCTGGTCTTCACTGAAGGCCCCCTCAGCCTGCTCTTTATCGATACCGCCTCCGGCTCCGGAGAAGAGATCAAGGCGAAGTTGGAGACAACTCTTTCTGACCTCGACGAACACCGTGGCGTCTCAGCTTTCGCCGGCGTAGGTCCACTGGCGCGGGACGTCGCCTCTCTGCAGCCAGCGCTTTCAGACGCCGAAACCGCACTGGCATGGACAGAACTGGTCGGCAGGACATCCGGGAGACGGGTAACCTCTTTCAGCGACATAGAACACCTGCAGGAACTGCCGCTTGTTGGGGAAGGGATGTCTGCGGAGATCAGGGACGTGCTCGCGGAACTCAGGTCCCTCACGCACTACGACGCGGAAAATGGAACCCAGCTGGCCGAAACAGTCGCCATGCTCCTATCCAACAAAGGATCCATTGCCGACACGGTCTCAAAACTGCACATCCACCGCAACACACTCCGGCAACGGCTCCAGCGTGTAGAGCAGCTCATCGGTCATTCATTCGAAGAAGCCGGCGACTGGCTTCCCACGGGCATTGCAGCGCGACTGGCGATGCGCGAAGGCCACCGCGCGGTTCTTCAATGACGGCAACAGCGGCCGGAGTTCGCTGAGGAATATTCGCGTGATCCCAAGAGCACCAGGGTGTGGCACACACATTTGGATCTTAATGTGCAAACGGCACTGCGGTCCCGGCGATGCTGTTCGCTACGTTGAAGTTGTCCGCGGGGGTCGGGGATTAAAGGCCATGGGGCCTTGGTGTCCGGGTTAACCGCACGGGATGCCACCGTCCCTTCACAACCGGGGGTTTCGAACGCTGAAACCCCGATCGCCCGATAAGGAATTCGAGCATGACCAATCAGCCAAACCTGCCCCGAGGTACCGGTACCCTGCAGGCACTCGTCATACAGCCAGATTTCCACTGCCCGCTGGACCGTCTCGGTGTTTGGCTGCATGACGAGGGAATAACCACCAGAATTATCCAGCCTTTCATTGGCGACGTGATCCCGGACGTGATCCAGGAGGACGCCTTGGTGGTTCTTGGTGGAGACATGAGCTCCTTGGACGACGATGCCTATCACTGGCTTTCCGACATCCGGCGCCTTATGGCGGCCGCCGACAGACATAGAAAGCCCACGCTAGGGATCTGCCTTGGAGCTCAGCTGATGGCACAGACGTTCGGCGGGACCGTGGCTAGGGGAGACCAGGGCCTCGAGGCGGGGGTCGTAGAGGTGGCATTACGGCCCGATGCTGCCAAGGATCCCTTGATGGCCGGATTGCCGGGTCCATTCTTCGCAGGCGCCATGCATGGGGACATGATCGAACAACTCCCGCCGTCAGCGGTATGGCTCGGGATGACGGCCCAGTATCCGCACCAAGCTTTTCGAGTAGGCGAGATGTCATGGGGAGTTCAGTTTCACCCGGAAATCTCGCCGGTGGTCTACCGCCAGTGGTTGTCCCTGGTCAAGGAGAATGACACGGATGCCGTAGAGCGGGCCGGCCGCGGAATGAAAGCATTCGAGAATCAAGACCAGATCGTGAGGGAGCATACCGAGGCGATGGCGCGACGCTTCGCCCACCTGGTCCGAACGACCGCAACAGTGGCTACTCAGTAACCAACAGTGCGTGGTGGTGCTGCGGCCGCGGGTTGGACACACTAGTCGATGCAGCGATTCCTGCCTCTGGACCCATTGAGTCTGCGGGCAGGAACAGGTCCTTGCCAGTCTCTCGTGCCCGGATCCACCGAGTCGTCGGGAGCGGGGCAAGGCACGGCGTGTTCATGCCTGGCCCAGCACCGTGTCCCAAGTGGTGCCGCCAGTCCCCCGCAGAACGCGGTCAGGATACTTCCACAATGGATGGTGCTCTCACGGTCAGTGGAGCCAGTGTTTCTCCGGCTGAGTAGCTATCTGCGAAAACAGCCGCTCCTGCTCTGGTCAGAGCTACCGGGACATTTGCCCACATATTGATGCCTTCTTCCACCGACACCGCCGGCAAGTTGAGATGGGCGAGGTGCACGATCTCGTTTCCTTGTTCGATGGACAGGCATGCCCCGTCGGGCCCGACTTTAATTCTTGGGTTGCAAATTGAGACCGACATTAGCCCGTGATGGGCGAGGAAGCGGGCCTCTCCACCGAACTGGAGCACAAAGTTGTTCCCGTCGGATTGATCCAGGCTTCTGAACGGGAAATAGAACTGTCGGGTATTTGTCACGGCAGCACCCTCGCGCAGGAGTATGCGTCCATCGCGCATAGACTGCACGTACTGTACAAAGCTCTCTTTCACCGCCCAGGCCATGCCGAGATCTGCTCTTTCCACAGGAAGTTCGGACATCAGGGTTCCTTCTCGTTGCCAGGTTGCACACGGCCGGTGGGGCTCCCGCTCCCGACTCACCAGGAATGGGAGTGGCTTACCGACTCTTCATATTCGACCATTTTCGTGCCGGCTCAGATGATCGATATGTACTGCGGGCACAGCGTTCGCATCGGCTGTGTGCCTGGTGCCTATCCGTGAGGACGGTGGACCCGCGGTCGGCTCGTGAGGTCGACAGCCTGCTGGAAGGGCGCCGCCAGCGCGCCGCCGTTGGAGGGAGGGGCGCTGATGGGCTCGACCAGTCAGACCGGCGGTCCTGAATCAGTCTGAGAAGTTCAGTTGTTCAGGGGCGACGCACTCGTAGACGAGACCAGGAGGAATCTGATGGCTGAGTTCAAGGGTGTAGGACCAAGGGCCGTACCAGGTGACAAGAACGCCTGACGCTTCATCCGGGACTGTTTCAGAGCGCAGTCGGGTAATGGCTCTTGCTAACTCATTATCATCATGCAGCTGTTCCAGAAGCTGTACGCGTCCAGGGGCAGCGGAGTGTTGGCACGTCATGGTGCAGCAGCATGCTGGAAGCCAGGGCAGAGGCTGGACCTGTCGGTTTCCCATCTATAGTCGACCCACACCTTGAAACCGTCTGCCCGGTGAAAGAGACGGCGGGGCTCGGCGCCGTGACTGTCGAGCCATAGGATTTGATCATCATCGGTGACTGCATCGACAACTCCGCGGCGGATCTCCTTATCCAGAAGTTTCACGATGACCAGTTGACCGACCAGCGGCTGCCATTTGGGTTGCAGATGAAATGCCATTGATGCCGTGCCCTTCCTATGGAGCGGGCTGTGCCTGCCTTCTATCGGGCAGGCACAGCCGATGTCCTAAACCGTTACGAGGTCCTGCCAGTCGGCGAGGTTATGTCCATGGGCATCGCTGACAGACTTGTGAGTGACCTTTCCCGCCGCCACGTTCAGACCGCCGGCCAGAGCGGGGAGCCGGTCGAAAGCACCTTTGACGCCGTAGTTGGCCAAAGCCACCGCGTAGCGGAGCGTGACGTTGGTCAGCGCGTAGGTGGAGGTGTTCGGGACAGCGCCGGGCATGTTGGCGTGGTGGGGTGCGTGTCCTCGAAGCAGCCGCCCTGGTCCACCGCGATGTCCACCAGGACCGAGCCGGGCTTCATCCGGGCCACGAGGTCGTTGGTGACGAGCTTGGGTGCCTTCGCTCCCGGAATCAGGACGGAGCCGATGACGAGATCTGCATCGATAACTGACTTTTCGATCTCGTACGAGTTCGACGCCACGGTCTTGAGCCGGCCCTGGTACTGGGCGTCGAGTTCGCGCAGCCGGTTGATGTTGATGTCCAGGATGGTGACGTCGGCGCCGAGGCCGAGCGCCATGGCCGCGGCGTTGGTGCCTGCGACACCTGCACCGAGGACGACAACCTTGGCGGGACGGACGCCCGGAACGCCACCGAGCAGCACACCCTTGCCCCCTGCCGGCGCCATGAGCGAGGTCGCACCGACCTGGACGGAGAGCCTGCCGGCCACCTCGGACATGGGTGCGAGCAGCGGCAGCGTTCGGCCTTCCTGGACGGTCTCGTAGGCGATGGCCGTGACGCCGGAGTCGACAAGCGCCTGGGTCAGTGCGGGTTCCGCTGCGAGGTGAAGGTAGGTGAAAAGTAGCAGGCCCTCGCGGAAGTGGCGGTATTCGGATGCCACGGGTTCCTTGACCTTCATCACCATGTCGGCCCGCGCCCAGGCCTCTTCTGCACTCTGTACGATCTCGGCTCCGGCGAGTGCGTACACCTGATCGCTGATGCCGGAACCAGCGCCGGCACCGGTTTCCACGAGCACGTCGTGGCCGTTTGCTTTGAATTCATACACGCCGGCGGCCGTGATGGCGACGCGGAACTCGTTGTTCTTGATTTCCTTGGGGACGGAGATGATCATGACTCATGCTTTCTGACGAGATTGATGCTTGTGGGGAAGAGAATGACAGAAAATGCGGAGAGCTGCGCGTTGCTCGCAGGATCTGCGGCAGAATGGAAGCAGCTGATTAATTCCTGCATTGTGAGGAGCGTTACAGAGTGTCGGACTCGCAGAAACTGCAACAGGTGCCATTGGACGAAGTGGACCACAAGCTTCTAGGCCTGCTGTCCAATAATTCAAGGCGTACCAATCAGTCGTTGTCGGAGGCCCTCGGACTTGCGCCGTCAACCTGTCTTGCCCGCCTCAAGGCGCTCAAAGAGTCGGGGGTAATCAAGCGGTTCACCGTCGAAGTCGCACCCGAAGCAATGGGCCTGCCCCTCCAGGCCCTGGTCAGCGTGCGGCTTAGGCCTGGGGCCCGGCACCTGATGAATGCCTTCGGAAATGAGTTGCGGGACCTGCCCGAGATCAAGCAATTCTTCGTTCTTGGCGGTGCAGATGATTTCCTGATCCACATCACGGCCAGGAATACCGAGCACATCCGTCAATTCGTACTGGACCATCTGTCATCGAATCCTGCCGTCGCAGGCACCCAGACCAACCTCGTGTTCGAGCATGGCCACGGAACCGCCTTCGGACTCTAGGGATCTGGGACAAATGCCGCCGATGGCCCAAGCCAAAGGGCATCCCCGTTTTTCCCGGCATCTGCGGCAGGCCCTGGTCGGCGAAACAGCAGGGACGCTGACTCCTTCCAGTCCATGTATTGCACTAGTGGGGGACGGCCCCACCTGCTGCAATGGCAATACGAGACGCGAAAGAGTCGCTCATCAGGGAAAGGAGTCGAAGTGTCATCCTCAGATGCACGTAACCCCGACTTTCAGAAAATCTTCGAAAGTCTGCCGAACCAATACATCATCGTCACCCCCGACAGAACGATCGTCGCTGCCACTGACTCGTTCCTTGCATCTACGGGAAAGAGCCGCGAGGGAATCGTCGGCATGGACATCCTCGAGGCTTTTCCGGACAACCCGGACAACCCTGACGCCAAGGGAACAGAGATTCTGCGCAGCTCCATCGAGCGTGTTGTCGAAACCGGCAAGATCGATATTCTTCCGCCTGTTCGGTATGACATCGAGAACTCAGACGGGATTTTCGAGCCCCGGTGGTTCCAGCCCCTGAACGCTCCGGCTTTCGATGGTGACGGCAAGCTCGTCTATGTCCTGCACGGGGCGGAAGACATCACGGCTCAAATGACGAGCAAGAGCTGAACCCCGGCCCCCACCGACCCGATAAGGACTGAAATTATGGACGACGTCAAAGTAACCCTCATTGGAGGACCGACCCTGCTCCTCGAGATCGCCGGCTACCGGATGATCACTGACCCCACCTTCGATTCCCCCCAGGTCTACCACCACCCAATCGCCGGACCCGTCATCAAGAAGCTCGCCCCCAGCGCCACCCCCGAGGAGCTTGGCCACGTTGACCTGGCACTCGCCTCCCACGAGCACATCGACAATCTGGACGTGGCCGGCCGGGGTTTTCTGACGATGGTGCCGCTTGCCCTCACCACGACGGAGGCTGCGAAGAACTTCGGCCCCAACGTCAGCGGGACCAGCGACTACGAGACTCATACCGTTACGCTTCCCGATGGCAGGCAGATGAAAATCACGGCAGTGCCGGCGCATCATGGCCCGGAGGGCGTGTGGGACGCACTCGGGCCCGTTATTGGCTTTGTCCTCGAAGCAGAGGGCATGCCGACGATTTACATCAACGGTGATAACTCCGAGCTGGATATCGTGCGCGAAATTGCGGATCGTTTTCCAGCCATTGATATCGCTGTGCTCTTCGTCGGCGGCGCAAAATTCGATGTGATCGCAGATGGCGCGTACATCACCCTCAGCAATGACCGGGCCCTGGAGGCGGCCAAGATCATGGGTGTCAAGAAGGTCGTTCCAGTGCACGAGGATTCGTGGGAACATTTCAGCCAGAATGCTGACCAGATCAGCAAGCTTTTCGCAGATGCCGGGCTCAGCGAACTCCTCATCGCCTTGAAACCGGGGGAGTCTGCAGACATCCGGCTCTAGCAAACGGACCGCAGAATCGAAGGTTGGACGGTTATCGGCCAACCTTCGATTCTTGCTTAAAGGCAGAACCGGTGAAGGCCTGCGACGGACAGGCGGGCATCAACTTATGTGCGTGGCGCACACACAGCACCTCGAAGGGTCGGGAAGAATGGTGGCAGCACAACTCACGGATCGCTTGGAGTTCAGGGACGATGACGACCATTGCGGAGCAGTTCACCCGGGAACAAGACGACCTGGCGAAAACAGCAGGGCGCCCGAGTGCCGATTATTGGTCGATATCACAAGGGCTGCGGCTGCTGGGTGACCGCTGGTCCCTATTGATCGTGCGCGAACTCCTCTGCGGTGAAATGGGGTTCAACGATATGTCCCGGGCCCTGCCTGACCTTTCGCGGACACTGCTTTCCCAGCGGCTCAAGCGCCTGGTCCAGCTGGAGCTTGTCGTTCGCAACGATGAAACCGGCCCCCGCGGCTCACGACGCTACAGACTGACGCCGGTCGGCTACGCGCTGCGGCAGACCTTGGAGTCGCTGGGCCTCTGGGCGAGTCATTGGCATGCGCCCTTTGAGAATGACCTGCGGACAGGGCTTGGCACGCTGCTCGAACACATGGGCCGCGGCCTTGTGACAGATTCCCTGCCCAGGAAGTCGATTGTCCTGGGGTTCGAGTTCGACAACGTCAGGGGAGCTCCCCTTCATGGCTGGATCTGCACAGAGAACAGCAAGACAACCGCGAGCATCGGCCGCGCAGAACGTGTCCCGGATCTTCAGGTTCATGTCGCCCCGCGGGTGCTCTACGACCTCTGGTGGGGTCTGCGCCGCTGTGAGGAGGCGCGGCAGCTGGGCTCCATCGGGTTTGTTGGCCCGCAAGAGTGGGCTGCGGACTTCTCCGGCTGGTTCGCCCCTCGGGCAGCTTCCTAACGGTCAGCGCCCACCATACGGTGCCCCGCGGTTGACAGGCCCGCCTTTTCCCGGCTTCCTGCTATACAGGTACGTTGCACTGGGTCCTGTTTCTGGATGCCATGCAGGGATATGAAACAGGGTCTACACCCCTTAGCCGGGGGAGAGTAGGGTCAAGTAAACAGAGGTGCCGTCGCCCAAGCGTGTCTAAGAGACCACGTTGTGCCGGCGCTGCTTTCTTGGAGGAACCAGGATGGCTGGATGGAATGCTGACACGGCTGCCGGCCCAGTAGGGGCAGGGACCGTCACCCTGGTCGAGGAAACCTCGTTCTGCATTTCTTTGCCCAATGGCGACATTCATCCCGAGCACCCGCATGGCCTGTTCGTGCAGGACACCCGATTCCTGTCCCGCTGGAACCTGACAGTTAACAGTCATCCGCTTGAGTCCCTGGCTGCCGAGACGCGCGAGCCGTTCCGGGCCCTGTTTGCAGGTCGCGTTCCCCGTTCCGACGGATATGCGGACAGCCCGCTGATCGTGGAGCGCCTGCGGGAAGTCGGCGCGGGTATTCAGGAGCGACTTACCGTACGCAATTATTCAACCAAACCCGTCGAATGCGCGATTTCCCTCGAGGTTGAAGCTGACTTCGCGGACCTTTTTGAAGTGAAGGAAGCCCGGATCCAGCGTGCGTGGGACGCAACCCGGTACGTGGATGGGGACCAGCTGACCATTTCCGGTGTCTGGCAAGGCATGCGAAAACGGGTGGTTATTCAGGCTCCGGGAGCAGAGGTGAAGCCGGAGGGGGTCACCTTTCTGGTATCTGTCCCACCGCAAGGGGACTGGAGCGCTGTCGTCAGTGCCCGGGTTGAGGTTGAAGGCTCTGGCCGGAGCGCCACCCTTGTCCACCCTGAGGGGGAGGAGTTGTCCCCCAGTGACCGGCGCCGCAAGGAATGGGTTGCCAGGATTCCCGTCGTTCGCATGGGTAACCGATCCATTGAGCGGACGTTACGGCGGAGCTACGACGACTTGGGTGCCCTCCGGATCGAGGATCCGGATCATCCCGAACGCGTTGTGGTGGCGGCAGGTGCGCCGTGGTTCATGACGCTCTTTGGCCGGGATTCCCTGTGGGCCTCGGAAATGGCGTTACCGGTGGATCCCTCACTGGCTTTGGGGACGCTGCAGACGCTGGCGGACCGGCAAGGAAGCGTCGTGGACCCACTGACGGAGGAGGAGCCCGGCAAGATCCTGCACGAAGTAAGGCTTAGCCTCAATGCCGGTTTGGCCCTTGGAGGCAAATCAGCCTACTACGGGAGCGTCGACGCGACTCCGTTATTTGTGGATGTGCTCGGAGCCGTCAGCCGGTGGGGATTCGGTGCGGATATTATCGCCGGTTTGCTGCCCCACGCGGACCGCGCCCTGGAATGGATACGTCACTACGGGGACAAGGACGGCGACGGTTTCGTCGAATATGAACGGCTCAACGACCAGGGCCTGATAAACCAAGGCTGGAAAGACTCCTGGGACGGCATCAATTTTGCCGATGGAACACTTGCGGAGCCCCCGATCGCGCTCTGTGAAGTCCAGGCCTATGTCTATGCTGCGTATACCGCGCGTGCCTGGATGGCATACGACGCGGGCGACACGGCACGGGGAGATGATCTCGCCGATCGGGCGGCGGAACTGAAGCGGAGATTTAACGAGCAGTTCTGGATGCCGGACCGGGGGTACTATGCAATCGCACTCGACGGCAGGAAGCGACAGGTGGACGCGTGTGCTTCCAACATGGGCCACTGTCTGGTCTACGGACTCGTAGACGAGGACAAGGCTCCGCAGGTTGCCGAGCGGCTTATGTCTCCGGAGATGTTCAGCGGCTGGGGTATACGGACCTTGGCCAGCAACATGGGCGCATATAACCCGGCCAGCTATCACAACGGCTCGGTATGGCCCCACGACAATGCAATCATCGCTGCCGGTCTGTTGCGATACGGCTTCGTGGCGGAAGCACAGCGCATTACCACTGCGATATTGGAAGCCGCCGAATTCTCGGGCGGGCGCTTGCCCGAGCTCTTCTGCGGCTTCAGCCGTGATCAGTTCGCCGAACCCGTACCTTATCCAACGGCGTGTTCGCCCCAGGCTTGGGCAGCAACGGCCCCGATCCTCCTGGTGACGAACCTGATGCGGTACGACGTTCATGTCTCCCGTCGGGGACTGTGGATGGATCCTGTGCTTCCGGAAGCCTATGGTGATCTGCACATCACCAACGCACCTGTTGGTGGCGGCCGGATCACCATCGACATCGATAGGTCCGGCCCCTCTATTCAGGGCCTGCCTGAGTGGATGGAATTTCGACGCGGACATCGGCCATGGATTACGGAACTGGTCGAACAGGCAGACCGCCGGCGACGGAAGTAGGCAGCCTGGCTGTCGTCAACACCCTCGATGTTACAGCGCCGCCATCCCCTCTGGGACGAAGCCGGCGAACAGTTAGATGATGACTTCTGGCACGCCTCCCGTTAGGCGCGGCGACTTGCCCAACGGGAGACGTGGCATGATGAGCGCTATCTTCAGCGCTCATCGTGCCCGCACTTCACATGGCGCCTACGCGCCCGCTCAGTGCTCCGGCCAGTAGTCGTAGACGTCACTGGTCCCACGCATGAATTCGATAAAGACGCAGTCCCTGTCCCCGACGGTCCATGCTTCATGCTCCGGCGGCAGCATCATAAGATCTCCGGCTGAGAATTCCTCCTCGGATCCGGTACGCTGGCGCACCCCCAAACTGCCTTCCAGGATGTAGGCGACATGCGGCATAGGACACATATCCGTGTCGAGAATTCCGGTCTTGACCGCATCCTCCGTCACTGATGCCCCCACCGGAAAGCGGACGAGAACGGCGCTGGCCCCGTCAAGGGTCACCATCCTCTTCGTGATCCGCCCGATAGTGATGAGTTCGTAATTGTCCTCGTCGACAAAATTGGCCTTCTGCATGCGCGAGAGGTCTGTAGTCATAGTTCTTCGTCTACTCCTTCGTGGTTTAAGGCGTCAGCGGTGACGCCTTGCTTCAATTCAGCGCCCTGCTCTGTAGACCGGACAAGTACGAAAGCTGTACCGCCCCCGATACTGAACACACTGTTCCACGCAGTTGCCCTCTCCAGGGCGGAATATCCGACGACGTCCCTAAAGCCGGATTGTCAGGACCAGAGCCAGCGAAACAAACCCTGCAACCAATGTCGAGGCGCCAAGAGCGGCCGGAAGGAAGCCGTCGGCGGCCCGGGCAGGTGGCCCGTCCGGGGCTGTGAGAATTTGATGGTGCTGGAGGTATCGCCGACGGACCACAAACAGTAAGAGCACGGACTCCAGAACGCCCGCCACACCCAACAGCAGTGACCAGGGCCCCAGGATGGGCGGAAGGACCTTCATGGCGACGAGGGAGCCTGCGAGGAACGCAAGACAGGTCCGTTGCCAGGCCAGACCCGTGCGCTCCGGTTGGAGACCGGGATCGAAGAGCCCGGTCACTTCAGAACGATTCCAATCAGAACCAGGACCGCAACCGCTACCAGCAGAACAGTCAGGGGGAGCGAGAGGATCGTCGGGGGAAGGGGTGAACTCTTCCGCAGGGCCTGTTCCGTCCTCGTCCACCCGCCCCAGGCCTGGATGGCCGACATGATCCCGCTGAGGATCAGCAGGATGGACGCAGAGAGCCGGTACCCGGGATGGATGCCGAGGCCCAGTGCCTCGAGAGCGACCCCGCCGGCGAGTAAAGCCAGTGCGGTGCGGATCCACGCCAGGAAGGTGCGTTCATTAGCGAGGCTGAACCGTGGGTCCGGTTCATCTCCCTGGCTGAAGACTCTTTTGGGAAAGCGATTGAGCTCAGCCAACTGTCTCGCCTTCTCCGGCTTTGTTGATGCGGAACATCGCGTTGGAGTGTTCGGTCCATTCGTCGATGCGGACCCTCACTGCCGTGCGCGGGTTGCGGATCGCGTAGGGCGCACCGAAGTAGTGGGTGGTCATGGCATCGATGATCTGGAGGTCCTTGTCGTCGAAGAATTCAACGGCGGTTCCCAGAACGGTGACGGCCTCTGTCCAGTCGTCGTTCTTGAGCACGGTGAGGGACATGCGGGGGTCTTCTCGCAGGTGCTGGAGCCGGCCGCCGCGGGAATTTCCGGAAGCGATGCTCAGGAGGATGTGCCCGGCATCTTCGGCGAGATAGACGATCTGGACGCTGACAGGGCGCCCGTCGGAGGCGACCGTGGACATGACTGCAGGATTGGGTTGGGAGATGAAGTCGTACATGTGCTGGGGGAGAGCGGGCATGAGGGGGCGCCTTTCAGGGTGGGAACGGGTACGCCAGAATGCCCCGCACGCTCGACTGGTACGCGCGGCGGGCAACTGGGCCTGGCAGGTGCTGTGGTTACTGCTGAGAGTTTCCCCAGGTAGCACGAAGCTGGTCAAGGTACACCCGGAGCTCCGCGACCATTGACATGCTGTGCGGTTCGGCCACCCATTGCTGCTGGAGCCCGTCAAGCACGGCGATGGTGTTGCGGACGATGGCTTCAACGGGGGCGTCCGGGAGGATCTCGCCCGTTCGCTTGCCGTCCTCGATGGCTTGGGTGAGCCATTCCCGGGTGCTGCGGTAGTGATCGAGCATCCATTGGTTTGCCGGGTGTTTGGCTTCGGTGGCTTCTGCCGAGATCCGGACGAACAGGCCGATCCACTCCGGCCGGGTGGAGTTGCGGGCAACGAGGGCGACGAGCGAGTCGAAGGCCGCCCATCCCATGGGTGCCGCGCCTTCTCCGAAGAGGAATTCGCTGTCTTCCTTTTCCCGCTGTTCGAGCACCGCAGTGAGCAGGGCGGTCTTGTTGGGGAAATGGTGGAGGAGGCCTGACTGGGACAGCCCGGTCCGGAGTGCTACCTCGGCGATGGAGGACTTGTTGTACCCGCTGGTCGAGAACAGCTCAATCGCCGCCTGGATGGCCTTGGCCCGGGCGATGTCGCCGGCCTTTTCCGTGCGGTTCCGCTCGCGTTCAATGCGGTAGCCGGGTGGGTAAGACATGCCTTAGGACTCCTGTCCGTTTTCGAGCGGAACCGTGATGCGGGGATCGCCGAGGCCACGCGCAATCACGATTGAACCGCCGGAGAGCGGCAGCCATATGTGTTCTTCCACGTCCCAGATCCGCTGGGTTCGGAGATCACACTCAACCTGAACAGTAGCGCTCTGCCCGGGATCGAGGGAAACCTGTGCCCATCCGATAAGACGTGCAGGCTGATCCTCGCCGGCGGGGACGCGGTAGACCTGCACGGTTTCCCTGCCGGAACGCTGACCTGTGTTGGTCAGGGCCACGGCAACGGCTTTAACCCCCGTCCCGTCCTGCCCGGTGATGTGCGCTGAGGTGTAGTCCCAGGAAGTGTAGCCGAGGCCGTGGCCGAACCAGAACAAGGGCTGTGTCCCGGATTGGTGCCATCCTCGGTAGCCTACTCGCGGCCCTTCCGCGTACTCGAGACGCCCGTCGGTGGGCATGGTCCCCCAGGCCGGCCCTTCGCCGTCACGGGCGGGGAAGGTGGTAACGAGTCGCCCCGACGGTTCGATGTCACCGGTCAGCGCTGCAGCGACTGCGTCTCCTGCTTCCTGCCCGGGGAGCCCGGCGAAGAGCACGGCGTCGACATTATCAAGCCAGGGCATGAGGACCGGTGTGGCGGCGTTCACGATGACGACAGTACGCCGTGCGACGGCGGCGACGGCGGCCACGAGGGCGTCCTGGTCGCCGGGCAATGCCAGCGTTTTCTTGTCCTGGCCTTCGGTTTCCTGTTCCTGGGTGTTGCCGACGACGACAATGGCAGTGTCAGCCGATGCCGCTGCCACCACGGCCTCACGGATCGCGGCGGCGGCGGGGCGGGCGGCCGCTGTGACGACGAGCCCGATGATTCTCATTTCGAAGTGGGGCCCGGTGGTGGCGGTAATCCTGGCGCCGGCTTCCAAGGGCACCACTGCGACGTGGCTCTTGGGCCGGTGAAGGCCGCCGCCGGGACCATCATGCGGGGTTACGGCGAACGTCTCGTGGTGGCCGGGCGCCGTCACGGTCCATTGGCCGGGTCCGATCACGCCGACGCGCATCCGGGCCGGTGACGACATGGCGACGTCGGCCGAGAGCTCGATCCTGACCGCATTTGCGAGCCAACCATCGTCAGCTACTTCAAGTTCGGCTACGTCAAAGTGGCGGGACTCAATGACGTTGCCCTGCTCGTCGAGAGCGCGGACCCGCATCCCGGGAGTGCCGTTTTCGGGATCGCGCACAGTCGAGGCAGGCGCGGCCACCATTCGCGTCCTGGTTTCCACCCCGTCCACGATCGTGGCCCCCGGGCCGAGCGCGGACGTAAGGCCATCTGCGATGCTCACAATGTGCGGCGGGCGGACCCGGGCGGAGCCGCCGCCCTGGGCGACGGTGTCAGTAGCGTGGCGACCGATCACGGCCACGGTCCCCGTTTCGTTGGCGAGCGGAAGGGTGGCGTTGTCATTCTTGAGCACTGCCATGCCCTGGGCAGCGATCCTTCGCAGCTGTTCGCGGCGGACTCCGCTGTCGGGCCGGGCAATGTCAGCGGGCCAGTCACGCCGTGTGCCGAAGGCGCCGACCCGGGCGGCAAGAATCAGTAACCGGCGAACGTGGTCATCGATGGCTTCTTCGGGGACGTCGCCGGAACGCACGGCTTTCTCCAGGGATGTGCTCCAGACCGTTTCGGGCCCGGGCATCACCAGGTCCAGGCCGGCGTTCGCGCTTTCCGCGGCCGTCTTTGTGGCGAACCAGTCGGACATGACAAGCCCGTCAAAGCCCCACTCTTTTTTCAGAATGTCATTGAGGAGCTCATCGTGCTCCGTGGCGGTGACGCCGTTTACGCCGTTGTAGGAGGCCATCACGGTCCACGGCTGCGCGTCGTGATTCACGATTTCGAACGGCAGCAGGTAAAGCTCCCGCAGGGTCTGTTCGTCAACGACGCAGTCAACAGTGGTGCGCTGTATTTCGGATTCGTTGGCGAGGAAATGTTTCGGGGACGCTCCGATGCCCCGGCTCTGGAGGGAGCGGACATAGGCGGCCGCGAGGACACCGGTGAGGTACGGGTCCTCACTGAAGCACTCGAAGAGGCGACCACCCAGGGGAGTGCGGTGGAGGTTGATCGTGGGGCCCAGGACGATGTGGGTCTGCTGGTCCATGGCTTCCTCTGCCAGAAGTGCGCCGACCTCGTCGAGCACGCCAGAGTTCCACGTCTGCGCCAGCAGTGTGGCGTTCGGCAGCAGGCAGCTCTCGCGACCACCGACAACTTCTTCACCACGCACACCGGTCGGGCCATCAGACATGACAATCTCGTCCAAGCCAATGGAAGCATCACCCCAGAGGCTGAACATCTTTGCACCGGAAAGCAGCCGGATCTTTCCTGTCAGGTCAAGGGACTGCACCGCTTCATCTATGAAGTCCGACTGCACGCCGGACACGACAGGAAGATCAGTGGCAGGAACGCTCATCGGAAGACTCCTTCGTCAGGAAAGTGGCGAATTTCGGGACTGGTGCCCCTTCTGTTGTGCTTCGAATCACAACGATAGCACGCCGACCGACTACACGGTCGGTAACACAAGCTTTGCGCGACGAAAAAGTAACGATTTGATAAACCGACCGCATACTCGGTCGGTCTGCGGTACTGTGGTTCCTATCACACGGGCTACGTCTGGCCCGCCTCC
Source organism: Arthrobacter sp. Soil761 (assembly GCF_001428325.1). NCBI lineage: Bacteria > Bacillati > Actinomycetota > Actinomycetes > Micrococcales > Micrococcaceae > Arthrobacter > Arthrobacter sp. Soil761. Next base: position 170,051 of record NZ_LMSF01000001.1, on the reverse strand, counting down.
CCTCTCCCAATAGAAAGCAATGAGACCCATGGTTGTGTCTGATTCTGCTGCAGGACCCGAAGCGCCCAACTCGTTGTCCTACGCTCCCGTCCCCGTCGAAAAGGCCCAGGCCAGTGTCATCACAACGATGGTGCTCGCGCGGCTGGGACTGATGATTGCCCTTTTTATGCCCATCGTCGCCGGCATGACACTCAAGGTGCAGTCTCTGGTTCCGGGACCGGACGTTGCCGCCACACTGGGCACCGTCATCTCCATGGGCGCGTTCGCAGCCCTCCTCTTCGACCCCGTTTTTGGCCGCCTTAGCGACCGCACCGTCGGACGTTTCGGCCGCCGCCGTCCCTGGCTGGTTGCCGGAGCTTTGGGACTCCTGGCATGCCTGGCCGTCATCGCCACGGCCCCGAATGCCGTAGTGCTGGGCATCGGCTGGTTCTTCGCGCAGGCTCTCGGCAACGCGGCGGTCGCTGCACATACGGCGACCCTGGCAGACCAGGTACCCCAGTGGCAGCGAGGCAAAGTAAGCGGCATGATCGGCATTGCTTCCCAGGCAGCCTCCCTCGGCGCAGCCTATTCGGCAAGCCTTTTCGGGCAGAACATGCTCCTACTCTTCCTGGTCCCCGGCGTCCTCGCCCTGGTGCTGGTCCTTGTCTTCGCCTTCGTACTGCCGGACCGGCCAATGGAGCGCCGCCCTGCCTCAGAAGGCGGGTTGCGGACCGCCCTGAAGACCTTCTGGGTAAACCCCCGCAAGAACCCCGACTTCGCGTTCGCCTGGGTCTCCCGCTTCCTCGTCGTCCTGGCGATGTTTATGTTCGTCACCTTCCGCCTCCTGTACCTACAGCAGGATCTGGGCCTGTCCAAACAGGATGCGGCCGGCGCACTGGCAACCGGCGTTCTCATCTACACGCTCGCCTTGGTTACGGCCGGCCAGATTGCCGGATGGATCTCCGACAGGCTAGGGCGGCGGAAAGTCTTCATTTGGACCTCGGCCATAATCTTCGGCATCGGCACCTGGATGCTCACTGCGGCCGACTCCACCAGTGGGTTCTACTGGGCGGAACTGGTCATCGGCATTGGCTTTGGCATCTACATCGCTGTTGACCTCGCCCTCGTCATCGATGTCCTTCCGAATCCTGATGACACAGCGAAGGACCTCGGCGTATTCAACATCGCCATGACAGGTCCGCAGACACTCGCCCCGGCGGTCTCGGCAGCCCTGGTTACCATGGGTGGTGGCCGTTACGACCTCCTGCTCGCCGTAGCGGCCGGGATCGCCCTGTTGGGGGCACTGACGATCCTCCCCGTGAAGAAAGTACGGTGACACTGTCCTTATGACTGGCCCCCGCATCGGGTCAGATGTGCCGAAGCAGGGGGACCTTCTTCGATGAACTAAGGAATGGGCAAGCGCCCGGCTGGGAAAGCCAGCCGGGCGCTTCGTCATAACCGGTGTGTTGAGGAATCGTGCCGGCACCCGAAAGATCCGTAAAACCATCTCTCATCGAGGCCTGACCGGCGGACCATCCGAAGGTTGTCCATCGTGCACACGGTGGACCATGACACAAAGCGAAGATTGGCGCTGTGGCGACGCTGACCGAGCCTCTGTTGGCGTCGTTACGGAGGGCCGTTCCAGCCGGGCCACACTTTGCTTCCTATACCCCTGGGGGGTATGCTTTCAACTGTTGTCAGTGACATGGTATGTCCCGGCGTGTGCCCTGCACCGCCCCTCACAGCCCGTCAACCCCAGCGCCATTGATGCTTCGTCAAGGAATGGAAACTGGCATGTTTGAATCTGCAAACCGCACTCAACTGCTCCTGGCCCCATCGGGCGCGGCGTGCAGTTGCTGCTCATCAGAACCCTTTTCGCCACCCGCCTTCACCCCGGCTGCTGCTGAGCTCACTCTCGAGGGCCTAACCTGCGGGCACTGCGCCCGCACTGTTGAGAAGGCCGTCTCAGCCCTTGAGGGCGTGGAGTCTGTGGCTATTGAGCTCGTTCCCGGCGGCCCTTCCCACCTCCTTGTAGGTGGTAAGGCCGCCGGAGCCGCTGTGCGTCAGGCCGTCATGTCCGCCGATTACACAGTTGTAGGCGACTGAGCCCCTGCAACTTCCCGAGCCCCTGCTGGTTGCACTCAAATCCGGCGCCCCTCCCGAAAAGGGAGACGCGAGGAAGGGCACGTGCAGCCAGCAGCGAACGATTCCCCCGGCAGGTCCACCACAAACGGACTGAACCGGCAACGGGGAGGATTCGACTTTCGCGGGGTCCTGTTGGCGACGCCCCAAATTCAACAGAGTGATGCCCCCTCGGGGTTTCCAAAGCTTCTGCGGGCCGCTGCCCGCCAATCTAAGAGGAGATGTTATGACCGGAAAGCCAGGCCAGCAGCGCGGATTGGTACCGCTGCTGGTGATCGCGACCGCCCAGCTGATGTTGGTGCTCGATGACTCCATTGTGAACATCGCGTTGCCAAGCATCCAGCAGGAACTCCGGGTGAGCGCCGTGCATCTGCCCTGGATTGTGAATGCATATATCCTCGCATTTGGCGCTCTGCTGCTCCTGGGCGGCCGGCTTGGCGACCTCTACGGCCGGCGCCGCATCCTGCAGGCAGGCCTCACCCTCTTTGTTGTGGCTTCCCTGGCCGGTGGCCTCAGTCCCAACAGCGATACGCTCATCGCTGCTCGCGCGATTCAGGGACTGGGAGCAGCACTGGTTGCGCCCAACGCCCTGGCCCTCATTGCGACAACCTTCTCCGAACGCAAGACCCGTGATGCAGCCCTGTCGCTGTACGGCGCGATGTCCGCTCTCGGAATTGTGGTGGGATTGCTTCTTGGTGGCGTCCTGACCGACACCCTCGGCTGGCGGTGGGTCTTTTTCATCAACGTACCCATCGCCATCCTCGTGCTCCTGGGCAGCCGGACCTTGGTGAGCGCAGGACGGCGCGCCGGGAGTCTCGATGTCAGGGGCGCCGTATTGGGAACCAGCGGCATGGTCGCCCTGGTGTACGCAATTACCCGCTTTGGCGAGGAGGGTTTCGCGGATCCTCTGGGCCTTGGTCTGGTAGCCGCTGCAGCCCTGCTGCTGGCTGCCTTTATCGCCCTGCAATCCCGCAGCAGCACGCCGCTGGTCCCACTGGGGCTGTTCCGGGACCGTGGCCGCGCTGGCGCATACGCCTCCATGCTGCTGCTCGCCATTGGTCCCATGGGCAGCTTCTACGTGATCACCCTTTATCTCCAGCAGGTTCAGCATTACAGCCCTCTGCGGACCGGTGCCAGCTGGCTGCCGTTCGCGGCAGGGCTGGTGCTCGGGGCAGGGGCCGCGCCTAAGCTGCTGCTGAAGATGGCCGCGCGCCTCATCGCAGCAGCGGGGGCACTGCTCAGTGCCGGGGCTGCCTTCTGGTTCTCCTTCATCCAGGTAAACACGAACTACTGGCTGTACCTGGCACCGGCCATGTTCATCCTCGCCCTTGGGTTCGGCCTCGGCATTATCGCCCTGACCCAGGCCGCCGTATATTACACGAAGGAAACGGAGGCCGGAATTGCCTCTGCGCTGCTGAACTCGGCCCAGCAAATCGGCGTTGCCCTCGGACTGGCCGTTTTGGCAGGCGTTGCTGCAACGGTCAGCAACAGCAGCCAGCATTCGGCCGTCACCGAGGCAGGCCAACTGGTCGCCGGATACGGCAGCGCACTTGCCGTCGCGGCTGGGCTGCTGGTGGCTGCAGGAATACTGGCTGCAGCTACCTTGCCTTCCCGAACCGCGGCACAGGCCAACGCCCCCGCTGCGGCCGGAATTCATTAGGCGGACCCGGACAGGGACTGTCTCCGGCGACGAGAAGGTACAGCATGCGCGCCCCGGTGCCGGGGCGCGCATGCTTGGTGACAGGTATCGTCCGCTCGAAAAGCGCAGCTAGAGCCTCGCCTAGATACCACCGGGTCACCGTTCAATAGCCGGCGGACCTCGCGGAACGCTTCGAAGCGGCGGTTGGCCCGGGCTTCCCCGCCCCTATGGGCAGTTTTCCTGGCCGCTAACAACCCGGTTCTGCGCTTCAGGGGATCCCCCAATCCGACTTTGTTCCGCCAGCCTAGCCCTGGTGTATCCCCATTCTGGAGGACATGCCATCGGAATTTGTAGGTCTTCAGGTACCCACGAGAACCCCAGAGTTGGTCGGACCGATCCTGGCTACCGTCCACAAATCAGCCAGAATTTCGGTGTCAGCAGGGCGCGCACACATGGTCTTTACGCTTTCCTGCACCTCCGGGTCATTGCTCTTAACCATAGATATGATGATGCACTCGTATACCAGGCTTATCTGGTGTCGACACGGTCGCCGGAGACGTCCTGGAACGAGTGATCAGCGGCCGTCGCCCTCGGAGTCTGGGTGCTCATGAGTGGTCTTGGGACCGCCTGCCATGCAGCGCGCAGTTCTCGAAGACGAACGTCGCGCTCGGCTGGGTGCGGCTGAGGGACTTCGAGCGCATTCACCTGTTCGACCTCGCCCGGCGCGGTGCCGCGACAGCTCCTCCCGCGGAGCGGAACGAGCCTTCTACGGTGCGCTCTTCGCTCCGACGCCTCGTCGAGAGCAGGTCATCCGGCGGTACGGGGGCGTGTTGGACAGCTTTGATGACCGTAGCGTTGTCGACGACTTCACTCGACACCTTGGTCCTCGTCTTATCAGGCTGCTCAGTGAGTATCTGATGCGTAGCTCACTTTGAATATCCAGTGGCAGGGTCTTGTGCGGAAGGCAGGCCGGATCGCGATTGCCTTCGAGCCCTCGGGGGTCATGGCTTCGGAGGCTGCTTTGGCCAGTTCATAGGTCTTGTCTTCGGCCCTAAGGCGGCCCAGCTGGCCGCCGGCGGCTTCTAGAGTCACTTTCTGCACCGCCGCCGTGGCAAAGGGCCAGCGTGAGCTCAGGTCGGTAGCGTAGGCAGCAGGGACAACGCGGATGGTCTGCCGCATTCGAGAGCTTGGGGAGAAAATGGGAAGCCACGCGGGGCATATGGGGGACCTGCGAGTCCTGATGGACACAAATATTGTTCTCGCCATCGAGGGTGATGAGGATGCAGATCACGTCAACCACCAGTCGGCGTCGAATGTTTATCGCCTTGTTCTGGACACCGGCGGCAAGATCTCCATCATGGAGAATCAATTTGACGACATCTCGCGGATTCAGGATCGCCACCTAAGGGACCGCCGGCGCCGTCAGTTGGAGAAGTATCCGCGGTTGGGACGTGTTGAACTCACCACAGGGTTCCTGAATGAGGCACGTTATGCACCGGATCTTGGGGCCCGCAGTAACGATGGCGTGGACGCCGCGCTGCTTCTTGCACTGCAACGTAACGCCGCCACCTGGCTGATAACTGAGGACCGGAAGCTCCACGCGCATGCCCGTCATGCGGGACTTCAAGACCGCGTGATGATGCTCGATGACGCCCAAGGGGTGTTGACGGCACTGTCGGGGCAGCTGCCAGTTCATTATTCTGTCGATGACGTCCAGCCTCACACCATAGATCCAGTCCAACCGTTCTTTGATTCACTCCGAGCTGATTATGGGGACTTTTCCAGCTGGTGGGAGAAAGTGGTTGCCGAAAGACGGGCCTGTCTGGTCATAGGGGGCGGCAGGGACATCCGTGGCCTGGCGGTCCTCGATCGTCAGGAACCGGAAGTGTCCGGATTGACCGGAAACAGCGTGAAGATCTGTACATTCAAGATTGCCGAAGCCAACCAGGGCAAGAAACTGGGAGAGACACTGCTGGAAGCCGTCATAGCCCGCATCCGGTCGATGCGGGCTGACACCTGCTTCATCGAGGCTTCTTTGGACAAAGAGCCGTTGCTCGCGATGCTGAAGGAATTCGGCTTCTTCGATTTGGGGCCCAAACCGGGGGCGTCCGGACAAATTATGCTTGGCAAGATCCTGGAGCCCAGCGTCGACCAAGAGCCGCCTGAGCACCCCCTCGAGTACAACAGGCGCTACGGCCCTGGAAAGCGACGTGTGAACAGGGCATTCCTCGTCCCTATCATTCCGGTATTCCACAGCATGCTCTTCCCTGCGTCCGAACCACAGCAGTCTTTCTTCGATTCGACCTATGGAAACGCAATCCGTAAGGTATACATCTGCCACTCGGGTATAAAAACGTTGGAGCCGGGCGACACTCTTTTCTTTCTCCGGACGCACGAAAGGCGGGCTGTGCACGCTGTTGGCGTCGTTGAAGAAACACGACGCACCAGCGTCCTGGCCGACGTGCTGAGTTTCGCCGGAGCACGCACCGTATACCGTGCCGAGGAACTCCAGAAGATGTGCGCAAAGGAAGTACTGGCGGTCAAATTCAGGCTTGACCAAGTGCTCGACGCGCCAGTGTCGCGCGAAAACCTCAAAATGCTGGGAGTCATGGAAGAGTCCCCGCAATCCATCGCCCAAATCAAATCAGAGGGAGGAATTCAGTGGGCAAGAACACTCCAGGAAGGGTAGCCCTGATGTCTATCAGGCCGGAGTTTGCCAATGCGATTCTCGCCGGCGAGAAGATTGTGGAGTTCCGCAAGCGGCCCGTCGCCGATGACGTCAGCCACGTTCTGATCTATGCCACCATGCCTGTTGGCTCACTTCTTGGGTGGTTTGCTGTCCGCGGGCAGAAGACCATGTCCCCGAAGAGGCTCTGGTCCACATTCCGTGCAGTTGGTGGGATCTCAAAGAGCAGGTTCTTTGACTACTACGACCAGCGGGAGCACGGAACAGGGATCCTTGTCGAGACCGCTGGCCGATTCCTTGAACCAGTCCCCCTGTCTGAACTGGGCACGACCCTTCGTCCCCCGCAGAGCTTCCAGTATCTGACCGCAGCGCAGTCAGACATATTCTTCAAGATGGTGCAGACCCAGCCGAATGTTGAGTCGGACTCCGAGCTGCTTCCGCTGGCTCGTGTTGGCTGATGCTCCCGGCGAAGCGTGAACGCCCAACACCATGAGCAGCGTGGGCTCGGGGCATGAGAAGAATGCGCCGGCACTGGTTGGGCACTGCACCGATGGTGCCGCCTTGATGAATATCCTTACGAAGAACGAGCTGTGGGCGGTTCGGCGGCGTTCATGAAAGATACGAACGAACTACTGTGTGTCAGGATCAGCTTCGAAAGCATTTTGAGGATCAGCGGGCAGCGCTGCCGACGGAAGTCGAGGGGTTGGAAAGATACATTCCCGAAGTAAGGGAGAGATCGCGGCTTTCATTTGTGCTTTCCGCCTTATCTGACGGCGACAGCATGAGCATGTGGCGCTACCACGGCCGCCATCAAGTTAGCCTTGCAGTCGGGCTCGACCGAAACGAGCCTCTGGTTCCGCAATGGGGAGTCCCGGTTCCGAAGGTTTGCGCAGGTTAAGGAATGACGCGTGGCCAGACACAGTTCCGCCAATGCTGTCCTCTTTGGATACGCTCCTGAGATGGGAGCGGAACTTACGTATGACCTATGGGCTACGGCAGCTGCGCGGGCTGCTGCAATGACAGCGGCGGGGCAGGAGCCAAGACGCCATCATCTCGTCCCCCGGTTCTACATCGATCGCTGGGCTGTCGATGGGCGAGTAAGAGTCGTTGACCTACTGCGCGGGCGGAACGCCTACGAACTCTCTCCGGCCCAGGCCGCGTTGGAGACTGACTTCTATCGACTTGATGAGCCGGACGATGAGACGTCGCCGGTCTATTGGGAAGCGTGGCTTTCGGAGGTCGAGAGGAAGGCCGCGGCATCGATCGCACGCATCGATGCTGCCGGCCCGGGGGCCATGGACGACGAAGCACATCAGTGGCTATGTCTCTTTCTGGCTGTGCAGATGACGCGCAGCCGCTCTGCGCGTCTGCGGCGGCGTGCAATGATTGCCGAGCAGATGGCCCGGGTCCTGGAGATCGGCGGACCTGGCGAACTAGCTCGCGAATTGTCCGCCGGTGACCAGTCGTTCGCCTCCGAGGACCTCGAAAAGCTTGTTGCGGATGTCGAACGTTTCCGCACCGATCCGTCGCAACTGCCGCTCCCACGGAAAGAAGACCTGGAGTCTTCAGCAAAAGCAGCGACACATATCGCCGGCATCCTCATGACACGCCATGTAACGCTTTATGGGACTCGAAGGGCGCTAATTACTTGTGATGAGCCTGTCATCGAGCTACATGAGTACATGGCCAATCCCGCGATAGGGGGTGGGGTGTGGGGCGCTCCGATTTTGGCCTTCCCTCTGGGCCCCTATTCTGTGCTTGCTATGTACCGACGTGATCTGGAGCCTCCCTTGGAGCCTGGTTCGATGCTAACGACGAGCGAAGCGATCGACCTAAACAGTTCGATCCTCGCGAATGCGCATAGCTTCGCGATCGCTTGCGCGGGAGACAGCATTGCGGAGAGGCTATACCTTCCCTCGCAGCCGGTCAGCATCCGGTCTCAGCTGATCGACTTACCCAATTCGGACGAATCCCTATTTCGATTCTGGACGCCGCGAAGATGGGAGGGCCAGCACGATGCACCCGTCCGTGTGGTCAATCGATGGTGGTCCGGGCACATACCCGCAGCTCCTCGTCCGACTCCTGAGGAACAGAAGATCATTGACGGTTGGGGTTAGACGATATGAAGTGACAGCGCTTCCTGCCTGTCCGGGGCCGGCCATTGTCGCCGGGCGGTCCCACCAGCGCCGGCTTCGGGGGGCCCCGTTGGCTCTTGCTGGAAAAGGGCGGCGCTGCCGGAACCTGGGTACCCGGCGGTAATGTCCTCTATCCCGGACGGGCAGGAGGAGGCCGGGGCCTTCTGTTTCACAGGGCCGTGGGTTGCCATTAGCGCCTCCCCATGGCCTGACGGCTCCGCGGGGAGTGCAATGGTAGTGCCACATGTGAGGTTTGGGAGGTCCCGGCTATGTTTGAGCATACTTTCATTGGTCTGGATGTTCACGCGGTCAACGTGGTCGGCCATGCGCTGAACCCGGCCACCGGCGAAATCAGCGCCCAGACGATGACCGCCGACCCGGCCGTGGTTCTGCAGTGGATCCGCCGTTTCGAGCCGGGTGTCAAGGTTGTCTACGAGTCCGGCCCTACCGGTTTCGTCCTGGCCCGCTACCTGCACGCTGCGGGCATCAATTGTGTGGTCGCGGCGTCCTCGAAACTGCTCCGCGCTCCCGGAGACCGTGTCAAAACCGATCGACGTGACGCCCGGGTGCTAGCCGAGATGCTCGCTGTCGGTTCGGTCATCGAGGTGCGAATCCCCAGCCTGGAAGAGGAAGCCCTGCGGGATCTGTCCCGGTTGCGTTCCGGCACAGCAACCGACCTTGCCCACGGCCGCCAGCATGTAAACGCCATTCTGCTGCGCCACGGCATTCGCTACCCGAAAGAGACAAGATGGACCAAAGAACACAGACTCTGGCTGCACCGCCAACGCTTTGACAAACCGGCGCTGCAATTCACCTACGAGGCCGACGTTGAACAGGCCGAGCTACTCGCCGTGCATCTGGCGCGCATTGATAAACAGGTCGCTGCCACCGCCGCCGCATGCTCCTACGGGCCGGTCATTGAGGCATTGATGTGTCTGCGCGGGATACAGATGACGACCGCGTTCGGGCTGGCCGTGGAGATCGGGGACTGGACCCGCTTCACCGGTTCTACCATCGGCTCCTACCTTGGGCTGGTACCGAGTGAGAACTCCTCCGGCCAGTCCCGGCACCAGGGCCCGATCACCAAGGCCGGGAACACCTATGCCCGTAAGCTCCTGGTCGAGGCCGCCTGGGTGCACCGGCGCCCCTACGCCCGGCCCGGGGAGCGGCTGTTGCGCCAGCTCGACCGCGTCGCCCCGGCAACCCGCATCCGCGCCCTGGAAGGAAACCACAGGCTCCATAACAAGTGGCAACACTTCGATGACCGCCACAAAATGTCAGTCAAGGCCAACACCGCGATCGCCCGCGAACTCGCCGGCTGGTGCTGGTCACTGGCTGCCCCGCTCCAGCAAGGAGAACGCATGAACGTGGCCTGATCCCTAAACGTGCCCTCCGGGACATGGTGCAAGGTGCGAAGGGCAGCACGCGGAGCCAACTCGGGACCCCTCTATGAGCACACGGATCACCCCCCGTTGGACGCTCGATGTTAGACACCGAAACGCCTCCAGCCGAATAAATCGTCATGCGGTAACCAACCCGCGCATATCAGCCTGACACTGCCAGTCGAAATCGACCCGGCCCAGCACAAACACCATCACCCGGGATCGGCACCAAATGAGCGGCCCCCGGAACCGCAATCCAGGAGCCGCTCACCTACGCGCTATTGACAACCCAACCTACATATCAGTGGAAGTAGGGACATACATCGCACAGACACCCCGCAGCAGATGAGCGGCGGACGTGTGCATCGAGCGCAGCAGGATTCCTTCTTCCGAGAAAACGCTGCGTCCAGTCAGCGCATCCCAGTGCGCTTTCGTGATCGCTGTTTGTGACGGGTGGCCGGATTGCTCGAACGAAAATGATACCGGCCTGCTGGTCGCCGCGGATAGCACGCTCAATGCCGAAACACGCTCCACAATTCGTCGTCAGCTCTCACCCGGAAACTAAGCGAATGGCTCGACCCTCATGAGCACGACCACATCATGTGACCCACGGTGACGATAAGCCGGCTTACGGGCAGCGACCCCTAGAGTATCGTCATGACCGATCAGACGTATACCTGGCTCCCTGAGCGCCATCTCGGCGTCGCCGCGACAATTTCCCACGCCGACGAGCTGATCGGGCAGGTCGCGGATCTCCTCTTCGACTACCAGACGCAGCCAGACGGCGTGATCGGCCTGCGCGAGGTGCCTGCGGGCAGGTTCAGCCGAACCGTTGTAGAGCGCGTAGATCCGATCCCGCGCAAGGTGCCGCTGCTCGTTGCCGACGCGCTCGTGGCGCTCCGGGCCGCACTCGAGCACACGCTCTTTGCCGAGGTCGAGTTCGTGGACGGCGCGCCACTCGACGAGAAGGCCGCCAAGCTGGTTGAGATGCCCGCGTCAGACAGCTACGAGAAGTTCGAGGAGTGGAAGAAGAAGCGAGCACGCAATGGCCCGCCGTCACTGCGTGCCGGCAGTGAGCTCGTACGACGGATCGACGGCCTGCAGCCATTCCACCGTCGGAACGAGCCTCAATTACACCCTTTGGCCCGGCTTGTGCTTCACACGAACCACGCCAAGCACAGGACGCCGGCGATCACGGCGGTGCGTCTGGCTGCCATGTACCAGGACGACCAGATGCCTCGCTCAGTGCGCGACCTTGCTCCCCGGCCCGAGGAACCGCTGCGCGTTGGCGACATCATCGCGGAGACCCCGATGGGCACCAGGGTCCCTGTCACCATGTTTCCTACGGTCGGGATCAACCGACCAGACACGGACCGGTGGCCGGTCCTGACGCAGGAACTCGATGAGATCGCCCATTGGGTCCGCACGCAGGCGGTGCCGCGCCTGATCACGGGGACAGAACCGCCCGAGCCTGCGCTTCCGACGCGCTACGAGATCGCCGTCGGGCATGGGGACGAGCGTCGAGCGATCTCGGTGGGATCGGCGACGTCCGCAGGGGAACGCCACAAGCAGCGCCTCGTTGCGGCATCGGCACGGGTTGATCTGGTCGACATGATCGGCCAGATGGGCGGGTCCCCGAGCAGCCCGCAGATCGCGGCGTGGTTGGCCCAGTTGAACGACGAGGAGGTGCTCGAGCGGATGTCGCGGCTGCTGGTGACCTATGACTACGCCCCCAACCTCGTACTGCACAACTTTGAAGTCCTGAAGGGCTGGCAAGATGAGGCTCGGGAGTTCGGCCAGAACGACCAGCCTGTCGAGAGGTGAGTGCGCATTTATCACGCGCTAGTGGTCAGCAACGGGCACTCCGAACACTTCGGGCGATCAGATGTGGTCAACCGCGGAGAGCTTCTCGTTGAGCCTCGAGATCGCGGAGGCGAACCACCCATCGACCGTCAGCAAGCCCGTGCCGGTCGCTCGACCGTTCCATCATTCCGGGCGTGCGTGCCGCTATGTCACAGGTTTGCCATTCGGCAGCTAAAGGAGCTTTTGGAAGACATCGGGGTAGGGGCAGCCCCGGTTGCCTCGATTACCGGGGTTTCCTGGATTGCCAGGGTTCCCCGGATTTCCTGGATTGCCGATATTACCTAAATTGCCGAGATGTTTGTCCACGACTTGGTCGTCGTGGAGCTCTCCGACGTACTGACCGCTAAGCCGATGGACATGGGTTCCATGGAGTTGACCGATGGCAGCGCCGTGGAGCGAGTGGATATATCGGCCTCGAACGAAGCCCACGGCCTGGCCAGATGTCGCATAGATGTACTGAGTCATAGGCAGACTCTAGAGGCCACCAACGACATCTCGGTGGTGCAGTGCCGGCGTGGCTCGTACGGATCATCTTTCCTGACTCACCGTGCCCCAGAACCCTAGGTGTTCGGGCTGTATTGGTGCTGATCAGATCGCTCTTCTCCACCTATGAATCGACCCGTGCCGCCACCTTCATCCGATAAAAGCCCCGCTGTACGGGCCTGCCGCGCTTGCATCCCCGAGACGCTTAGAACAGGTCGACCATGGTGTCCAGTCGCTCGCGGACGAGGCCCGCCTGGACGTTGACGATGCGCTCGCCGCATGGCAGACCACCCCACACCAGAGGATGGGTAAGATGTCTCTTCACGAGGAGAGCCACTACGACCCCGCCGCGCCGCCCGGCGGTTCCCGCGGCAAGGGCGGGAACCCGGCTGTGGCCGCCTCTAACTGCTCGCTCGCCTGGCCCGGAGCTTCCGGTCCCTCCTCCAGATCGCCGTCGGGATCAGCGCGGCGACGAGGATCATGACCAGCACGGCCCAAGGATTCATCCACAGAGACGGCCATGTCCCGAGCACGATCCCAGCGACGACGAACGGGATCCCGATCGCGTTGATCTCGATGCTTTCCTGGGATGCGCGATCGATCTTCCGCGTGATGTCTGCACTCAGCTCGGCGTGGCTTCTGCGAAGCTCGTCCAGCGCTGTCCGAATGAGGTTCTGGACGGACTGCAGGTTTTGAATCTGCTTGTACGAGTCATGCATCTGTTGCTCGAGGATTTCCAATCGGCGCTCGAGCTCGGGGCTTGTCAGCTCAGCCGACACTGTATCCCTGATAATGGATGCGTCGCCAAGCCTCGCGCCGGAGGGAATCCCGGCGGGGGACACAACCGTCCGCTTCCGGATGAGGTCCCACAATATCCTGGCCGCGCCGCGGGCTGTCAGGTGTATCCCGAGCACGCTCAGCACCACGGCAGAAGCATTCATGAGGAGCTCGAGGTTTCGAGGGTCCTCCAGCCAATCGACCATGACCGGATCGTACCAACGACTCCACAACGTCTGGACGGAGACCACCAATGCAGACCGCCTTGGACGTCATCAGGGGTCGCCGCGTTCTGTCCTCCTCAAGGCGCGGGGTTGGTCCGAAGCTCCAGAGACTACAGAATGCCGTCAGTGCAAGGAAGCCCCCGTCGCCTCTTCATCCATAGTCCTCGACGCGGAGCGGTGTGCCGCGGAAGGCGCTCTTGCGTGCCGTAGGCTGGGCTTCAACAGCCTTATCCCTTTGGATTTTCCTCGCGCCCTTTTGGAGACAAAGATTAATGCAACAGCCTCCTCGCAACACGAAACGAGAGTTTGAGTCGGACTTCGGTTTCCGGGAAGACGGTGCCAGGAAAACGGCCGAGCTCGTCGACGACGAGACACTCGAGGACACGGACGTCGACGTTGTGATTGGTGAGATCGTCAAGATGTGGGCGGCCTTACCCATTGAAATCCATGTCGATAGGATGCACGCAACCCCATCCTGGCCTAAGACCACGATGGCTGAGATCCCGCCGCCAGGGGAAAGGGTCGTGCAGGTGCAGCTCACCATTCCATGTACGGGCGCGGCAGATCTTTTGATCCGTGTCTCCGATCCGGGGGTGATCGGCAGCTGCGGAAACACTGGTTTGCGGGGCGAACGATATGAAATCCATCTGACGCTGACCAGCAAAGGGCTGGACCAAGTCACCCAGCAGCAATTCGATGAAACCATAGCCAACTTGAAGCGGCAGTGGGTGGAGAAGGTCAACGAGGCTGTTGGGAAGGCCAACAATGTGATCATGGAGCACCAGGAACGAATGCGAGCCCAGCTCTCCTCCATCCTGGAGCACAAGCAACGCGCCTCGCGAATGGTTCGACAATCGATGCGGAGGGCCGGAATTAACTTGGTCCCTGTGGAAGGTGGAATCGAGATAGCTCTTCGACCGGCATCGCTGACCCTTAGCCACGTGGACCGATCGGCAGCCAGCGGCGTACCCGAATATGAGCTCCAGGAGAAGATAGCGGCGCAATTACTGGGAACCATTCGCTCCTTCGCAACAGCGCTGGAACGGCTCCCTGAATCAGCCGACGCGCTGCTGACAAGCGACGAGCAGACACTCCGTGATTTTCTGCTGTTCATTCTCAATGCCAACTGGGACGGTACCGCCACGGGCGAGACCTTCATCGGCATCGGGAAGAGCGACATCCTCCTGAGATGGAAAGATAGGGACGCTTTCATCGCCGAGTGCAAGCTCTGGGAAGGGGAAAAAGGGCTACAGGCAGCGATCGACCAGCTCATGGGCCGTTACGTGGTCTGGCGGAACACCAGAGCAGCCCTGATCATCTTCATCCGTGACAGGAAGTACATGTCCGAGGCTATGGCGAAGGCGCAGACAGCGATTCGTGAGCACAAACTCTTCCTTAACCTGCGAGAGAATCTGGAGCATCCGGACGAACCAGACTACGTGCTTCGCTCGACCAGTGACCCGGACCGCTCAGTCCGCTTAAGCCTTATTACGGTACCCATCACTTACATGCGAACCGGAGCCTAATGCCGCTCCCAACTCGGGCTGCCGGCCCAGAGCATGTCTCCACGGGTCGACATGCTCTGCGCTCCTCGCTCCGGCGGTGAAGGCCTGGTTCCTCTTGTCGAGCCATGGCTTGATGGAAGTCTTCATGTGCTGTATCCCGCTTGGCTCCAGAAGTGAGTCGGGATCCGCAGACGCAAGCAGTGTCCACGTCGTCTGCGGTTAGTGGGTACGTGTCAGCGGTACCAGCCGCGGCGGGTGGGGACTTCAATCCGCGGGATTTCGTGAGGTTTCAGTGGACGTTGGGGAACCGGGCGGATGGTATAAGGGGTGATGCGGTCCTCCTCGTGCTCCCTCTCGATCAATTCTGCGGCGCTCTTGTCAGTCCTGCGGATGTGGTCCACTGCCCAGGCCAGGAGGACGTCGAGGCGATTGACTTCCGCTTCTGCAGCCAAGAGCCGTTCATGGGCCGTCACCGAGCCATAACCACACCATTGGCGGAGGATCTCATGAACGGGCTTTTGGCGGCGCAGGTAATAGTCGTATTCAAACTCGGCTGAAGTCGTTACCGGTTCTCGGGTTTCCCAGTTTTCAATTGTTCCGCCCCGCTTGGATTTTTCTCGAGCCACCGCTTCCTCGGCCATGACGAGGTCCAGGACCGGGGCCGGGTTCCTGCGACAGGCCAGCTCCACGACAGCCAGCGCCGCACGCGGCGATAGGAACACCTCGCCGTCGTGAACCAGCCAGGAAAATCGGGCTTGGAAGGCAGCCACGGTCTGTCCGGTGAGCGCTTCGAAGGCGACGTGATCGTGGACCGTCAACGTATCGTCGCTTGAAGCGACAGACAGCTCGGCGACCTCCGAAGGTACAAGCAGCTCAAGGGCCGCCCAAAGGGCCGACGCCTCATGTTCGTCGATGGCCTCGGCCTTGAGCCGCCTCCAGCCATCCATTGCGGCATCGTACGGGACTACGTCTTCCCACGGTACCTTGAGCCGGGAACGAGGGACGTTCTCTTCCCTGCCCGGTGGATGGCCGTGCATGTGACGGATGTCGACCCGGAATCTTCGACCCTCCTGGTGCACCGCCACGATGTGCACCCGCTCGGACCGCGCATCGTCACGCAGCCTGTAGGCCCACTCTTCCCCCGGGCAGGGACCACGGGAAACCTCAGCATTTGGTTCCATAGCCGCTCATTATCCGTCCACACCAGGCTGCTGTCTCCTAGCAGATTGGTGCCAACAATTAGCCGAACGAGAAACCATCAGCTGGAACTGCGCAGGACCTGGCTTTTGTTCAAAGCTACGTTTTCGGGATGATGTCCGTCTTGTTCCTAGACTTGGGTGACGCTGTGGACGAGCATTGAATAGTGAGCGCCGCCGACACTGCCCCGGTCGATGACCAGACACGTGAATCCGCAAGACTGCTGAAGCGAGTACCTGGGCGGGCGCGGCCTCAGAAGGAGGCCCTCCGGGAGTTCGAGGAGGGTGTCGCCCAGTTGCGTCAGCATTACGACCCGGTATTCTGGCCGCTCTTCGTCCCGGAAGCCAAGAACATGTTTCGCTGGCGCGTCGAGTTGGAGTGCGGATGTACGCACGAGGTCTACACGCACGGAGAGGACAAGTATCCGGACGATCGCCGCTTCCCCGACCTCATCAGTCAGTGCAGGCTTCCCTCCGGGGAGTTCTGGTGTACGACTGACCACGGACCTGCTCAGAAGCCGTATCGGGACATCGTCGAGTGGGTCGATCGCAAGGTCACGGAGTTCCCGGCGGACCCTGTGGAGCCGGAATACGACTGGATGGACGCCGAGGACTGGGCGAAGATCCGGAAACCCAAGCCACACTCGTCGGCGTTCTGGCGGGTCAAGCTCTCCTGCGGGCACTATGAGCAAGTCTGCACTGATGTGGATTGGAAGCCCGAGGACGGGCCCAAGCTGGTGTCCGAGGAGCGCATCGTGGAAATCCGCCGTGATTTCGAGGAAAGCTGGGCGGCAGCGGATAACCCTGGATGGCCTGAAAAGGGTTTCGAGCGAGACCACATCCGGAAGATGATCGATCTGCGCTGGCCGCGCCCTGAGCCCGAGAGGGACTGCTTCACGTGTACGCAGGTGCGGCGGATCACTGGCTATCAGCGGATCGGCTGGCTCGTTACGAGGACGAGGACGAGGCCGGCACCGCGTCCGTCGACGAACCTCGATCGGGAGAAGATCGAGGCTCGACTCGCCGCGGCGGAGGCTGAAGTCCAGCGGCTGCGCAAGCAACTCGACAACCCAGGCAACGCTTGAATTCACAACGACGCGATCTTGACTTCGTATTTTGGGAAGGGTCGCAAGAATTACTCCCCCGATGGGAACGGGAAGTGGACCAAGGACGCCTATGACGAGTTCAGCGTTCGGCAGTTCATCGCGTTCACATCAGGGGATGTTCTATGAGTATTCGTAGGGCTATCCTCGGCAGATGAACCAACATGCAGTACCGACCGAACCAGGCCAATACATATTTGCGTTCAGCCTCAGCCGAGGGTGGCTTCGGATAGCTGGGACGTTTTCAGTTGCTGGGGTGGTTATCGCCGTCGTGGCAAACGCAACGGAGCCGTTCCGAGCCCCCTTGGGAATCGCGCTAGGCGTCCTCGCGATAACCCTACTCATCGCATTTGGCATCAAAGGTTCATCACGACGGCAGACGCAGGAACCAGCGGCAGCCCAAGCCCGCACGGGCGGGCATCGGATGTTACTTGGCAAAATGCGGGGCAGAAGGTCCCTGGCGGCAGAACTGGCTCTCCTTGCAGAACTCCACGCGAAGGGTGCACTCTCTGACGAGGAATTCAGCGCCGCCAAGCTCCGTACCCTTGCGGACTGATATCCAGCGGCTGCTTCGTCAGTCTCTTAGCGACTTCAGGGGCAACTTCGGCCACGAATTCGCCCATCGTGCCCCGCAGTGAGGGAAAAAGAAGGCCCACCGATGGGGGACCGGCAGGCCTTCAGCCGCCACGGTACAGCAGAGCGCATGGAACATCGACTGGACTAAGAGGTCAAACGAACGAGTTCCTAGTTGTCGTTCTTCTCTTTGTCTGGGGCATGGATCGGGGTTGTTTCCGGCGTTGGAAACGCCGCCCGCCGCACGGGAATAACGCGTCTGTTCGGCTGCTGCTATCCGCTTGGCCATGGGGCTGGGCGCTCGGTCGTAGTGTCCCGGACGCATTGAGAGGACATTGATACTCTGGGCAGAGGGGAAAGGGGGAACAGAAATGGGTCTTAGAAGTCTTTTTCGGCGAAGAGGCGCAACCGCGGCACCCATAAGTCCAGTCGTGGCGGCGGAACGCGTCCCCGGCGCGCCCATGTCACCTGAGCTCCAAGCGGAACTGCGGGAAGCGTGGGCAGAACTAACTGAGGCCGCCAAGGCATCGAAAGTGAAAAACTTCCACGCCTGCACACGTACGGCCCGGCACTGGACCGAGGACCCGGCGGCAGTCAGAGCCATAGCGGCCACACTCCGTGAATTCCCGGATACAGACAGCCAGCAGACAACGTAGTGACCTACGGGGCGTTCACCCGAGGTCATCACAGCTCGCCGGAAGGCCGGCGGTCAAGATTTCCACTCAGCTCCTGGGACGGTTTGCAGGGAATTGACATGCGGTGGGCGAGGATTGAGCCATGGTAAACGTATCCGCATTTTAACCGCCGTGATCTACAAGCAGATTGGGTCCGTGTCGATGCTCCACCCTGTGTCCTCATGAAGAAGATGCGGCTCCGGTACGCCGGAGCGTGTCGGCTGTGCGGTGCATCTCTTCCGGCCGGGACGGAAGCGATCTACGAGAGCGAGACGAAGACCGTCCGATGCTTGGAGTGTGCCACCGAGACCCCGGAAACAACCCCCCACCTGGAACGAGTTGGTGATAACTCGTTGTCCACTGAGTCCGGAATCGCTGGCTCGTCAGCCCGACGCGAGTATGAGCGTCGCCAAGCGAAAGACGAGGAAAAGCTCCGCGAGAAGTGGGGGCCATTCGGCGGCATCGCAGTCGCCGTCTCCGACGAACGCCAAAGCACCAAGGCCTGGGATCGAGGCGCGATTGGCGAGGAACGCCTCGGCGCTCGGCTGGATGCCCTAGCCGCCGATGGCCTGGCCGTCCTTCACGACCGACGCATCCCCGGATCTAAGGCCAACATCGACCACATAGCCATCACTTCCAGTGGAATCTGGGTCATCGACGCCAAACGCTACAAGGGACGGCCTGAACTGAAGATCGAGGGTGGCATCCTTCGCCCCCGCGTCGAGAAGCTCCTCGTCGGCCGACGGGATTGCACGAAATTGGTCGATGGGGTGCTCAAACAGGTCGACGTCGTGCGAGACCTCGTCGGGGATGTTCCGGTCACCGGGGCGCTGTGCTTTGTTGAAGCCGACTGGCCCTTGATCGGAGGCGCATTCTCGACCCATGGCATTCATGTACTCTGGCCGAAACGGCTGGCCAAAGTGCTTGTAGAAGAGCCAGCCGGCGACGTTGCGGTGGCGAGGATGCGTGAGACGGTTGCCTCCCGGTTTAAACCTGCTTGAGTCAGGTGCCCACGTTCCAGGCCGCTCGGAACCACACCGAGGGGATAGCTTGCGGGAACGAAGTCAGGCATCGATCGGTAGTGAATTTGCAGTCCGGCCGCCTGCCCAGGCTCCCATGATGAAGCATGGGCCCCCTCGACGTCGTCACAGTTCGGGAAGCCCGTGCCAACCGCCGTTTCGAAGCTTTTCGCGAGGTTCGTCAGATTCTGGACCGCGGGCAGGATGCCCGCTAGGTCGGGTACATGTGCAGCCATTTATTCATGCCCTCCACGAAGCCATCTGACTTAGGATACGGCAGAGCCAAGCCGCTAGTTACGCTTTTCGGCCGGCCGGTACCTGTCACCAAAGGCGACCAAGGAGCTCTGGAGCAGCGTCATGCTGCCCAGTATGTCCACTGGCCGGGAACGGGTTTCTGCCGGCAGTGGGCTGACCATCCAGGCGGCGAACACGTTATGAGGAATCTTCAGGCTCATCGCCTGGTCAAAGAGGCGCAGCACCGCTTCGTGGAAGAGCCCATCTTTGAGCTGGAAGCCCGGGCAGAAGGTTCCCTCGCCGATGAATACCCGAACTGCCCGGCGCATGGCCTCCGGGTCGCCGAGGGATTGGAAATGCGTCTCCAGGTCTGCCGCTGTCGGCAGGGTGAATTCTTCGCGGATGCTGTTCCAGATATGCTCCGGGACAGCCGGCCAAAACCGCTCAGTCTTCGCATTCGACGCAGTAGGCATGGCCGTCCTTCTCGCGGGCCTTCTGCGAACGGTGGCGGACCAGGAAGCAGGACCAGCAAGTGAACTCATCATCAGCCTGCGGAATGACCTGGACGACCAGCTCTTCGGCAATGAACTCCCCGCCAGGGGTCAGGCCGTCCAGGGCGTCAGCCTCGTCGAGCTCCTGAACCACGGATTTCGCATCCGGGGCTTTGGCGGACTTCAGGGCCTCCAGGGAGTTTTCCTGGGATTCCTTGACGTCGGTGCGCAGCTCATCGTAATCGGTTGCCACGGAGGTGCATCTCTTCTCTGTTGAGGGGGTATTACCGATCCTGCAACGTACAGGACATGGGAAGAATTCCCTGAAAGTGCAGTGCTGCATGGGCACACAATCAGAACCCCAGGGAACATGGGCGTTGCCGAGAGTCAGTCGGCCACTTGGGGTTTCAATATCAGGAAGTGACACCTAGTCTGGGACAGAGCCGATGGCCGAGACATTTGCGGACCCAACCACCGGTTCGTTCGTCTTATAACTCTGGTCTTTGGGGGAACCTTGAGTGATCCGGAATACCCGCAGCAGCAACAGCCGCGCGTCTTCGATACTTCGTTCAATTACATGACCGACACCCCTCCAGGGACTGACCCGGACAGTGGCAGTCCGAATCTCCGGGCGGACCACGAGCTGCTGTGGACCAAGGAGCTGCGACCCGGCGTCGTCTTCGAACCGACCGCGCCGCCGAAGCGTGGGGACGGCTACCTCATCTTCACTGACCCCTCCGAGGCGAGGCCTTGGTCTCCACGGCTTTGGTGCGGAAGGGGGCAAGCCGGGCGGACCACGAGCTGCTGTGGACCAAGGAGCTGCGACCCGGCGTCGTCTTCGAACCGACCGCGCCGCCGAAGCGTGGGGACGGCTACCTCATCTTCACTGACCCCTCCGAGGCGAGGCATTGGTACGGCAGTGATGCCATCACGCACTCCTACACCGACCGGGCACGTACGAGGTCTCTGGCGAACGCCATCGCCTCGCTGAACGAAGACGAGCGGTCCCGCTACCTGAATCCGCCGTATACCATCGGCAGCGCGATGATCTGGCCCGTCAGGAAGAAGGACCGACCCACGATGAACCAGGCCCGGGGGTTCAGGTCGCTCATCGCCGACCGGATGGATCTGACCCTGGAGTGCATCCGGCGTCATTACGCAGGAGAGCCGGAGAGCCCTCTGGCCGATGTCATCAACGCGTACGCGGACTTCTTTGCGCTCTTCGACGGGTTCAAGGAGTTTGTTCGGTTCTACCTGCCCTTCGACAACTTCAAGCGTTCCGGGATGCCGGCCACAAAAGACGAGTACGTAACGTACCGGGAGGCCACGCTGGAGTTCATCTCGGCACGGAGCCGTCGGATGGCCGCCTGGGTCATGGAGAACCACCCCGGAATTGAGGTTCGCCATACAGACTGACTACCCAGCGACGTCGCAGGGTCAGTCAGGGTCATAGTCCGCGCATTGGAGCCATAGGGGGATTCATGGAACTACCAGCCATCCTGAAAGAAGATAACGTCGAAGCCGCAGCCGAACTGCTCCGGCGCTACTACCTTGAACCGTCCACAAAGACGGGGTTGCTCAGTACCGGCAGTTACTTTGATGAATGGGCGAACCGCGGCGACAACCCGAAGGTGAGGGACAGGATCACCGACAGCGACGCCGTCGCCGTGTCCATGCTCAGCGTCAAAGTGCCGGCCCAGGCCATCATCGGACTGCAGGAGGAGCTGTTGGCGGGGAAAATACGAGATCTCCTGGCTGATATACCCACCGACGTGAAGATGAGCGACCTCACGGTCGCCGAAGCAGAAGCCACTCTCGGGGAGGGCAGCCCCCCATGGCTGCTCTGGCAGGAGCTGAGACGCACACCCAAAACGCGCTGGGATGTCGGGGCCACCACAGCCAGCAAGATCATGGCGAGGAAGCGACCGCATCTCATCCCCATCTGGGACAAAGTAATTGGGGCAGTCGTGGGCAAAGACACCTCTGAAGGCCAATGGCTGAATTGGCACAACCTCTTCATGGAAGACCCCGACCTTGCTGGACGATTGGGGCGCATTCACAAGCTTTCTACGGTCCAGACACCCATTTCCGAACTGCGCATCATCGACGCCATCCTGTGGCGCTACGGCAAGGACCATGGCATCAAGGGCGGGCGAGCCGGCAAACTCGGAATCGCCGGCTGAAGCACAGCGAAGCCACGACAAACTTGGTCGAATCTCGCAACCGTCCGCGCCAGCTTCGCAGCCGGCCGATGTCGTCCGATGAAGGAGTAACTACGAGTTCGGAGCTTCGTATGAGTACGAGCCCCCGACGCGACCGGACAATGCAGTCAGCTCTGCCTCGGTTTCCCTGAACCGGATCACTTGAGGGCCCAATGTGTTGACCCCCTCCGGTCCCTTCACCACGAGGGTTCGCGCTATGGTCCTGCCCAGTTGATCCAGTTCCTGGTTGAGTCGCCGCAATTCTGCCTGCTCGAATTTGGAGCGCTTCATCACTTCAGGGTCCCTGTCGCATTGCGTGCAGCGTCCCCTCGGGCCCACATCAGCCATCATGGTCACATAGATGCCTCTTTGGCCGGATCGCCACTGACCATCCATGATCGAGCACCACTGAGTGTGGAACAGTTTCCCGGTTCGTGTGACGTACACCTGTCCGTAACCTGCCACAGGTGACCCGTCGTCACGGTGGCTTTGCGCCTCAACGCGAACGAGCGGCCGTTCCTTTGCCCGGTGCTCAGCTTTCGCTTCTTCTTTGAGTCGCAGCCTCTCTGCCCGCTTCTCCGCACGCTCCAATT
Source organism: Arthrobacter sp. Soil761 (assembly GCF_001428325.1). Taxonomy (NCBI): domain Bacteria; kingdom Bacillati; phylum Actinomycetota; class Actinomycetes; order Micrococcales; family Micrococcaceae; genus Arthrobacter; species Arthrobacter sp. Soil761. Next base: position 147,152 of record NZ_LMSF01000001.1, on the reverse strand, counting down.
TGGAGCGCTTCTTCTCTTCAGGGTCCTGGTCGCATTGCGGGCAACGTCCCCGCAGGCCCACATCCGCAAGCATGGTCAAGTAGATGCCTCCATTGGTGGCGCGCCAGTGGCCGTCCATGATCCCACACCATTGAGTGTGGAACAGCTTGCCCGACCGGGTCACATACGCCTGACCTTCACCTGCGATGGGCGACCCGTCGTCACGGTGGCTTTGCGGCTCAACGCGGACGAGCGGACGTTTCTTTTGCGCCCCGTGGTCGGCTTTCACTTCTTCGTGTGTGGTGCTCACAACCCGTTCCTTCTCCCAAGACCTCTGCCATATCCTTCCATGATGGGGAGGCCCGCCTCCACCATGCCATCGAAGGGTTGACGGGCAAGCCCGCCGAGTCCAGTACCTGCGGATCAGCACGAACGCGGTGAACGCACTCGACGACACACAATTCCTCGCTGATACCGTGGAAAGAGGGCAAATAGTCTCCTTTTGAAGACGTGTGTGAGTCGGGGGAAGCATGACGGAGTGGAAGCCGGGTTGGTGGGCACGCGCGTTCAGAGGTGCCGGGTCATGGGTGCTGTCGATCCGTGAGGGCCGCCTGCGCGTCTGCGGAATCCCCCGGGAGGTGGACGCTGATGTCATCGACGTCCTCGGACTCGCAGTCGATGAAGGCTCAGGGCAGCTCATCGTCACTCTCGTCCACGGGACGGAGACGGTGCTCAATGGGCTGTCTCGTCGCGCGGTGCGTGAGGTTGCCGCTTCGTACCACTCCGAGCTCGATGAGCGACGGCATCTCGCCGCCCTGCTCTCAAAGGCTGAGGAGCAGGGCGAGGCGGCCAGCCTGTGGTGGTCCCGGGTCCGGGATGTGATGGACCGACTACGGTGGGCGGACCAGGACACGATCGCCGCGCTCGCGGACTCCCGTCCGGACGTCGCTGTGTGGCTGGCTGCCGACAGCGATCCGAGGCTCTCCGGGCTTCCCAAGGGCAAACGTGAGGACCAGCGTGCCGCAGTCGACGCCTGCTGCACCACTGACTTGTCAAGGTGGGCTGCCCAGCGCAACGAGGCGTTCCTGGAGTGGGAGAAAAACGACCTTGCCGACTTCTTCCGCAAGGTCGAGAAGTCGCCGTTGACGGAAGAGCAGACGAGGGCGACGGTCTGCTTCGACAACCGGGTGCGTGTTATCGCGGCCGCGGGCTCCGGGAAGACGTCGACGATGGTAGCCCGCGCCGGGTATGCGATCCGGCGTGGCATCGCCCAGCCGACGGAGATCCTTGCCCTCGCATTCAACAAGAAGGCAGCCGGTGAGCTCTCGGAGCGGCTTGTCTCTCGCCTCGGCGATGACGGTGCGTCGGTAGCGTCGAGCACTTTTCACGCCTTCGGACTGCGAGTCGTCGGTGAAGCCACCGGTCGAAAACCTTCAGTCCCCGATGACATCACCAATGGCAACGGGATCGGGCGGCTCGCGGCGATCGTTGATGGGCTCCGTGACCGGGACCCGGCCTTCCGGCGTGACTGGGACCTTTTCCGGCTCGTGTTCGGCAGGCAACTGCCGGACCTCGGGGACGAAGACGAGCCTGAGACGTGGGACAGGAACAAAGGTATTAACGGCTTCGGCACTCTCGCAGGGGAGGTCGTCAAGAGCCAGGAAGAGGTGATGATCGCAAACTGGCTCTTCCTGAACGGCGTCCGATATGAATACGAGCGACCCTACGCGCACGACGTTGCGGACGCGCACCACCGTCAGTATCAGCCGGACTTCTACTATCCGGACATCGACGTCTGGCATGAGCACTGGGCGCTCGGTTCAGACGGCAACCCGCCGCCAAATTTTGACGGGTATGCCGAGAGTGTGGCGTGGCGGCGTCAGACCCACACTCGATACAGCACAAGACTTATCGAGACAACCTCGGCAACCATCCGGGACGGGTCCGGGTTCGAGCACCTCGAACAGGAGCTCCGCCGACACGGAATCCAACTCGAGGAAGACCCCTACCGGGAGGCGGTAGGGGAGCCTCCGATCACCGAACCAGCCATGATGACGCTGATGCGGTCGTTCATGGCCCACGCGAAGGGCAACCGCCTCACCCCTGACGTGCTGACGCAGCGGGCCAGCCGAACCTTGCGGGCCAGGCTCTTCACACGCCTGTACGGCGTCATCCTCGCCGAATGGGACCGTCAGCTCCGAGCCGCGGGCCAGATCGATTTCGAGGACATGCTGAATCTCGCAACCGATCACGTCGAGTCGGGCCGTTGGATGAGCCCTTACCGGCTCGTCATGGTCGACGAGATGCAGGACACCAGCTCTGCCCGTGCGGCGCTGGTGAGGGCGCTGATGAAGACTCCTGGAAACTACCTTTACGCGGTCGGTGATGACTGGCAGTCGATCAACAGGTTCGCGGGCTCAGACCTCAGTGTGATGACCCGCTTCGATAATTGGTTCGGGACAGCGTCCACCATCTGGCTGGACCGCACCTTCCGGTCCCCGCAGTCCCTGTGCGATGTCGCGGGTGGATTCGTGATGAAAAACCCCAATCAAATCTCCAAGAACGTCCGATCTTCAGCGCCGGAGGCTGACGAGACCGTATGCGCCGTCAGTGTACGGGAGCGCAGCCACTACGGATCGGCCGTTCGGCAGCACCTGACAACCCTTGACTCAGAGCTCACTGAGCCAGCCACTGTGCTGCTGCTCGGCCGGTACTCCCGGTCCAAGGACGATGTCACCTCGGCGCTGGAAGCCAGATACGCCAACCTGACCATCGAGTTCAACACCGTGCACGCCTCGAAAGGAAAGGAGGCAGACTACGTCGTTGTGCTCGGCCTTGAGAGGAACGGATTCCCCAGCATTGTCGAGGATGATGCTCTCCTGCAACTGGCCATGGCCGCCCCCGACTCCTACCCACACGCAGAAGAACGACGCCTGTTCTATGTCGCACTGACCCGTGCCAAGCGCTCAGCGCTCTTGGTGACGCGCGCCGGTAGGGAATCAGCGTTCCTCCTCGAGTTGGTCGGAGATCGTGTCGTCAAGATCCGATCCGCGACAGGCGACGACATCACCCCCGTGGTCTGCCCGAAATGCAAGAAACACACGATGAGGGAACGCAAAGGGCGCTACGGCCGGTTCTTCGGCTGCACCGGGTACCCGACCTGCAAAGGAACGATGAAACTCGCTGATAGTTAGGAACAAGGATGCCTTCCATGTTCCGAGGCGCACGTTCTACGCTTCGCGATATTTTGGCGGCTGACGAGTCCGACCCACGTGGTCGGCCAAGCCGAGCCTTGCGGAATGCAGCACTTGCAGAGGCCATCATCACACCGATACACAGACCACGAGGGTCACCACCCTTAAAAATGTATGCTTTACGGGTGCGAGCCGTTGCCTATATCCGCAGATCCAAAGATCCCACCGAGGGCAACGCGTCGCTCGTCGACCAGCGTGCCTGGATTATGGCGGAAAGCCGGAAGCACCACCACACGGTCGCCAAGCACGACATCTTCGAAGAAGTCGTCAGTGCCTACCGCGACCGGCACCGCCCAGAGCGCGACCGCCTCGAAGGGGTCCTCGCCGAAGGCGACGTCAAGGCGCTCTACGTCCGGGACCTTGACCGGCTGGCACGTCGGTTGATGGACACCGCCCGCATCGTCGACACCTGCAACCGCCACAACGTCACGATCTACACCCATGACCGCGTGTTCGCCCCTCGATCGCCCGACACCATCCTGCTGATCTCCGTCCTCGGCGGCCTGGCGGAGACCGAGGCGGCGACCACGAGCAAGCGGCTGAAGCGCACCGCCGAGAACATCCGCCAGAAGGGCGGCTGGAACGGCCCTGCGCCGTACGGCTGGATGCGGCCCGAGCAGCGCAACGCCGACGGCGTGAAGACGCTGAAGCTGCACCCGGAGGAGAGCAAGACCGTCCGCCGAATCGTCGAATGGCGGCTCGACGGACTCTCCGTCGCCGAGATCGTCCGGGAGCTCAACCAGAAGGGTCTGACCAACCGCGAGGGCCGGCCGTTCCAATACCGCGCCGTCGCCTCGCTACTGCGCCATCCGCTCCTGGCCGGATACAACTCGCTCACGGCCAAGGCCGATGGACGCGGCGGCGGCCCAGGTCCGGACTTCCGCGACACGCGCAAGATCGTCATCGACAAGGATGGGCGTCCGGTCAAGAGTCATGAGGCGGTCTGCACGGAGGCCGAGTGGGAAACCCTGCGCCTGCTGATGAAGCCCCAACCGCTCAAGCGGACCCGGGCCCGCGCCGGAGGCCTTCCCCTGGTCGGCCTCGTCTACTGCGCCGGCTGCGGCACCAAGATGACCAGCAACAGGTCGATGGGTGAGTCGGGATCGTACGTGTGCAACGGACGGATGCGCGGCGCTGACTGCCCCGGCGTTGCAATCAACAGGGAAGCCCTGGAGCGCTTCATCCGCGACGTCGTCGCCGGATCGCTCGACAGCCCCGAGGTGATGGAGCTGCAGGCCGAGAGGCTGAACCAGGCCGCGGAAGGGAGCGCGAGCTCGGAGTTGTCCGAGCTCCACGAACAGGCTGATGCCCTGGGGGACTCCATCCTGATCCTGCGGGCCCAGATCAACACCGCGCCGGCCAGCGCGATGTCGGCACTGCTGAACCGCATCGGTGAGGAGGAGGCCCTCAAGGGCCAGATCGAGATGCGGATCTCGGAGAAGACCGAGGGGCGACCGAGGGCGATCCCCGACATCAGCGGGGCCGAGTTCCTCGAGCTCTCCGAGACGGAGCAGAAGTCGATCATCAGGGCCTTCCTCCGCAAGGTCGTGGTCTACGCCGACGACGGAAAGCGCGGGTCGGTCAAGGGGATGTTCGGCTCCCAGGGCACGAACCTGAGCCGGATCGGCTTCTGGTATCTCGGCGAAGCTGACGACCAGGAGCCGCGCCGCGGGGGCGGGTACTCGCTCATGCCCTCGAACGGCAGCTACCAGTGCCCCAAGTGCGAAGAACCCCGGACGTTCCGCTACCGGAACAACCTGCGCCACCACATGAACTACGCGCACCCGCAGCCAGTGCCGTGTCCTGAGTGCGGCCAGGAATTCCCTTTGCCCGGGCTGCCCAGCCACCGCCGCAACAAGCACGGGGTCAAGGGCTCACGCCAGTCGTGGAGCTGACTCTCGGGGACTAGGCGGCCCGACGGCGACCCAAGTGCGCAGGCTTGGCAGCCTCAGCTGCCTCCGCCCGCCGGATGGCCACCGAGGCCGCCACGGCGGCTCCGGCCTTGATGGCCTCCACCGGGATCGGGCGGACGGCGATCGCGGCTGCAGCTGCCGCCGAGATCTGCACTGGCCTGCGCGGGGAGGCAGATGCAGACGAAGCCACACCGCGTTCAGCGGTGGTGACCTGTCCTGTCATGACTGCCTGCCTCAGATAGCTGTGCTTTGAATGCCTATCGGCACTCTATCAACTAATGAGTCAGAGGATCAATCGAATGGAATCTGATACGAGTCGAATCGTCACACTCGGGGATGAGTCGACGAGATGGAGCGGGCTCAGGCCGCGGCAGCCCCGGTGTCGCTGATCCCGGCCAGCAGCCACTGCTCGGACAAAGGGTCGCGGCGCAGCTCGAAGGTTCGCAGCGCCGAAGTGGACGTCAACCGGACCTGAACCTGCCAGTGTTCGACGCTGATCAGGTCGCCGCTGCCCACCGGTGCCCGCTTGGCGGTGTTCCACCAGTCGGCACGGGTGAACCAGTGCACAGGTTCCGCGGCCACGGCCCAGATCCTGCCGTCATGCCTGACGGCCAGGGGAACCCCCTTCGCCGTGAAGCGGACCTCCACTGGAGCGTCCAGAGGTTTGCTATTTGATGCTGTTGCTGCCACGGGTCCGCTCTCCAAGATTCCTGTTAATCATTTCTTCCCGGCGGGTAACCGCCGAACTCCACACCCAGGTCCGGTACGTCACCGGCCCGTCCTTCCATGTCACTTCGACCGCTTTCGCTGTCCAGGCGAAGACCTCGCCGTCCACCAGTTCTGCGCAGTTCGGGAACCGGATCCATGCCTTGACGGGGATTCCGGGATACCCGTTCTTGGCCGGGAAATGTTCGAAGTCGAGCTCCTCCACGGTCAGCCCGATCGGGCCGGCCCGCCGCGCATACTGCGCTTGCAGTGCAGCGGCGAACTCTTCGGAGGACATAACACAACCTTAGAACACATATTCGAATAGGCGACCCACAAAGATGGCGGCTACGGCCGGCCGCCTCTCTCCCGGGAATCACCTTTGGTCCTGTTTTTCGATCCCCTGGGCACCAAGCTATAAAAGGGCTCCGACAACGTCCGGAACGGACTGATCCTGGTCCGCTGCCGGTTCGGCACAAAGCGGCGCAGTGTCCGACAATGGGGACATGCCAGCTGCTTCTGCCCCCTGCACCGTCCACCACCTCTACTCCACACCCGGTCACCTCCTCCCCGCGTGCGGTGTAACCCCCGGCCCCGACGGGTCCGAGTGGCACACCGGACACGACGCCGGGGTCCTGCAGGCGTTCTCCGCGCAGGGATCCGCGTGCTGCTCTCTGTGTCTGGAGTTGTCCCTGTCATCTCCTGACTGACATGTGCAAGGTGGTACAGGTGGTACGTGGTCTGCCATACTGGTAGAGAAAACAGGTATACGAGTGGAAATCCTGCTCAGCCCCGGCTGAGCAGATCGTCCGTCCAGGCGGGCGTGGATAGTCCAGCTTCGGCTCCCGGGCATGGCCTGGGAACGGGGGCTCGGGGAAACAGTTCTGAACTGTGGAGCCGAGACGCTGGACCTTCCGAACACTCATTGCCTGGACACAGAGCCAGGACGACAGGACCGACCAGAAGGACGAGAAGACCATGGACATCACCAGGACCGCACACGTGACGCGGACGAAGCTGGCCGCGACCGCTGCAGCCCTGGCATGCGCCGCGCTCGTGCTCAGCGGCTGCAGCAGCTCCGGCGGGGACGGGCGGTACTTCGCCACCTCGGAAGGACAGAACGGCGACATCGTCGTCGTGGACGGTGACCAGATCACCTACTTCGACACCGCCAGCCGCCAGGACCTCGCCTGCCACTCCATCAACTCCGTCCTCGACGACCCGAAGGCGGCCGCGGCGAAGGGCGAGCTCAAGGACGCCTACACCGTCCGCGGCACCGGCAAGATCAACGAGTCCAAGTCCTCCGTGGACTGGACCGAGGCTGGCCGCAGCACCACCGAGACCGGCTCGATCAGCTTCGGCAAGGACAAGTCGACCATGGAGTTCGTCTTCTCCAACGGCGTCAACGACGTCGTGCTCGTGCCAGTCGACAGCGAGCAGGGCAAGGCCGTCAAGACCAAGTACTGCGGCTGAGGAGGCTGACCCCTTGACTGCCCCGATCGACCTGCAGCACCGGAGCCCCGTGGACCACGCGTCCGCGGGGCTCTGCCTTTTCTCTCCCGGGATGCGCCCGCGCGCCAGACAGGATGCAGGAGGTCGGGCATGACGCTCATCGGACCGATCAGGTACTACAAGGGGCGGGTGGCGTACCCCAGCGACGAGCAGCTGCGCACGGCAAGAGCCACCTGGGATTTCGACGACATCCGCCGGCCGACGGACGATGTGGACTGCACGCACATCCAGCTGATCGAAGTCTCCGGCCGCAACGCGGGGGAGCGGCGGCAGCTCGAGGAGGAGAAACTCACACGCTTCTTCGACTACATCGGCACCCGGGCCGGCTTCCGGGTGCTCACCCACCAGAAGAAGCCGGACTCGGCCACTTCGGCCTTCGTTTCGCACGAGATCGTCTACGTCATCGAGTCCCGGCCGACCAGGGGGTACGCCAAGCTCACCCTGCGCTCGGAGCTGCCGCGCAGCGGGACCGCCGGTGCCGTCTCGGACATCTTCAGCGCCGAGGGAATCGACCGCATCTCGCGGATCTTCGACAAGGGCCCCCGGAGGGATTGAGGCCGGTGCTGCAGTACGACTGCCGCCCGACGGGAAAGGAAGACCCCGTGGACATCACGTCCACGGGGTCTTCTTGTGTCTGACTGGCTGGCAGTCCCGTATGAGCCCTACAGCCGTCCGCCCTTCAGGCGCAGCGCCCGGTACTCCTCGATCGTCTCCGGCGGCCGTCCGTACTTTGGCGCATGTGTCTCGACGAAATCGATCTCGGCCCAGGTGTCCCGGTGCCGGACCCGCGACCTGGCCAGCACGGCAAGCGCGGTTACTGAAACGACCACGTTGGCCAGCCACCACAAGATGGCGATGAGGACCGCAGCCTGGACCAGTCTCCGTTCAGAGGAGCCCGTCTGTGCTGCCAGGGCCGCCAGGGCCGTTGAACTACCCAAAGCCATGCACCCGAGCAGGAGCCCGGCCACCCAACCCTCCGTCGGCACCCGCCGGCGCGCCAGATCAGCGGGGCTGTCGCGATGGCGGACCAGCCGCAGCGCCTCGCGCAGGAAGAACACAGCAGCCAACGCGGCCAGGCAGTTCACCGCCAGCTCGCGCGCTCCCTCGAGCCACCAGCGCCCCGAGTGCCACCAGCCCAGCGGAAACTCGTCGCGCGCCTTGCCTCGCAGATTCATCCGTTCCATCCTTTCCCCCGTGGCAGGCAAAGGGCGGCGCACCCCTTGTCGGAGTGCGCCGCCCTCATCACCAACGATCAGTTCTTCGGGTCCTCAGCCGGCTTCCTCCGCGACACGGGACCGTCCGTGCGCTTCGGAGCCGGATCCGCCGTCCGCCGCGGCTGGGCCGGAGCCGGCTGCGACGGCTTCGGGGCCGGGGCCTTCGGAGCCTGAGCCGCCGGTGCCGATCGACGTCCGCTGCGTGGAGTCGGCTGGACACCCTGGCTGCCCTGAGTGCCTCCGGTAACCCGGCCACCGACACGGGGCTGGGTAGAAGCAGGAGCAGGAGCCGGGGCCTGCAGACGCTGACCGGACTGGCCCTGCGCCTGCGCCGGAGCGCCGGTGCGGGGCTGGATCGGAGCCTGCGGGCTGCGGCGCTGACTGCCGTTGGCCTGCGGGATACCGGGTCCCGCCTGCACAGCACGGGAGCCGGAACCCGCGTTGGCCTGCGGCTGCTGGCCTTCGGCGGCCCGCGTCGCCCGGGTGCCCGGAATCCCCGGGACCGCTGCGATGACGGGGTTCACCTGCGCGGGCCCGCCGGTACCAGCGGTGAAGCGCGGGCCCTGGCCCGAGGAGGCCGGAGCCGCCTGCTGTCCGGTGCCGAACTGCGTCGGTGCCGACTGGCCGGCGTCCGCCTTGCGGCCACCGCTGGTGTGCGCACCGCTATCGGTGCCGCCCGTGAGCCCGTCGCGCTTCTGGCCCTGACCCTGGCCATGGCCCTGCTGCCCGGTACCAGGAGCACCCTGCGCGCCGCCGAGCCCGAAGCTCGTCTGGCCGCCGGTGGCCTGGCCGCCCCGCGAGGAGGGACCCTGGCCGGTGCTGTAGCCGAGGTTCGACAGGCCGCCCTTGCCGCTCAAGGTCTGAGCAGTCTCCTTGTCGGAGCGGGAGCTCCCCGCCTTGCCGCCCGTGAGCTGCAGAGGACCGCCCTTGTCGCCCGGACCCTCGGGACCACCAGCGGACGGGCCGCGGCCGCCGCTGTCACCACCACCGCCGGGAACCGGACCGGGACCGGCGGGGCTGCCGCCGTCGGGGCCGGCTTCCGGACCGTCGTTCGGACCGGCGGCCAGGGCCAGTGCGCCCTTCCCGGCAGCAAGCGACTTCTGCTCACCGTTCAGGCCGCCGGCGTTGGTCGACGAGCCCTTGCCGCCACCGGGGGTGCCGCCGGGCTTCGTGGCCCCGCTGCCGCCGAGTTTGCCGCCGACGCCGGAGGCGAGCTTGTTACCCATGGCCATGCCCGCTCCGGCCCCGGCTCCCGCAGCCAGCGCGGGGAGCATGCTGCTCTTGTCCGGCTTCGGTGCGGTGTTGGTCTCGAGGAACTTGTCCACCAGCTTGGTGAACACCTCGTCCATCGCCTGCAGCACGACCTTGCGCACCCGCAGGAGCGCCAAGGTGATGCCGATGATCAGCAGCGAGGAGATCAGGGTCAGGATGACCACGATGATCCCGCCGAGCATGCCTGAGCCCCACAGGCCGTCCTGGGACATCCAGGCCGACACCGGTCCGGAGATGATGTCCGGGATGGAGATCAGCAGCTCCGAGACGAACTGGTAGATGAACAGCGTCACCAGCACCTCGAGGATCAGTGCGACGGAGTAGACGATCACCTTGCTGATCGCGGCGATCGCGCCCAGCGTGGCGAACGGCACCGCGGCCACGAGGCTGAAGGTGCGCTTGACCGCGCCCACCAGCATGCCGATGGCGTACCAGAAGCCGAGCAGGACCATGCTGCCCAGGACGACGCCGGCGTTCTGCCAGTACATGAACTTCGCCGGGCCCGTGCCGACCTGGCTGACCGCCATGTGGTCCTCGCGGGTCAGGCCGCTGGTGACGTTGTTCGAGCTGTACATCGTCATCGAGTCGGGGCCGAAGCCGGTGTTCAGGTAGTTGTACGCCGACAGCGCCGACATGTTGCAGGAAACCGGGGCGTTGTCCGCCCAGACCGAGAACCCACAGCCGTGCTTGGTGCCCTGGGTCGAGAAGCTCGTCGTGTTCCCGCCCGGGTTCGAGGAGGTCAGGCCCTTGCCGCCGACCGCCAGCACCGGGTGGTTGGTCGGGATGTAGTCCGACTCGCCGTGCCCGCCGAAGTTGTCGCTGTCACCGTAGGACTTCTTGTCGATGAACCACTCCTTCTTCACGTCGCTGTTGACCGGCAGGTTGGTGATCGCGCTCTTGATGCCCGACTCGAAGTCCGACGCCGATGTAATTTGGCCCGAGATGTAGCTGTTGAGCATGCCGAAGGTCTCGCCCACGGCGTTGAAGTCACCCGCCGGGCTGCCCTCCATGCCGACCAGGCTGTTCTTCCAGGCCGTCTCGGCATTGGTCGCACCGGGGCCCACGCTGATGTCGCGGAAGGTCGAACCGTGCGCCTGCTTGTTGATCGCCAGTGCCGTCGTGCGCACCGACATCATCGCGTTGTTGCTGGCCTGGCCGTTGTCCCAGGCGATAACGGCCTCATCAGGAACGCCGAGGCGGTCGTTCATCATCCAGGCCTCGAAGTCCACGTACGTGGAGAGCACCACGCGGGTCGGGCCGGCGTGCTGGCCCAGCAGCGAGTCATCGAACTTGTCCAGGACGCCGGTGTACATCGAACCCATCAGCGGAAGGCCCACGCCAATGAAGACGACGCGCACGACGAGCTTCTTGATCGCCGAGCCGCGGTCCATCTTCTTGAACAGCACCAGGCCAATAATCAGGAACCCGATGAAGAGCGGGACCAGCGCCTCCCAGGCGATGGACTGCAGCAGGCCGTACCAGCTTGCGATCCAGTGCTGCAGGCCCGCGAGGGCACCGCCGCCGGCCTGGCCACCGGTCATCCCGTCGGCGAGGTCCTGCTGGTGCGCGCTGTTCGTATTGCCGCCGGAGTCCGCGACGCCGGCGACCGCCTGGTAGAACCACATGAACGGGTTCAGCACCTTCAACAGCTGGATGATGAGATAGAACAGCGTGCCCACGGCCAGCGCCATCGCGTAGAGCAGCCAGATCGCGCCGCCGCCGATGAGCGACAGGATCTGTCCACCGATGCCCGAGGACATCGTGTCCAGGCCGAGGTCGGCGTTGGCCGCGCCGAAGTGGGCGTAGTCCACCATGCCGGAGTAGACGTTCTTTCCGCTGCCGCTGGCTGTCGCATTCAGCGTGTCGTACCCGATGGTCTGCGTGGAGCCCGTCGCCTCGGCGAAGAGCCAACCGACTACGTTGAAGAGGCTGAATTCGGAGTCGGCGTAGCCGAGCATGTCGCCGCCCGTCGCCGGGTCGGCGGTGATCGCCCGCCAGTCCTCGTTCATCCGATCCTCGGGCTTGTCCTTGCCTTCGGGAGAGTTCTCCTGACTGAAGTACGTCGAGGCATTCGACGCCAGCTGGTACAGCGAGTAATTGTCGCGGTCCTCGTCGTCGGCAGCGTGCGCCGATGGCGCGAACACCGTCATCAGCAGCGGCACAACCAGTGCCACGAGCAGCGACAGAGCCAGGACGCGCACCAGCCCGCCCCGGGCAGTCGCCGCGGCCCGGGCCCGCGCCGCGAGCGTGATGGTCCCGTTCATCTTTCCCTTCCTGTCTGTCGTGTCCGTGATGGCCGTCATGACTTACCCAGCTTCCACGGGGCCGTCCCGGCCTTCTTCATGGCCTTCCTGCGGTCGGCCCGCCCCACATGGTCCTCGGAGCGGTCCTCCTCGGACTCGACGCTCTGGCGGGCACTGGTGAGCTTCGCGCCGGGTGCCGGCTCGTCCTTCATCAGCTGGTCCATCCGGGCCGCCTCGTCGGCCTTGGCGGCCTCCAGACGAACCTGCCTGCGCTGGGCCTCGCGGAAGGGGTTGATCCCCAGCGCGAGGTCGAGGTGGAAGACCACGTTCGACACGTCCCGGCGCAGGTAGGTAAGGTTCTCGCCCTTGGTCGTGATGAGCTGGGCGAGGTCCGGCGGGATCTGCTGGTGCAGCTGCTTCTGGTACTCCGCCACCGTGCGGTCGCGCATCGGCCCGAAGAGCGTGTAGTCCGCGGCGTCGAACTTGTTGAAGTCCGAGTCCGCGAGCATCTTGTCCACGTCGTTGTAGCTGTAGACCACGCGGCCGCCGCGCTCGTGCATGTGGTCGAACTGGTCGTGCAGGTACTTCTTGACGCGGTCGTCAATCTGCTCGGTGCCGTGGATCACCACGGTGTCCCCGAGCCCGAGCTTGCCGACGGCGAAGCCGACGATGTTGACCAGCTGGGCCATGGCCACGCCCTTGCCGCGGCGCATCAGCCGCGAGAAGTCGTAGACCACGCGCCGGGCATCCCGGACCCCGTCCACGGCCGATGCCGTGTGGTTGTTGAACAGGTCGCCATTCGTGCTGAGCATCGTGTTCGCGATGCCGCGCAGCACGTTGTACGCGCGCAGCTGGTCGGGGTCGGTCTTGCTTGAGTTCAGCAGGGCCTTGTGCGCGGTGTCGAGGTACGAGACGAACATCTGCAGCCGCGGCACCTGCTGGTGCGGGATGTTGACCACGCGCAGGCGGTGCCGCTGGTCCTTGGCGTTGTGCCGCCACATGCCCTGCTCGACGTAGAAGTCGGTCGCCGTGTCCTCCAGCGCGGAGCGGATGATCGAGCCGATTGCCCCGTCCGTGGTCTCGTAGAGCTGCTCAAACATCAGCTTGAGCTTCTCCATCTGCGCGGCGAAGACCGTCAGTTCGTCGTCCTCGTCGCCGAACAGCTCGAAGGGGTTGACGTCACCGCGGTTCAGGTCCACGCGCGAGGTCAGCCGCTCGAAGTTCGGGCCGAGCTTGTCCAGGTCCGCCCCGTCCAGCACGAGGTGGACCACCGAGCCGTTGCCGAGCATGCAGGCCTGCGAGATCTTCGAGCACCACATGTTCGACACACGCTGGCGGTCCAGGTACTCGCTCAGGGTCGCGTCTGCCACGACAACGTGGTGCTCGTACCGGTTCACGTCCATGAGTACGGCCGAGTTGTTGACGTCGCCGACCATGTAGCCGACGTACTCGCCGCCCCGGTCGTTCAGGCCGTTAGTCACCAGCGAGTACGAACCCGCGAGCTCGGTCGAGGTGAAGTGGAAGCCCTTGCCGCGCTTCTTCTCGTTGTTCTTGAACAGGCCCGAGAGTTCCTGGCGCTGCTCGCCGGCGTACGCCGCAGCCTTCAGCGTGCCGAAGCGGTCGATGTACAGCCGCGTGACGCGGTCGACCGAGTCGTCCAGCGTCTCCAGGTCCGGAGCCTTGAGAAACAGGCGGTTGTGCACCGACAGGTAGCTCGCGCCGTCCTGGATCTCGCCGATGGTGACCTCAAGGTCGGAGGAGATCTTGGCGGCCTTGCGCTTGGAAGAGGTCGTGCCGGTCTCCTCCTGCTCGTTCGCGTCAAGGCGGTCGAGCTTCTCCGACTGCTTGGTGAACGAATCCACCCACTTCTCGTCCATCCGGCGCACCTGCTCCAGGACGACCGCGGTGACGCGCTCGTCGAGCCCGTCCGGGATCCGGTCGATGCCCCAGAACGCGGCGAAGTTGTCGTGCGCGGCGTCGTCGTGGAAGAACGCGAGCACGCACGCCACGGAACCGTCGACCTCGAAGTAGTCGGAGCGGAAGACGTACTTCTCCCGAGGCTTGAGCGCCAGCAGGTGCGGATACGAGTCGAACCGCCCCTCCAGCTTCTTCATCTCCTGGCGGCGCTGCCACCAGTTCTTGTTCGGCTCGGCCACCTCGGCCGGCTCAGCGGCGACCGCCGGCGCGGTCACCTCGGACGGCTCCGCCGTCCCGCCCGTGGCGGGATCGCCGTCGAGAGCGGCCTCCAGTTCATCCACGCCCGGCACGGCCGTCGCGTCCCCGCCCCGGGGCTTCTTCCCCGGAATGCCCAGCTGCGCGCGGGCCTTCGTCATCAGCGCCATGTCACCCTTCGTCCTTCCTTTGTTCGTCCAGCTCGGCCCGGTCAGTTCAGTGAGGCCTTGAGAGAGTGCAGGTCGTCCTCGATGCCCTGGTAGAAGACCCGCAGCATGGGCTCGGTCTCCTCGCGGTCGAGGACCGTAGCCTCCTTGATCATCAGCGCGGACCCCTCGACCTCGGACTGCAGCACCATGTGCGCCCGGCGCAGAGCGTCAGCGCTCTTGCCCTTGAGCAGCAGGTACTGGTGGATCGAGGTGAACTTGCCACCGACGTGCTGCGTGAGGATGTCATACTGCTCGTTCTGCAGCTCGATCAGGTCAGGGTCGCGGACCGCGAGGGCGTGGTTGCGGTGCTCGAGCGAGGCCACCTGGTGGTAGATCCGCTGCGGCTCCTTCGTGGTGACGAAGGCCCACTCGCAGTTCGTGTCGATCTTGCGCCAGAAGGCGTCGACCCGGTCCAGGATGCCGATGCGGTCCTCGTCGAAGAGCAGGTACGACGCTGAACCGACGACCAAGTAGACCTGCCCCTCACCGCCGTCGGAGAAGTGGATCCGGCCGTCCTCCTCGATGCCGTCGATACCGACGATCGAGTGGAAGTCGCTCGGGTCCGAGCTGCGGCGGGTGAAGACGTTGCGTGCCCGGGACGGGGCGTATGCCAGCAGGGCGGGCACGTTCATCGCCCGCAGCTCCTTGGTCTTGGTCATGCCGCCGAAGTAGACGATCAGTGCCAGGCCCCAGATGACGAAGAGCGTGATGAACACCGGACCCGAGCTCGCCACGAAGGTCTGCGTCACCGCCCACAGCAGCGCCAGCGCGCCCCCGCCGAAGAAGAACAGCTGCTTGATGGGGGAGGGCTTGGCCGCCCAGCCGCCCTTGCTGAGCGTGATCTCGTGGTCGAGGAACGACCTGTTGAGGCTCGTCGGCACCTTGTACGACATCTTCGCCATGAATCTCTCCCTGCTGCCACCACTGATTTGTCTGCGCCTGTCCGAATGCCCTCATAGATGAGGGATACATGACCACTCTACCTTAGATAGACCTATCGAATCGAGCGCGACTGACGCAAGAATGGCACCGCCCAGCGACTCGGACGTGCGATCCGATGCCGTCGGGCGGTACCGTGGCGTGCTGATTTAAGTGGACGGGCAGTCTATCGGACTGGCATCCGAATAATCATTCAGGAACGAGTCCGCGCAACCTCAGCCGAAGGAGGGGACGAGCTTCTTCTTGCCGCCCTCGTTCCTCCACTGAAGCTCGGCGTCGAACTTCTTTCCCTTGCTCGAGGTGAAGCCCGTACCCTTGATCGTCTTGCCCGCGGCCAGTGCCGCGAGCTGGTCGTCGGTGAAGGCAACCCCGCACCAGCTCTTCGGCGGGGAGTCCAGGGAGGCCTCGAAGTCAGGCACGATCTTCTTACCCTCACCCTTCTTCTCCTCGCGGAAGAAGACCTTGCACTGGAAGCGGTTGCCCTTCTTTGAGACGAAGTCGCTTGACTCGACGCCCTCGCCAACCATGAGGCGGTCGATCTCCTCGGGCGTAAAGGTGTAGTGGCACCAGGACGCCGGCGGCAGCGCGTTGCCGCTGGCGTCGCGCCGGCCGAAGCCGAGCTTCTGGAACCCGACGAAAGTCCGGCCCTTGAAGGTGCCCTCGCCAAGCTCGCCGAAGACCTCATAGGCCTTGCCCGTGGTGCTCTTCGCCGAAAACTCGATCGTCTCCCCGGCCAGCAGCCGGGCGACCTCGTCGTCGGTGAAGCGGTGGCCGCCCCACTCACGCGCGAACACCACATCCTTGCCCGTCTTGGCCCAGGTGCCCTGCGCCCGCTCCTTCCGGGTGACGGCCTCCTCCTTGAGCCCCAGTGCGGAGCGCATCGTCGCGGCGTTCTTCTGCATGGTCGCGATGTCCTCGCGCACCCAGTCGGCCACGACCGCGAGGCGCTCCTCTGCGCTCGGGCCGGTGCCTACGGCAATCTCCTTCATATCGGCATAGACCTTCTCGGTCAGCGCCAGGTCGCCGATCCGGGTGCCCGGAAGCAGCCGCCAGCTCATGTCCCCGGCCTCGGCGAGGGTGAGCTTGCGGCCCTTCTCCAGCAGCAGCGGGTACTTCGTCTTCGTCGAGGTCACCTCGGAGTACGTCGAGGTCCGGGTGGCACCCGTGCCCACGTCGCGCTTCTCCAGCTGCTTCATCAGCCACTTCATGCTCGGGTGCTCGGGGCGCTTGTTCGCACCCTCGAAGACGAAGGGCTCAGCGTTGGTGCCCAGGCCCTTGGCCGACTCGTTCTCGTCGCCCTCGGCGGTGTCGTCGCCGGCGTCCGGATCGAACACCGCCTTCCAGCCCGCCGACATGGGCACGTTGGCGATGCCCACGAAGTCCGGATAGTCCTTGACGTGGCCCTTCTGCTGCTCGTAGACGTAGTCCTCGGCAATCATCGCCAGGTAGTTCTTGCCCAGGGTCTCGTAGATCAGGCGGCCGGCCTTGCCGAAACGCTGCTCGACGTCGTCCAGCGAGGACGGCACCTTCGGGCCGGGACGGTTCGCACCGTGCGCCCCCTGCGGCTTCACGTGGGCCTTGCGCGGCTCGCGGTGCGTCAGATGCTTGCGATCCACCCCGACCACGCCGGCGATCTTGTCCACCAGAGGCGCAAGCTCGTTGAACTGCTCAGGCGTGATCGTTTTGTCCTCGGTGCGCGGGTAGCTCACGACCTGGGCCTCGTACATGGACTGGTAGGTCGAGAGCACCAGCTGGGCCCTGATTCCCTTGCCGACCAGGATGGACGAGAGTGCGGCCAGGTCCAGCAGCTTCGGTGGCGGGGTCTGTTTCGTCGCCTTGCCGTCGAGCACGACGGGGGAGGGGTCGTACTGGTTCGGCACCTGGTCCTTCTGGTCGAACCGCGGCTCCTCCGGGTTCGTGTACATCACGTCGTTCTCGTCACGGAACCGGTTCTGGAAGAACGGCTTCTTGACGTAGTCGTTATACGCCTTCAGCTGGTCGCCGACGAGCTTGACCATCGCCGACTTCAGCCGGCCCTGGCGCAGCACCATGTCCTGCCCGGACTGGCGGGCCATGTTCGTGGCGATGCGGGTGAACTGCATCGAGAGCAGGTCGAACTGTGAGCGGTAGCGCGCCTTGCGGTACTCGTCGAAGTCCAGGAGTGACGGAATGACCTTGCGCGCGGCGAAGGCCTTCTGCAGCGAGGCCGGAGCCTCATCAGTGAAGTACATGCGCGACCACTTGCCCGGCTTCAGCCCCAACTCGAGGAAGGCATTGACCGCGATCATGCCGCCCTCGCCCGTGGGGTCGACGTCGGTGGCGATCGCGATCTCGTCGCACTTGCCCAGGGTCCGCTTCACGTCCGCGGCGACAGCGCTCGCGTTCTTGATCACCTCCAGGCTCCAGTCCAGCTGCTGAGGGTCCCAGGGCAGGTTGCCCAGGTCCCAGGTCCGGTACTTCCCGGCCACGTCCGGATCCGCCACCATCCGGTGCGGATCGACGAACTCGTACAGGTGCCCCCGGGCGTGGGCGATGACGAACTGCTCCCCGTTGTACGTGCCGTTCATGCCGCCGAGGGCTGCAGCGAAGTGCCGCGCCGCGCTCGGCTTCTCGGTGAGGATCCCGACAACCATCATGACTCCCTTTCGTCGGTGACTCATAAACCAGTCGACTCATAAATCAGTCACAAGTCTATCGATAGAATGAGTTGAATGGCGAGTCTAAGCGAGTCGCGCAGCGAGTCGAATGGGAGCGGCGAGACCCGCGCCGGCACGCCGGTCAGAGAGGGCCTGGATCATTCACGGCGACCCCGGATCGAGGTAACGTCTATAGAGTCGCCACCCGCTCACGCCCGACCCAGGAGCACGAATCCCATGGCCCTCGACCACGCTTTCCTGCGCACACCACAGGACTTCAGCAGCATGCTCATCGAGATGCAGGAGGGCAGCTGGCCGCCGGACGAGGCGGACATCATCCGTATCGCCCAGGGGTGCTCGATGCTGATCGAGTGCATCGATGCCTGGGAGAGCGCCACGCACGGCAAGAACGTCTTCGACGTCGCCCGCGGAGAGATCTGCACGGCCGACGTACGGCGGCTCCTCGCCCAGGAGGTCTCACTGAGCTACGAGGGCGACGTCGCGGTGCTGCTGGTGCCGCCTGCGGACGAACGTGTGCGCGTGGAAATCCGTGCCGACGTCGACGAATACCAGGGCCTGCTGCGCCGTCCGGAGATGGTCCTGGATTGGGAGCAGGATGGTAAGCAGCACGAGCACTACATCTCACTCAAGCCCAAGGGCGCGCACTGGTACATGCTGTCGCAGCTGCGTGACGACATGAAGGAAGGCCGGCTCACCGTCCGGTCCTAGCTCCGCCTCAGCCGCGCCAGAGCTCGAGCGACTCCCAGCCCACAGGCGCGCCCATCGACTCGATGGTCAGGGCGTGTGAGACCGGGAATTGGCGAAGCAGAGCCGCCAGCCGACCGGACCAACCGGTGTCCGGGTCGATGGCGCGCAGCAGGTACGCGATTACGGCCAGGGCGTTGTACGTGCCGAAGACACCCTTGGCGGTCTGCTCATCGCGCAGGTGGTCCAGCACCGGCACCACTCCGACCTTCGGCCGCGACGGCGCGTTCTGGAGCTTGCGGTTGAACAGTCGGGCATGGTGGGCAGCGACGTTCCGCACGTAGTTCAGGCTGGCGAGCCAGCTGATCATGACCTTCTTCGTCGGCACGCCGAACTCACGGGCAATCTCCTCGGCATCCTGCTGGTGCATGCCGCGGTAAAGCACGCACAGGTGTCCCAGCTCAAGGATCTCCGTCAGCGCCCACACCGGCATCCTGTCGTCGTACTTCTGCCTGAAGTGCTCCACGAACTGCTCGTCGGAGCTGGCCCGCCGCTCGTTGACGCGCTGGAGCCAACGCACATGCGGGCTCGGCGCGGGATCCCGCACATCGGTGCTCTCGGCTGTGAAGGCCTCGGTGAAGCACTCCGGGTCCTCGTAGGCGAAAGGGGACCGGCGGCCGAGGACATAGCCGATCCGCATCCGCGCGGCGACCTCGATGCGTTCGACGCCGTCCATGACGAGCATGCGCAGCTGCCGGTCGAAGTCGATGATCTCCTCAGCGTGGCGCAACGTCGTGCCCGGCCGGTAGCCGCTGAGCACCCGGATGCGGGAGCGCCCGTCCTCGTCGGCGTAGCGCTCGGACTCGCGGAAGGGGTAGAGGTAGCCGGTGAGGCGGTAGTAGCCGACGGCACCCAGCAGCACGGCTGCCCGGTCCCCGACGTCGGCCCCGTGCCACGCCAGCCGGTCGATCTGCGCGTCGACCGACAGCCATGGCTTCGCGTACTCCGCCACGTTCCTCCCCCTGAAAAGAAAATCAGCCCGCGCCTTGCGGCAACGGGCTGATCGTGATGGCTATAAAGTAGCACGGATCGTCTGTCCATGCATCGCTGATGCTGTACGGCGCTGATCACCGTCCGGGCGGCAGCGCGACGCCCAGACGAACCCGGTAGGCCTTCAGGACCTTGCCGAGCGTCTTCAGGTTCTCCGGATGGTCTACACCGGACTCCAGCTCCCTGATCCGGATCGGACGGACGCCGGCGACCTCGGCGACCTGCTTGTGGGAGGCCTTCCCCCGGAGCTTGACCAACAGGTCCGGCAGGTCCTCGTCAAGGTCCTCGAACATGCGGAACTTCTCGGCGGTCCCCATGCGGGTATGACCCAGGTGCCAGTGGCCACAGTGTCCACAGCTGTACCAGCTCGTCGAGGGATCCTCGCGGAGCCGGTCCGGAATCTCGCCCTCGCTGCGGTAGCGGCGCTTGAAGACCTTCTTCCCTTCGCGCATGGTCGTGCACTCGCGCGGGGCGTCCTCGGCCCGGGAGGCGGGGTTGGACATCCCCGCGCACCGGGGAGCGCAGTACAGCCCGAGCAGCACCGGGTCCTGGGGACGCAGCGCCAGACCCTTGCCACACCCCTTGCACCGCTGTCTCTTCGGGAACAGCACCTCAGCCACGCCCGGCCTCCTTCATTTCTGCGTTGCCGGACCGGTCGTCGCGGCCCTCCTCAGCCTTCTTCCTGGCGCGCCTCTCGCGCGCCGCCGCCCGGATCCGGGCGCGGTAATCGGGGTCATCGCGGTACCGCTGCCGCTGCCGCTGCTTCTTGCGCTCGGCCCGCTGCGGGTCCGCGGCGATGTACCTGGCGCTGGCAGCAGCCTGGTCGGCCCGGAACTGCGGGTCCTGGCGGTACCGGCGGGAGTGGTCGCGCTTGCAGGGACGGCACACCCAGGTGCCGTCCTTGGCCCAGTAGCCGTTGTCGGCGTCCATCGTGTGCCCGCGGGCACAGGTACGGCTGCCCGGCCGGCGCAGCGGCTTGGCCCCCTTCTGCATGTGCCCGGGGTTGACGCAGGCACTGCGACCACAGGCCATCCGCAGGATCTCGTCCTGCGTCAGGGACCCGAGCCCGAGCTCCTGCTGCAGGGCCTCCCAGGCGTATCGGCGCGGCGTGGCCGAGGATCGGCCGTTCGACAGGCCGAAGCGGCCCGAGGCGGTCCAGACCCAGCAGCCTGTGCCGTCGAGCCTGCCCGCCTCCTTATCGACCTTCTCCCAGAACCGCTCGGCGTCGGTCGCTGTACTCCTGTGCGTGGCGGTGCTCACCGGATCGGCCGCCCTTCCCGCTCGCGCTCGAGCTTCGCCTGCTTCTTCGTCGCCTCCCGCACCCGGTCCCGGACGAAGACCGCGTCCTTGTGCGTGATCGGAGCCTCGTGGACATTGTGCGAGCCGCGCAGGAAGTTGCTCGTGCGGTCCGCGATCGAGTACGCGAGTGCCTGCTCGATCGCCGCGCTGGTCTCCTTTACCTCACCCAGCTGCCCGTGCAGCGCGGCCAGGCCTTGGGTCTGCTCACGGCCCATCTGCTCCAGGGCTTCCATGCGCGCCGCGATGCTGCCCAGCAGCGGATCACGGGAGCGGAACAGCTGCGCCGCGCGCCGGGTGGCAGCATCGGTCGCCAGTCCAAGGTCGAGCTGGGCCAGCAGAAAGGCCGTGACCAGGCTTGCCTGGCTCAACCGCTCGGTGAACTCGCGGGCCGCCGTGTCGCCGACGCCGAGCTCACGGACGGCCGCTGAGCGCAGCTGCTCCCGCAGCGCGCCGACGATGGCCTCGGGCAGGGCCCGGACGGCAGGCTGGCTCTTCACGCCGTCGAGCCGGAAGCCGCTCTGTGGCAACGACTCGCTGCCCTCGTCCCCTCCGCCGGAGCCGCCCCTGGCCGCCGCAGACTGCACGGCCTCCTGATGGTCGGTGTGCTGGAGCGGGACGGGCGGGAGGAGGTTGGCATCTTCCGGCGGCGACACCGGGAGGGCCGCGGGGTGTGCTTCGGCGTCTGCGTCGTCGTGCACCTGCGGCATCGCTGCTGTGTCCACGACGACGGCGTCGCTCTGGGCCGGGGGAGTGGCGCTGCCTGCTCCCGAGCCTCCCCGCTGGCCGGCACCGGTTTCCCGGTCAAGGTTCTCGGCGCTCTGCTGCGGGGCCTCATCCTTCTCCGGCGTGTCCTGCTCCGGCTCCGCCGGCTGTGCCCGTTCCTGGGCCCGCTTCAGGCCCTCGCTCCCGCCGGTCCGGTACGCATCGAGGAAGGACGTGTCGACGTCCATCAGCTCGTCGGTGGACGGCATGATCTCGTTCAGCCCCTGGCTCACGTCAGCTCCCCGTTCTCCTCGTCCAGCAGATAGTTGTCGCCCCTGGTCAGCCCGAGCAGGGAATCGAAGCCCATGGTCACGACCCGCTCGAGGTTGGCGTTGTTCGTCGAAAGCGCCTTGAGCTCGTCGACGACCTGGTTGATGCGCGCGGTGAGCAGATCAGGGATGTCGAAGTCGAGATTCTCGCGCCGGATCTTCTCGGCGATCGCCTCGGCGTAGTACTCGTTGGCGGAGGGGTAGCCGCGCCGCTGCGCCCAGTACTCCGCCCGCTGCTTCTCGTCCGAGGACAGGCGGGTAAAGACCCGCTCCCTGCGGTCGCTGCCGTTCTGGTCGGTGCTCGGTCCACCGGACCTGGTCGCAGCCCGCGCAGCGGGAGGCGCAGCCTTCGGCTCGTCGACGACGGTCATGTCTGGCCTCTCCTGTCATATTCGACTGATGTACGAGTCCATTCTAACGTCATTCGAATGCCTGTCACGAATGATTGGGCAATGACTTGTGACAGACCTTTGGGAGAGGTCGGGCAGAGAGGTAGGGTCATCTGCGTCACCCGGTCAGCGCCTGATCGCGTGTCCCAGGCGGCCTCGGTTCCTCGACCCCAAGGCCGGGGCCGCTGGACGTTGGTTCGCACCTCCCGTTCGTGGGAAAAAGAGAAGGCCCCGACGCGCATGAAGCGCACCGGGGCCTTTATTCCTGGCTGCCGTCCCAGAGCCCAGGCCTGTCCAGTCCGCCCGGCATTTTGCTCCACGTTGCGCGCCGTTCCCGCCCGGGCGTACGATTCCATCGAACATATGTTCGAAAAGGAAGTGGACATGCAGGCCTCGCAGCCAGAACCGTTGGCGCTCGACGAGCCGCTGATACTCCCGTTTGCGCCGGAAGCCGTCGCCTGCGGCTTCCCCAGCCCTGCAGAGGGATATTGGTCGGGGGACCTCGATCTTGTCCAGCACCTGGTCCGGGACCCAACCTGCACATTCGTCTGGCGTGCAGCCGGCCATTCCATGACCGGAGCCGGAATCAATGACGGCGACCTGCTGCTCGTGGACCGGGGGATCGATCCCGTTCCGGGCAAGATTGTGATCGCCGTCGTTGACGGCGAATACACCGTCAAGCGGCTGGACGTCATCCAAGGACGTACCGTTCTCGTGGCAGAGAACCTCGACTATGCGGACATCGTTCTCCACGAACACACGGAGATGTCAGTCTGGGGCGTGGTCACATGGATTCTGTCTCCTGCGAAAATCAAACGTGGTGTCAGACCCCGCCTATAGTCTCCAGCCGTGGCAATGACGACTCTGACCCCAGCACCCGATCAAATCGCTCTCGTAGACTGCGTCTCCTTTTACGCCAACGCGGAGCGTGTCTTCGACCCCACGCTGCATGACCGGCCGACCCTTGTCCTCTCGAACAATGACGGCTGTGTGGTTGCCGCGTGCCCGCTGGTGAAGGAGCTCGATCCTGACATCATGGGCAAGCCGTGGTTCAAGATCCGCGGCTGGTGCCAGGCCAAGGGCGTCGAAGCCAGGTCATCGAACTATGAGCTCTATGGCTCGCTGAGTGCACGGGTTGCCACCATTCTGGGCCGCTTCAGTGCGTGGCAGGAAGTGTATTCGATCGACGAAAGCTGGCTGAAGCTGCGGGGGGCTCCTGAAGAACTCGAATCACGGGGACAGGAGATCCGACGGACTGTCCTCCAGCTGACCGGAATTCCTGTCCGCGTCGCGATCGGTCCCACGAAGACCCTCGCCAAGGTAGCGGCTCTCGGCATCAAGAAAAACCCCGCGTTCAATGGTGTTCTCGATCTCCGGCGGTTTTCGGAGGAGCAGCTTGACCGGATCCTTGACTCCCTCCATGTGACTGACCTCTGGGGCGTCGCCGGGCGTAACGGCAAGCGCCTGGCTGCGCTCGGCATCCACACGGCCAGAGAACTGCGCGACGCTGATGCCAAATGGCTCCGCAAACGGTTCTCCGTCGTCATGGAAAGAACCATCCTGGAGCTGCGCGGGCAAAAATGCATCGAGCTGGAGACCCAGCCGCCGGCTGCCAAGGACCAGCTGATCTATTCCAGGAGCTTCTCGCGCAAGCTTACGGACCCTGACGAGATGCATCAGGTTCTGTCGATCTACGCCCAGCGGGTCTCAGCACGTCTTCGGGCCCAGGGGTCCGTCGCCGGCGTGCTCTCGGTGTGGGCTTCGACCGGCTGGGCCGACGAAGGAACCGTCCCGCATTCAGCCCACCGGGCTGTTCCGCTGGCCATGCCGACCGATGACCCGATCGCGCTTACGAAAGCTGCCAGTGTGATCCTGCCTGATCTGTTTCCGACCGCCGGTATCCGCTACGCCCGTGCAGGAGTTGTACTCACGGGACTGCGCGCGGGTGACGGCGTTCAGTTCCTACCTGTGTTCCAATCCGAATTCGAAGATCGGGGAGTAGGGAAGGTACTTGACGAAATCACGAGAAAGCTCGGCGCGCAGGCAGTGGGTGTGGGCCTGGGTGGCATGAAGACCCCGCCGGCGTGGGAGATGAAGCGCGCCATGCTCTCGAAGCGCTGCACGACCCACTGGGACGAGCTGCCGGTCGCTGTGGCATAGCGGGGTAAGGGAAGCGCAGGACCTCAACAGCACCCGCGCCGGCAGCAAACTCGAGCAGCGACCTGCCACATTAAAGCGCGGCTTCGAGTTCCTCCGAGGAATACCCGAACATGTAATCCTCATCCTTACCGTGTGAGGCCCAGATCTGAGCTGCATCGTAAACACTCAGCGCCTCGCTGTCGTCATCGTCATCGTCATCGTCATCTAGACCGTAGCGACACTCAAGGCAGTACATCTCGGAGTAAACAAACTTTTTCACCAGGGGCGTCCCACAGTTGGGGCACGGGGGCGTTTCACCCTCGTAGACATCGATCTCGTCCCAGCTTTTTTCCTTCTTCGCAAGGAAATCAAAGATACCCAAAGGCCCTACCGTCCCAATACGTCCCGCCGAAGCCGTTTCTGATATGACATAAACCGCTGACGACAAGCACAACCGCAATTTTCGACACGGTCAGTATCGCATGCGCCTGTTAGGTACTACCTCCACGCGAGTAAGGCGATACCTGGACGAACTTTGTTTCGGTGCCGCCGGGACCGTAGTGCTGCACGCGCTGGTGCCCGCTGACATTATGCTCGGTCGGAGACTTTCTGCTGGCCTCCTCGCCGATGCCCTCGAAAGCCGCCTCCGTGAACTCAGGGATTTTCTCCCAGACCGCCGCGCTGACCTGCTTGAATACTTCGGGCGACTTCAGTGTCAACAACGTGACCGCGCCAGCAGCCGCAAGAGCGCCAACGGCGAGACCTGTCTTGAAAGCCGGATGCTCCTTGATCCGCTGCCAGCGGGTCGGGCCCTGGCTCATATCCTGCTCGCAGGCTCCGGCGGCCTCAGGGTTGGGCACTTCAATGGGCTCAGACTGGACTGACTTGTCCTTGGGCTGCTGAAGACGTGATGGATTGAGCGGCTGCGCCCGATCGAACGGGCCTTCTTGATCATGACCGGGCACTCAGGCAGTCTATCCTTTACCGGCAATCCCAGTCTCGCTCCGGTCTTAGGCAGGCTACTCACTGCGCATGCTGTTACTTGACAACTTTCTCTTCTCCAACGGACAGAGGACGGCCGGGCAGGGCTCTATGCTCAGAGCTATGGAGGTTGAATTGACCATTGAAGATGCCCAGGGCGAAATGATGCGCGTCAGCGCGACGGGCCCCGACTATGGCACCACCCTGGCTGCTGCGAAGGCCAAAATCCCGGAAGGATCCCGGATGATCATCATTCGCGTTCCGGACCGTGAGGTGTAACCGTTTCAGTATGCTCCTCCGCCCGGATACCCTGCTGAATTCCCAGCAAGGTCCTGGTCCGGCCTGAAGCAAGCAGTCCGGCATCAGGAAGCACCAGCCATACAACCAAGACAGCGCCCGTCAAGGTTGGTCATTGCCAGGTCTGGCCACACCAGCAACGGCCCTCTTTGTGTTCCTGGATGACCAAGACCCGTTCCTCGCCGAGCAGAATGATGTCTTCGTAGCTGAGCATGCCTCCAGTGCAGCATCGGTTGCCGACTGCCGGTAGGGGAGTCCTGGCGTATGTGGAAAACCGCAGGGACGATCAAGCTCGTTCCGGTATGCCCAGCCGCCTCGATCCGGTGCCCTTCAACCTCCGTCCGAACCGGGCCTATCATGAGGGAGGGGGACACCTATTGGCCGCTTGTCGGGACAGGTCATGGCACCACACAACGCGAATAGGCGGGACAACCGCATCCCTGGAATTGCAACATTGCGCCCCGGGCACCGCATCAGGGAAATACGCCAGAACCTCCATGACCGACACCCTGCCCGGGCCCGCTACCAGGTCATTGCTGCTCATCATCCGTTAGCCGGCGGGGCACCCCTTGTGCCCCCGGCCTCGGATGAATATCAGATCCGTCTCTACGCGCGGTCCCGCAGCGGAGACGTAAGGGTGCGACTCGCCGCGGTTAGGGAGGCCATAGCAACCTCGCCATATGTCTGGGAGGACCTTACCGACGATGGTGTGCGGGAATGGGTTGAGCCTTCGATTGAAGACGATGTGCTGTTGGCGGCTGCACTGGTGTCTCTGGGAACTTTGAGCGCCGAGGAACGCCCTTATTTGGGCAAGTTCGTGGTCGAGGAGATCTACGAGATTCTGACAAGTGCAGAAGCGGCTTACTGGCACCGGGCCGTATCAGGCCGCCGCCGGCACTGACCGAATCAGCCTGGTTCCGAGATCCTAAGCTCTCAGAGCGGACCAAACGTCGTTCTTGAACCTATGAAGCATGGGCCTCTCGGCTGAACTCTGCAAGAATCACGGCATGGTCGACCGCACTGCGTCCGATGAGCACTACGTGCTTGACCTGTGCGATGGCGTCCTCGGCATGAGCAGCTGTCGCCAAGCGACGTTCGATTGGCTCCGCGGCGACCCGTCCCCTTTGCGACCCCTCGGCACCAAGCTACCCGTGGACGGCTTTTGGTCCGATCTCAAGCTCGTCGTCGAGTTCCAGGAGGAGCAGCATTCGAAGCCGTCGCCGTTCTTCGATCGGCGGCAGACCGTCTCTGGTGTCGGTCGCGGCGAGCAACGTCGCCTCTACGACGAACGCAAGCGCCTTCTTATCCCCGAACATGGATTGAAGCTCGTTGTGATCGAGAAGTCCGCGTTCATCGTCAAGTCGAAGCGGATCCGGCGCGACCCGACGAGGGACATTGCCGTGGTGCGCGCGCACCTCGGCAATGCGCAGCCAAAACGGCTCTAGTGCCGACGTCGCCATCGAAGTGCTGTGACGCGGACTCCGCTCTGGAATGCTGCCATCTGGGGCTTGCTATGACTTCGGCAGCCTTGTGAACAGGAAAAGAAGAACCGGTGCGAGTATGCACCGGTTCTTCTTTTTGATCGGTAGAAGCCAATCAACGGCAGGACGAAAACCCGCGATGGATGAGCCTCAGACCTTTGCGCTGGCCGTGCAGTCCACGAGTGCCGAGGTGAAGTCCTTCGACTTCCAGATCTTCTTGTCCTCGTCCTTCGGCAGGAAGTCCGAGATCGATCCGGTCCCTATTGGTGCGCCGCCGGCGAGGAAGCGCAGCGTCTCCTGCGAGAACCCTGCCTGGAAGACGACGCCCGCCAGGCAAGCGCCCGAGGCTGCGTAGGTCTTCTTCTGATCCTCGTTCAGCGCATAGGAGGAGAACGTCGAAACGAGCCCCGCGGTCAGCTGTGAGGAGGAGTTGATGCTCGCGCCCTGCGGCACCGGGAACTTCGGCGTAAGATCCGGCTGCCGGGCCTGGGGGAGCTCCTGTCCCTGCTTCGGCGGCACGTAGACCTGATCCTTGCCGTCCTTGCCGTCCTTGCCGTCCTTGCTGGTCGTGGCAAACGGGGCCGGGGTCGGCGGGATCACCGCGTCGACGCAAGCGTCGAACTTGTCGCGCAGCTCGGGGGAGAGCATGATCGCGGCGTCCATCGCGCTGACCTCGCGCAGGCCATTTGCCACCGCGGCGATGTCGTCGCTGCCCTTGCCCACGATGTAAGCCTGCGCGGCGTCCGAGAGCTTCTTGTCCTCTACGGCGCGGACCAGGCACGCGCCGCCGTCGGCGCTCTTGGCCCCGGTGCCCTGGAACACGAGCCGGTCCAGCGCCTTGCCGAGGTTCTCGCTGGTCACCTTCGCCGCGCTGGTGCTCGGGCTCGGCGATGGCTGCGCCGTCTCTGAACCGGCGGAGCATCCGGCGAGCAGGCTGCCCAGCACCGCCAGTGCGGCGGCGGACAATGCCGCCTTCCTCGTCATCGGGGTCTTCATCGCCATGGCCTCTCCTGTCGGGTCGATGTCTGCGCCGGATGGCACAGAGCCCGCATCCGACTGGTCTTCCAGTACATCTTATCCGATAGGTCAATCGAATGGTCTATCGGTTGATGCGCGAAGAGCGACACAAAAGACGGCTGACAGAAGGTCTGCGCCAGGCCCTGGCGATGCCTGGTATCGCCAGGGGGCAGCTGGGCTGGGAGGGATCAACGGAGTTGATCCGGACGGGTGCTCGACGCGTCCCGAGCGCGTCACCCGGTCCCTGGGTGGGCCGGGTCGGGACGGCTTGCTGCGCCCGGACGACGCCGAGCGAGAGAGGGACTGCCAATGACCCGGACGACTGTGCCGACGGACCTGATGCCGCGCTGCCAGATCGCAGACCCGCAGGTGCAGGAGCACCTGCCGTGCCAGCACCACGAGAGCGGCGGCGTGCAGTGCGAGAACCCCGATCCACACACGGACGATCACTGGATCTCGGAGCACACAATTTCCCACGCGCTGGCCGGAAACGGCTACGCCTGCACGGCGTTCGACCCCGCAGAGCCGGCCCGAGCCTTCCAAGGGCCTGTCCAGACCTACACCGAACAGCAGATGGTCGACGCGCTCCTGCGCTGCGCCGCGGATCAGGACAGCCTCCCGCGCAACGACTACATCCGCCGCAGACACGACGACGAACCATCCGCGCCGCTGCTGGAGCGCCGGTTCGGCTCCTGGAATGCAGCCCTGGAGAGAGCGGGCCTGAACACCACCGAGCAGCCGCTGCACTTCCAGGGCGCGACCACGAAGTGGACCGAGGAGATGATCCTCGACGCCCTGCGCGAGTGCTGGATCAAGACCGGCTCCATCGCCGTGCTCGCCTACGAGGCCTGGCGCACCGGCGGCACCGACGGCATTTGCCGGACCCATGTCCCGCCGGCGGCCACCATCCGGTTCCGGATGGGCAGCTGGTCGCGGGCCACGCAGCTCGCCGTGGGATGAGCCGGCGGCCCTGACGCGGGTGGCTGCCATCCCGCTCATCCCACTGACCGCACACAGACCGAAGGACTCCATCATGACGATCGCCCGCCCCCTCCATGACGTCATCGACGACGCACGGCCGTCGGACGCCATCGCACAGCAGATCCAACTGCAGGCCGCCGCTGCGCTCCTGCCCGAACAGGAGTGGTGCGGCGGCTGCACCCCCGGGGACGATCCGGTGCCCGATGTCGAGGGCGGCATCCCTGGCATGCCGCAGGACGTCGTCCTGCGTACGACGGAGCCGCTGCCGCTGCCCGCGGCCTGGAAGGCCGCCTGGGGCCCGGCCCCGCTCTACGACATCGCGTACCTCGCCTGTGGGCACACCGTTGCCCGCCGGGCCTCCTGACCCGGGGCAGGGATGCAGCGACGCAGCGCAGCTGCGTCGGGGGACTCATCGACTGAACCACCGACCAGCGAAGGAGCGTCCCGCTCATGCCCATGACACCACTACAGAGCTGGGCCCTCATCGTGCTGCTCGCCGTCTTTGTGCTCGGGCTCATCTGGCTCTACGCCGAGGCCGAGGCTGCGCTCCGGCGCAGACATACAGACAAGGCGGCAGCACAGCAGCCGCAGGCCGAGGAGGCAGACAGCTCGCTCGTTCCCATTCCTGTACCCACCGCCCGCCCGACCCTTCGTCTCATCCAGGGGCAGGGCCACCAGGGCTCCGCGAGGTCCCGTCGCGGTCCCGCCGAGGTCTACGACTGGGCCCGCCGGGGAATCTAAAGAGACCCCTTCCGGCCCCCCTGGCCTCCTGCGGGGCTGGGTCAAGACTTCATGCGGCCCACTGCCGCACCACGAACAGCCCCGGGCCGTCGCGAGAAGCGCCGGACACACCGTTCCTGCCGCAGCCCGGCAACGAAGCCACGGCGGCCCGGGGTCAACAACCATTCACCTGCCTGTGCAGGCATCGAAAGCGAGAAGAACCATGGACCAGACCATCGCACCGCCCGTCATCAAGCACAGCGTCGCCGTCGACTTCGGCGTCATCGAGCTCACGGGCACCCTGCAGCACGCCGACGCCCAGCGCAGCCTCGTACTCCTGACCGACGAGGCCCCCGAGCGCATCTCGGTGAACCTCGAGGCATATGGCCTCGTAGCCGGCCCGGGGCGAGTGTTCATCAAGGACTGGTCGGAACACGCTGGCCTGGCCGAGCGCCTGCAGGAGGCGGGGCTCGTGCGCATCATGCGCTCCGTGACCGTCGGTCCGTTCGCCTCCACCGCCCACGAGGTCGAGGTCACGCTCTGATGGCCGCGGACACCCATGCGCTGAGCGTCCTGAAGCTGAGCACCGGCCACCTCGAGAAGATCGAGCAGCTCCAGGGACGGATGCTCGCCCTCGGCGAGGAACAGCTGGAGGTCGAGCGCCGCCAGCTCGAGGCCCAGGACACGCAGAACGTCCTCGCCTGGCTGCAGCTGCAGCAGGCCCAGGGGCATGCACCCGACCCGACGCTCGTGGACCTGGTCCGCCGGCGGCTGCGGATCTGAAGCAGACAGGAGAAACGCCATGGACAACATCATCGAGAGCACCGGAGTCCTCATCGCCACTCTTGCCTTCATGATCTGCCTCGCGTGGCTGGGCTGGTTGCTGTTCCGGAGACGGTTCCCGAACCGGGACGGGCAGATCGCGTACCTGGAGGAGGACTACCGGCGGGCCTGCGAGAGCGGAGACGTGGCCGCGGCCGATCAGATCGAGGCTGAACTCTGGGATCTGGGGGCAGCACCGGGCTGGCCTTGGGCCGGGCGTACCGGGTTCGATCAGCGCAGCTGATGCGGGACCCGTGATGCAAGGGCATCTGGGATCAACGCAGTTGATCCGGAAGGAGCACTGAGGAGCGCTCGATCAGCACAGCTGATCCGAGTCTTCATTCGAAAGATCATCGTCTGATCAGCACAGCTGATCCGGATGGGGGTCTGAGAGACAACCGAACACTTCAACTCACCATCGCGCGCGGAGCAGGGACACTGCCCGCGCGTTTCGTGCACAACGAGGAGAAATACTCATGTCGAACCCCCGCAACTCCGCCACCGTCATAGGCCGCCTGACCAAGGACCCGGTCGTCTTCAACAACCAGGACGGCTCCAAGAAGGTCGCGTTCACCCTGATGGCCGACCACAACTACACCGACAGCCATGGCAACCGCGGCGCTGACGCTGTGCCGGTCGAGGCCTTCGTGCGCGCGACCACCAACGGCATCGGCCCGTTCGCGAGCATCCACAAGGGTGACCTCGTGGCCGTGAACCTCAAGCTGCGCCAGGACCGCTACACCAAGAACGGTGTCGAGGTCTTCGAGCTCAAGGCAGTCGTCGAGGACATCACGTTCCTCGAGCCCCGCTCGGTGACCCAGGCCCGCGTGAACGAGCGCGTCGCTGCCGCCGAGGCGCAGAACCAGGCCCTGCAGACCCAGCCGGCTCCGGCTCCCGTCGCAGCCGCTGCCGCACCGCAGCCGGCCGTCGCCAGCGCCGTCCACAGCGAGGAGCTGCCCTTCTCCTGAGAAGCGCGCCCCGCACCCAGCACAACCCACAACTGAATAACAACCGAATAGGCGGCTCACGCACGCCGACAGTCCCCGTCCGAGGAGCCTCGCGCTGCTCGGACGGGGATCTGCTTTCGCTGGCCGCCGTCCTGCCCTGCCCCCAACGTCATCAGCCAAGAGAAGGAGTTCCGCCATGCAGATCGTCGCCGACGCGACCGTCGAGGCCACCGATCACGACCAGGCCCTGCACGCAGGGCTCACCGCCGTCGTCGGCTCGGTGATCACCGACCACCCCGGACCGGATGTCGAGGCCATGGTCGACGACGTCGTCACCGCCGTCATCCAGAAGCTGCGCCTTCACGCCAGCCAGGTCTTCGTCGCCGATCACGGCGGCACCCGCCCCGTGGAGCGCTTCCGCACCGTCACCGGGCGGATGGACCTGGAGGACGAATGAGCCTGGTCCAGCAGCTCGAGCCCGCCGCCGAGGTCCAGCCGGCTGCCGGGCTTCCCGCGGCGGCGCGGATCCTCGCCGAGACGTATCCCCGGATCGTCGACTTCGACCCCAGTGGGATGACGATCGAAGAAGTGCACTACTTCCTCGGTGAGTCGGCTGCCGTCGCCTTCTTCCAGTTCCTGGTCCTCACCAAGCGGTGCAAGGCCGCCGTCGGGATCCGGCGCTGAGAGCTTCCGTGCAGAGCGGTTCGATCCCTCCGTGGCTCCGGCCCCACCAGCGCCCCGCGCGCCCTGCCCTGCCCTCCCGGCAGCAGCGGCGTGGCGGGGCGCTGTCTTTTCGTTCAGGTTTCGTTCGTGGCCTGTGTGGAGGGGATCGGCACAGCCGATCCGGATCTGACGACGAAGGACAACGTCCCCGTCCTGCCACACTTCACTGGAGGTCCGCCATGTCTGGTCTCAGCTGCCCCAACGATGGCGTGCCGATGGAGTCCGACGCCCCCGCCACGGCCCGCGAACGGGCCGGCCGGCGCGGTTGCGCCTGCACCCACACCTGCCCGGAGTGCGGCTACTCCGAGATCCGCTGATCACCACCCATCGACCGAGGAGGGGCCATGTCGACCTCCGTGCAGCACCGTCATCACCGCAACCACGACCACACCCTCACCGGCTTCCTGTCCGCCGTCGCAGCGGTCTTCCAGGAGCTGAACGCCGCCGACGACGCCGACGAGCTCGAGCGCCACGTCGGCTGGGTCTCGCACTCGTGCGAGCCGGACTACCAGGTGCTCGTCGAGCTGATCGGCCCCGCGCCGGGCCTCGCCCTGCAGCTGGTCATCGACCTGGACATCGACTCGACGGTCGCCTCCGCGCAGATCGTCGGCACGGCCGATGACGAGTCGTTCACGACGGACGTCGAGGTCGGAGTCCGGTTCCTGTCCCATCTCGTCGAGCACCACCTCGCGCCAGCGGCCAGGCCGTGCGACGGCTGCACGGCTCCGGACTCCCTGCGGGCACCGACCTGGAAGTGAGTGGCGAACGGCTCCTCGTCCCTTTCCTCACAACCCCTCGCCGGCTCCTTCCCGGAACCGGCCCACGGCGCTCTAGCTCAGCGGCAGAGCACTCGGCGTTCTGACTGCCCGCGGTTCGATTCCGCATCAATCCCTGGTCAGGCAGACCCAGGCTACAGGCCCGTTGCAGGGCGACGCACGAGAGGTCACGGGTTCGATCCCCGTGAGCGCCACAGACCCAGGGTCGTACAGGCCCGCGCGATCCATCAGCTGCACCAGCCAGGAGGGCAATGCCATGACCGACACCATCACCCCCGCCTTCCTCGACATCGTCAAAGACGGCGGTCCTGCGGTCCAGGAGGCTCTGTTGCGCTCGACCGAGCGCCACCGCATCCTCGGCGGCAAGAGCGCCCGGATGCTGCGCCGGGGCGACCGGGTCGCGCTGCGCGACCTGAACCCTGATCTGGATGGCGGCACAGCCGTCGTCCAGCAGGTGCGGCCCTCGGTGGGCAGCACTGTCCACATCCTCACCGTCGGCGGTGAGGCCCACCTCGTCCGCGGCTCGCGCCTCGTGCTCGTCGCCCGCGGACCGGAACAACCCTGACCAGCAAGGAAACCGCCATGTACACCGGACCCATCAGCAACGGCATGCTGCTCGGCATGACGCACAAGGGACGCAGCGCATTGATCCGCGAGCTCAGCCCGGACGTGCGCCGCAAGCTCGCACACATCGCCTCGCTCGGTGCCGAACAGGAGACCAGGAAAGCCGCAGAGCACTTCGACGCTGGCCGGCGTGTCTGGGCCGGTAACAGGCTCGACCACGCCCAGTCACTGAGCCGGCTCGCTGCTGAGCTCACGGGCGAGCCCGACGGCGTCTTCATCGTCGAACCCATCGACTCCGGATCCGTCGCGGCAGGCAACTGATCTCTCTCACTGGACCCCTGGCACCGAGCGCATCGCTCAGGGCCGGGGGTCCTGTCTTTCTCTTTCCGGAACAGCCAGCACAGCTGGCTCGGGCGTGCCCGTGGAGAAGCACGCCTGCCACCCCGGCCAGAGCGCCCGACGACCACTCCAGCAAGGAAACCCCACCATGAAGCGCACCCCCTCCGGATCTGTCTTCGGCGGCCTCATCGCCGCCGTGCTCTGTATCGTCACGCTGACCGGCTGCGAGGACCTGCCGAAGGCCCCCGGCGTCCCGGGTACGCCGTCCACCAGCACTGCGGCAGCCCAGGACCCGGGACAGGTGTCCTCTGGCAAACCGGCGAGCGTGGAGACCAAAGTCATCCGTGTCATCGACGGCGACACCGTCGCCGTGCTGCCGGTGGCCGGCCTGCTCGAGGCGACCGACAAGCATATCGGGATCCCCGAGCACACAGTCAGGCTCCTGGGCATCGACGCGCCCGAAATGAACTATCACAAGGATGCCGAGCCCGAGTGCGGCGCTAGGGCCGCCACTGATCATCTTGGCGGCATCCTGCCGCAGGGCATGCCAGTGACCATCGAGTACGACCCCGGGGCAGACAGAACTGACCGTTATGGCCGTTCTCTCGCCTACGTCATCACACCGGCCCACAACGATGCCGCGCGACAGCAGGTCACCGACGGCTACGCCATGCCCTGGTTCCCCAAGGGCGAGCCGGAGCCCCAGCGGATCCCCGAGTACCGCACGGCGGCTGACAACGCCGTGGCACTGCGTGCCGGTGCGCACTCACAGTGCTCCTCCATCGGCCGCGGCTGAGCTGCTGCACTTACAGACTACGAACCAGGAGAACCACATGCCCATCCCTACAGCACCCTCTGAGCTGGACGAACTCCAGGTCGGCGACAAGGTCCTCGTCAAGAGGGTCCTCGACCACCCCGCCTGGATGAAGCAGGTCCCGTGCGATCCCCGCAATGGCTCCACCGCGAAGTACGTCCGCGACCCGCAGGTCGTGGAGGAGCTGGGGGTGAGCTGCGTGATGGACCGCCGGGCGGTACCCGCGATCGCAGCTGCCGGCAACTGGCCAGGACGTGAGGCGCACACGCTGGTCCGCCTGCCCAACGGCTTCTGGTACGACTGCGCCACCGGCCTGCAGGACGGGTCCGGATCCACGCGCATCGAACGCATGCACTGAGCCTGAACAGAGCCCGGCACGGGGGAGAGCCCCTGGTGCCGGGCTCGTCTCTTTCCTGGCGGCTCGTCAGATCGGCACAGCCGATCCGGATCTGGACTCGAAGGAGACACCCGCTCCTTCCTGACCAGAAGGAGCAGCACGATGAGCCACGACGACCACAAGTGCAGCCTGGCCCAGCTGGAGCGGGCGCTCGAGGTGCTCAACGGAAAGCTGAAGCGCCTGGGGCTGAACGCCCCGGTGCAGATCCGTGCGATCGGCGGCTTCGCGCTCATGAAGTACGGCATCCGTGCTGCGGACCGGGCATTCACCGTCGACATCGACAGCGTCACCGGCGATTTCGCGCCAGAGGTCATGGCGGCAATCCATGAGGTGGCCGACGAAATGAACCTGGAGCGCGACTGGATCAACAACGACAACGTGATGGACGGTGACGACGCTGAGCTCGTGGCCTCGATATACCAGGCGCGCTGGATCGACGACGACACAGCGTACGAGTGCATCAGGCTTCAGCTGGCCAGTGTCCCCACGCTGACCCGCGCCAAGATCATCGCCGCGGACACCGCGGAGTTCTCCGGCCGTGCACAGGACCTGCCGGATCTCCTGGAATTGCTCCGATTCCAGGGCATCACCACCGCTGCCCGGTTCGATGCTGCTTACCCGGATCCCTACGACGAATACCCCGCCGCCCGCGAGGCCGTGCACGAGCACTTCGCTGCGGACAGGACGTTCGCCTGAAGAAGACCCCACCGTCAGAGCGCGTGCTCCGGCGGTGGGGTCTCTTTTTTGTGTCCGTGGTTTACTGCTGGCCGGAATCTTCGGAGTTACCTCCGTCGTCGATGTCCTTCAGCCGCTGTTCCAGCCGGGTTGCGTGGGCCTCTTTGACTTTCCGGTAAACCTTGACGCCACCTGCAATGACCAGACCTGCAGCCGCCAAGACCCCCGCGGCGATCAGGTCCTCTGTACGGGCATCCTGCTTGCCTGCGTGGTAGCCCTTGCCATAGACCGCGCTTCCCGCCACGAATCTCTCCCTTTGTTGAATTTTGAACTCCGCCGAAAGCCTATCCCAGGGTGCGTGGAGGGGTTGTGCCGATGCTGCGGATCATCCGCGTTTTGCCGGCGCGGGGTTGGAACCTTCTTGTTGTTCTTCTTCATCTTCGATTCTCAGGTGCAGCCAGTGGTGGTGACAGCGGAGCTGTCACGGAGGAGTCATCGACGAAGGACGGCCTGCAGTGCAGCGCCGTGCCCCACAGGATTCCGAGGAGAACCGCCATGAGCACCATCGCCGCACCCATGCAGGACGCGCTGCCATTCGACTTCGGCTCTGATGTGCTGGTCGTCAGCGCGCCCGTCTACGACGAGCAGGCCCGCCAGGCCGACCGCGAGCTGTGCCAGCGCTACGTCACGGGATGGTGCGGCACGGCGTTCACGGCGGACGGCACACGGGCAGAACGCGCCGAGACCACCTTCGCGGATTTCCAGGCGGCCGCCCGCCGTCTGGCAGAGGGCTGAGGAACCAGCGCAGCTGATCCAGGTCCGGCATCGAACAAACGACTTCATCAAACAGGAGGGGATCACCGTGTCCATTGCCACCACTTCCGAGCCCGACCTCGACGCTGAAGCCCAACGCGTTACCGCCGTCCACCGGCTCGCCACGAGCAAGGCCTTCTACCCGGAGCTGCGGCGTGCCGAGGCTCAGGCCCGGGTCCAGCTCGCCGCCGCCGTCATAGCAATGGACGAGGTCGAGGACCGCATCGCCGCCGGCGAGAAGATCCACTCACTCTACGAGCAGGCTGCAATCGAACGGGCCAAAGACGCCTACGCCCAGGCGCTGGCTGATCTCGTCCGCGGCGAGTCCAGCGTTGAGGCTGACCCGTCGACTTCCCAACCCATGAACCAGGAGCACTGATCACCATGTCCTTCCTCGAGAAGATCGGATTCGTCGAGACCGCCGAGCAGGAGGCCCAGCGCCTCGCGCAGTCGCCCGAGGGCTCGGCCAACCACGAACTGTCCAAGCTGCCGGTCACCATCGAGCAGTGGCCCCAGGACCTGCTCATCGAGCTGCCCTGGCACGCCACCGAGCGGGGCTCAGGCCACCGCGTCGTCGTGGTGCCCATCGAATACCGCGGCGAGGCCCGCACCGAGGGCGAGGAAGAACCCCGTCCTCGCAAGCGCCACGCTGGTTGGTGGAACTGCGCGGTCGTCGCCAGCGACCACCCCAGCTACCCGGTCGGCGGTTACCGGCTGAGCATCCCCGCTGCCGAGCTCGCCCGCGGCAAGCGGATCGAGCTCTGAGAGAACACATCCCACGACGAAGGAGCGTGAACCACCATGCCTGACACGATGCAGACCACCGGCCGCCGCGAGCGGATCCTCCGGAGTGTCGGCAGGGCGCTCCTCGTCACGGGGATCGTGCTGAACGTCCTCGCCCTGCTGCCCGCGATCGCAGCCAGCGCCTGGACCGGCCACTGGACGGCGAGCGTGGTGCTCGTGGTCCTGTCCGGTGCTGTCTGGGCTGCTGGACTTCCGGGCCTGAAGACCTGGGCTGCCCGGCTACGCCGTCACAACGACACCCAGCCCAGCCAGCACCAATGACCAGTCGCCCTGCCTGATCCCACCAGAGCCCCGGCTCCTGCGCTCCGGCGCGGGGCCGGGGCTCTCGCTCTGTCTCTGAGGCGGGTCCACGCGCTGCGGGGCAGCGCCTGGTGTTTTGCAACAGCAAGAGAACCATCCCGAACAAAGGAAGAGCCATGACCACCCTGACCACGACGCGTGTCCCGCTCAAGCAAATGGACCCTGCGATGCTCGTGTTCGAACTCGAGCGGGAGATCCAACACCTCATGCCCACGAACACGGAGCTCGTGACCCGCGCAGCTGCGACGGCCTCGTTCCTGCACCGGAAGCAGACCCGCTTCATCAGGGGAGACATGCCTCGCGTGCCGTACATCGAGCATCCGCTGCGCCTGGCGTTGCGCCTCCTGCGCTGGGGCGTCACCGACGCTGAACTGATTGCCGCAGCACTGCTGCATGATGTCGTCGAGGACTGCAGCAAAGAGCTGCTTGCTGCTTTCGGCCAGCCGGGTGAGGATCCCCTGGGCT
The DNA here is from genome assembly GCF_001428325.1 of Arthrobacter sp. Soil761. Taxonomy (NCBI): domain Bacteria; kingdom Bacillati; phylum Actinomycetota; class Actinomycetes; order Micrococcales; family Micrococcaceae; genus Arthrobacter; species Arthrobacter sp. Soil761. Next base: position 108,575 of record NZ_LMSF01000001.1, on the reverse strand, counting down.
GTCTGGCGCGGCTGTACGGCCGGCGCGTCTCGGTGCTCGTTGGGGCGGTGACCACTCCTGGCGGGAGCACCTCCTATGAGGAGCACCTCACGCGGCTTGCCAACTCCGGTTCCCGGGCGCTGCTCATCAAGGCCAGCGACCTGAAGGACAACGCCGGTTCGATCCGGCACCAGCTCGGCCACGGCCAGGATTCGCGCATGTACCGCATGCTCTTCAAGTACATGCCGGCCGTCGAGATCGTCGGAGCAGGTCTGCGCCGTTCGCTCTGCTGCCCTGCGACCCAGCAGTGCACCATGGCCGCCATCGCCGCGATGGAAGATCTCAGCCACGATCTCGCAGCCCTGTCGGCCGAGCATGGCATCGATTGACCATCCTGTTGACCTGGATCACCAGCACCGCAAAGACCTCCCTGGCGCAGCATCAGCTGCCGCCGGGGAGGTCTCTTTTTCGCCCGCGCTGTGCCTGCCGGGCGCTACGGCATGTTGTCCATCGGCAGCAAAGAGATGCCGATGAGGTCCACAGCTCCGGTGAGGACTCCGCCGAGCAGGAACACCAGCCCGGAGACCACCATCACGAGCACGGCGAAGACTACAGGTCGGTCCTCGTGCAGCTGCTGGAGCCGTGCGACGATGCCCGAGGGCTTCTCATAGGTCTGACGCTGGTCCTTCTTGGGTCCGTCGTGGGTCTCGTCGTGGTCGGTCATGGTATTGATCCCTCCTGGGGTGGGCTGTGGTCTGTTGTTGGTCGATCAGTGGTCTCTTTCGGGGCTTCCTGTGGTACCGCTCAGCACTGTGAGCGGTACCACAGGAAGCAGTACGCGATCGGCAGCCTGCACGCATCATCTCGATGCCGACCGCAAGCCTCTCAGGACCGGGCCACGAATGCATGATCGTCACGCCGCGGCCTTGCTGCGCTTGCCCTCGGGCTTCTGGACCTCGACGGCCTTCGCCGCCAGGTACAGGCCCTCGCGGTTCAAGTGGCGCGAGTACGCGGCGTCGAGGTAGAGCACCGGGATGCCGCCGGCGGCCTTCTGCAGGACAGGGCGCAGGATCTCCTTGATCGGGCCCGAACCGCCGCCGTAGACGTACACCACCTCGGTGGTGCCGCCGACCTCGGCGAGGACGTCCTCGAAGCGTGCGCCGATCTCCTCGGCCAGGTACTCGGCCTCCTCGTCGACGTAGCCCTTGGCGCGGTCAAACCTGCCCTGGAGGAATACGCTGGGCTCCTGCTGCAGGAAGTCGGCCAGCGCCTTGCGGTTCTTGAACCTCAGGTCCTTGTCTCCGCTGGTGCTCATCCGGTCCAGCGCGTTCGTCAGCGCGGTGCCGTAGCCCTGGTCCAGCGTGCTGGCCGCTTCGGAGTTGAACGCGCCGTCGGTGAAGACGGGGAAGTTCACGGTGCCCTCGCCGACGTCGACGCCGACGGTGTTGCGCACACCGACCAGCAGCTCGGCGGTGACACCCTGCAGGCGCGCGGCCTCCTCGGGGTCCGAGGCCCGAAGATCGTCCAGCAGAGCCTGCGCCAGCGGCGCGCCCTTGTCGGTGATCGCGAACTGCGCGGACGCGCCCTCGGGCAGGACCTGCACATCCTCGAACTGCAGGCGCACGGTGACCGGCGTGGAGAAGTTCTTCACGGTCACCAGGTGCACCGTGGGGTCGGCCGCGCCCAGGAGTCCCACGAACTGGGCAGCGTAGGCGCTGCGGCGCTGCACGTACTCGGCAATCGGCAGAGCCAGGCCTGCGCGCACCGTGGCGCGCAGCTCGCGGTCCGGCAGCGCGCCGTGCTCGCGGACATAGTCGCGCAGGGCCTTGGCGGCGAAGACGCCCAGGACGAGCACCGAGCTCAGTTCCTGGTCGGCCTTCGAGCGGGATCCGACGACCTCGAACTGCGTGAACTTCGACCCAGGGGTGCTCAGTGCCGCGCGGCCGAAGGTGCGCAGGTCCGAGTGCCCGATCAGGGGAGTGGTGAACGAGGCGGCGACGCGGTTGTAGAAGTCGTCCTCCACCACGATCTTGAAGGCATCCGAGTCAGCCTCGGGCACCTTGGGCGTGGAGCGCGAGGTGCTCACCACGGCAGAAGGAAGGTCGATCGTGTCAAAGACCTCCTTGCCGTGGACCTCGCCGCGGATGACGCCCTTGACGTATCCGTTGCCGACGTCGATGCCGCCGGTGAGCTGGATGGTCTTCTCGGCGGTGCGGGTGTTGCTCATGGTTGTGTCCCTCTCGGTCAGGAAGTCGGTGTCTCAGGAAGTGCGGTGCGGATCAGCGGGTGAGGAAGGCGTCCAGCCCCGAAGGGACAGAAGGCTCCTCGGCGGGAACAGGGTGGGGCTCGCGGACAGGAGGCGTGGGCGGCGGCTGAACAGCCTGGGCTGCCTCGACGCGCTGCACGGGCTCTGAAGAAACAGCAACAGGCACGGCAGCCTCGTCACGGCCTTCGCGACTCTCGTGCTGGCTTTCACTCCCGTCACGGCGGTCATCGCCGCGTTCCTCTCCGTCAAGGGCCTCGCTGCGCCCAGGGTCCTGCTCGCCCTGCGGCGGGCGGCCGCGCCGGGGAAGCTGCTCGACGGGACGGTTGACCACGTCGATGTAGCCGTCGCGCTGGATGGACTCGCGGATCAACAGCTGGAGCGAGCGCGAGATGTCGTACTGCTCGTCGAGCCACCGGTTCGTCGACTCGTCGGCCCGCGGGACGCTCCAGCGCAGACGGCGCGGCTCGGCCTTATCGGTCATTGCGAGCACCCCCTTGCGCCCTCGTGCTGATGGACACTGTCCTCGGTCATCGCGGCCCCCTCTCATGCGCGGTCCCCGAGGCGCTACTGCCAGTCGGGGACCTTTCGACTCATTTATCAGTCATCATTCTACTGGTCTTTCAATGGTCTCTGCAAGGACCACGCCAAGACCAGCAAAAGGCCACCAGCAGATCAGGCCTGCGTCACCGTGAGCGACCATGGCCGCGGCGGGACCCGTGGGAGCCGCCGGCAGGACCCGCAGAAGGCCACGGGTCAGCCGGGGAACCAGAAGACACAGGACTCATCAAGGGCTCACCCGGGACCGGCACGCGGTCCGCTGCGGACCAGCAGAAGACCTCGATCAGGCCACGGCACATTGGAGGGCGCTCGGTGGTCCCACACAAAGCACAGAAGCGCCCTCGAAGAGACCAGCAACAGTCCACCGTCGCGAGCCGGACCAGAGCAGACCTGTGAGAGACCATCATGAGACCAGCAGTGCGCCCGAAGCGGCCCCGAGGAGCGCCATCCGGCACTTAATGGTGTCTGAATGGCCTTTCTGGACTCTCTCGGGGCTTGTGTAGGTCTGGTCTGTGTCCCTGTCTGTCCATGCCGGTGCAATGATCTGTCCACTCCGGGACCAGAAGGGGTCCAGCGATGCGGGCCCGGACCGGTACCTGGAACACCCGCCTGCGACACCTCGAGGCAGTCCTGGAGCGAGCGGAGGAGCTATCGGAGCAGGGTGGAGCAGCTGTGGTTGCGCCTGTGGCGTCACCGACCCGCCCGGGGGGGCCGCAAGGAGAGCGGAGGGAAAAGGCGAACTGGGTAGTAGGGCCCCGCATGGAGCGAAAGGGCAAAAACTCCGCTTCCTGAAGAGGCTCACGGGCGGTGGGGGTCTAGAAGGTAAGAACCCGTGAGCCTCTTCAGGAAGCTGCACCTGGTGGGAGACCCGGACGGCTCGGTGACGCTGTGGAAGCGGGGGCTGCCGTTGGATCCAGGGAGGCTTCATGCTTCCCGGGAAAGCTCCTCTTCTGATGCGTCCACGAGGGGCAGGCCGGGCGGTGGCCGTCGAGGACTCGCTGTCGCTCATCCGGGGGTGCAGCTGCCACCAGGAGGGGCAGTCGGCCGGCCCGGAACGGACCCCGGCAAGGAAGCGGTGTGGGCCCGCCTCGGACGCGGTGCGACAGGTGCTGGCGCGACCGCGAAACAGAGCCGGAGTGAGCGCCCGCACACCGGTGCGACGAGCGCACCGACAGATCAGTGCAGTGCTGTGACAGCAGAGTTTTCCACAGCCTGACGCGACAGGTCGCGAGGAGTGGTGGACCGCTGCGCGCCGGGCCTGATGCGCCTGCGGCAGCAGGATCCACCAGGGGGTGCGGACCGGGCTGCGCCCGACGTCGCTGACGCTACATGTGAGGACCCGTACGGGTACCCGCTCGTGCCTCGCGGTGGTGCGGAAGATGCATCCGTACGGCGTTGCAGCGGACGGCAAAAGGGCTGTACAACCAAAAGCCCGTAAATCCAGCGGAAACGACATGACCCGTACACCCGCTGCGCGGATGGAGAGGGGGTGTACGGGTCAAGGGTGTACGGGGCGTTTCCCCTGATATTCCAGGCTTCCGCTAACGCTCCAGCCGTGGAATGGCGAAATGGCGGCAAGAGAGGAAAAGGGCATAAGGGAACCTGGCAACAGCGGTCCTGCGGACCCTCCGCTTCGCTCCGGTCTCTCGCTGCGCTTCGAGACGCTGTTGGTCGGCATAGCCGACAGGTTCCACCGCTCGCTTCGCTCGCCGGTCCGTCAGTCGCTGCGCTCCCTCCGGCTATGCCCAGCGCTGCGCTTGAGTGGAGGACACCCCGCCTGCCCCGCCGCATTTGTCCACAGGTGGACGACGCGGCAAAGGGTGCAGCCAGGCGGTGGATCACCTGGCGCTGCGCACCAGGTTTGTCCGAGGAGGACGGCCCGTCGGCCGGCCCGCTGCGCGGCCCAGTCGGAGCAGTTCCCGACACGGTTCACCAGTAGGCCGTCAGGCCAGCGGAGCTGGCACGGGAGCTGGACCGTACATCGAGTCTCCGCGGACCCCTGGCGGGACCTGCACTCGATGCCCGACACCTGCATCCCGAGAAACAGAAGAGGCATCGTCATGACACACGCCCGGAAGGCATCCAGGTCCGCACGCCGGCCACAGCCGCAGCTCTCGCCCTACGACACCGGAGCAAGGTGCGAGGCCAAGCCGTGGATCCCCTACGGAGAGCGAGTCACTGAGGCGACTCCGGCGGAGAGCTTTGGCAAGGTCGACTTCGACGATGAAGAGAGCGGCACGGTCTGCGTCGCCTACCTCGAGCGCGACAAGGACGGTGGATACACCCTTCACGTCGCACCGCTCAGCGAGGACCGGAAGGTCCGGGTGGCAATCCATTACGAACGCGGCGGTGCCAGGGTCAACAGTGCCCAGGCGTCGGCAGCTGCCGCGTAGTGACCTGCCGACTGAGAAGGAACACCGGGAATCATTCCGGAAAACATTGCGGCGAAAGAGGACGCGAATGATGCAGCGACAGACGAGTATCACAATCCGGACTGCCACCGCGGCGGCCTCGGCGGGATCTATGCCGATGACCAAGATGACCAGCCGGGAGGCATCACGATGACCAGTGGATTCAGCCATGCCCTGCTCGTGACCGGTTCCCGGACCTGGGACGCCGCGGAGGCCATGAAGGCGGCTTTGAACGAGGCCTGGAGAGCCTGGGGACCGTCTGCGGTCGCCCGACCCGTGCTCCTCTCAGGGCACTGTCCCAAGGGTGCTGACGCCATGGCCGAGCGGCTGTGGCGGGCTGCCGGCTTCGAAGTAATTGAGTTCCCGGCCGACTGGAGCGCTGAGCCCAAGGCGGCGGGCTTCACCCGGAACCAACGGATGGTCGATGCCCTCGTCGCCATGCGCGCCGGGGGAGCGGAGGTCCGTGTCGCCGCCTTCCTGGACCTTTGCAGCAAGTGCGACCAACGCACCGGCCAGCAGCAGCTGATGCCCGGAACGCCAGGGCACTTCTCACATGGCACCGTGCACGCCCGCTCCCGCGCCCTGGCTGCAAGCATCGAGGTCGAAGACATCATCCACCCGCGCCTGCCTCCGTTCTGACAAGTGCACACCCCGGAGATGACAACAGCCCTGCAGCTGGTGCTGCAGGGCTGTTGATCCTTGATTCGAATAGGTGGCCGGAAATCTCTCCGGTATGGCCCGAAAGACTGCGGAAAGGGTGGGGCTAGAGAGTCCGCTCGATGCCGTGTGCCTCATCGTGGGCCTTCATGACAGCTTTCGGAATGCGACCAAACTCGGGCACTTCATGACCGTTCTCGCGCGCCCACTTACGGATCTCCTCACGTTCCTCGGGCGTCGTCTCGGGCACGAGTCGCTTCTTCTCGCCCTTCTTAGTGGCCTTTCGACCCTTACTGATGTATTCCTTGAGATTCTTCTCAAGCTCTTTGCGCTCTTCGTCGGTCAGGTCTATCTCGAACCAGGTGTCGCCCAGTCCGAAGGTGACTGTGGCAGCATCCGGCTTGCCACTGATGTCCGACTCCACAATATTTCGAATAGCCATGTCTTGAATGGTAGACGATCCGAACCACCTTAGAGAAGTCTTTGGGCACGCCAGAACGACAGATCTTTCGAATGCCTTCATCATAGGCCGAAAACGCTGCTATACCAGCATAATAAACCCGCAGCACTGCTAAAATCACACTGCCAGCGGGTGCCTTTCCCCACCCCTGTAAACCGACCATTCGACACGATCGAGAGGCCCCCCACCATGACCATTCTCCAGACCGTCGACGACCATCCACTGACGGACGACGGCGTCGACCTGTTCGCCCTGATGTGCCAGCGCCGCGGCTGGACCGACGAGTACTTCCGCGAGATCGAATCAGCTGAACACGACGAGCTCCTGGGCCTGGCCGAGATGGTCGAGGCCCTGGAAGACGCCCGCGCCGCCGGCCACAAGGTCACCATCGCCCCTGACTTCGACATGGACGGGATCTCCTCCGGTGTGCTCGGCTACGCCGGACTGTCAGAGCTCGGCTTCGACGTCGAGCTGCACGTGCCCGACTACCGCCGCGGCCACGACCTCACGGCCGAGGACATCGCAGAGATCGCCGCGACGTGGCCGGACACCAAGGTCCTGCTGACCTGCGACGGGGGAGTGAACTCCCACCGCGGGATCGCCGCCGCCCGGGCTCTGGGATGGAAGACCCTGGTCACCGACCACCACGAGGAGCTCGAACCCGGTTCGAGCGCCGACGTCACCGTCGACCCCTGTCGGATGGACGAGACCTACGCCAACACCGGCATCTGCGGCGCACACGTGCTCTACCAGGTGTTGGAGGCCTATGCCCGCGTCCACCGGCCGGAGAAGCTCTGGGAGATCCGCCTGCTGCGCCTGTTCGCCGGCCTGGGCACCGTCTCCGACGTCATGCCAGTGCTGTACGAGAACCGGCAGCTGGTGCGCGACTCGCTGTCCATCGCACGGCTGCTGTACGCGCCCGCGCCGCGCACCGTCCCGACCCCCTGGGGCTTCGACCCGGACCCCGAGGCGATCGACGTCGGGCAGTCGACGCTGATGCAGCTGCTGCGCGTCGACCCGCACCACCCGGCCTTCGTCCGGGCCTTCGAGGGCTTCGCGGTCCTGCTGAAGGCCTTCGGCCAGGCAGGCAAGGTCCGCGACATCGACAGTATCGACGAGGGCTTCTACGGGTTCTACCTCGCGCCGGCGATGAACTCCCCGCGCCGCACGGGCGACCCGCTCGCACCGTGCTTCGGTGTGTTCACCGCGCCTGACCAGGACTTGATGCTCGAGGCGGCACACCAGGTCATCGCGACCAACGAGAGCCGCAAGGAGCTTGTCGAGGTCCACACCCAGGAGCTCGAGGAGGGTGATCAGCCGCTGGCCCCCTGGGTCTACTTCTCCGAGGCCTACCCGGGCATGTACGGTCTGCTCGCCAACCGGCTGATGGAGCGCCACGGCCACCCGGTCGTCGTGCTCAACCGTCCCGTCGGGCCGGATGACTACGTCGGAGGCTCCGGCCGGGCACCGTCGTGGTTCGGCATCATCGACACGCTCGAGCACCAGGACGGCATGCGTGCCATCGGCCACCAGCAGGCCTGCGGCGTCAAGGTCGACCGGGCGGAACTGCTCGACGGTCTGGTCGAAGCATTGCGGGAGGCCACGCAGGTTGCCCTGCTGGCTGTCGTCCAGGATGAGCGCCGGGCCGACCTGGTCCTGGGCCCGGACCGGGACTGCGATGCTGGCCTGGACGACCTGGAGCCTCTGGTCGGCTTCGTCCGGCGTGTGGAAGCGCTGCGGCCCTTCGGCCACGGCTTCGTCGAGCCGGTGGTCGAAATCGCTGTCGAGCCCCTTGGGCTGCGGGTGGACCGGATCGGTTCCGATACTGACTGCGGCCATGAGCGCACCGACGCCAACCTGATGACCAACGCCCGCGGCTACCGCGTGTGCCGCCTGTGCAAGAAGCATCTGCGGCTGGTCACCAGGTCCGGGCTGTCCTGCCTGTGGTGGAACGTCGCCGAGGAGAAGGAGCCGGAGATTTCGGCTCTGACGCGGTCGGCCAGCCGCACCGAGGTCGGAACGCTGCGTTTCATCGCGAAGCTGCAGCTGAACACCTTCCGCGGCGAGACCCGCGTCCAGGCCGTCATCGAAGAGCAGATCCCCGCGTCTGTCTGACCACGGAAAGGAGGCGGGGATGCCCGCTCCACCCATCAAGTCCCGGCTCGTCTCCATCGCGTGGTGTGTCCTCGTGCCCCTCGGCGTGCTCGCCGCCTACCTGGGACTTGGCCTTGCCGTAGTTTCCGTGGTCGGCGAGCCCGTCCTGGGTACGGCGGTGCTCGGAGGCCTGGTGGCGCTGCTCGTCGGCGCTGCCAGGCTCTTCCGGCCCCGGTGGTTCGCCAACGCGCCAACGGTCCGACCGATGTCCGGAACACCGCGCTTTACCCGAACGGTGCTTGGGTGCCTGGCTCTGGCGTTCTTCGCCGGCCAGTCCCTGGCCCTGTGGCTCAATACCCTGGGCGGCTCGGCGGGATTCGATGAATCGACCCGAGCCAGGACAGACGCCGGTCCCGTCGTGGCCCTCCTGCTAGCACTGGTGGCAGCGCCGGTGGCCGAGGAGATGCTTTTCCGCGGCCTGCTCTACCCGCTGCTGCGGCGCAGGGTCGGCATCGTCGCGGCGGTGCTCGTCACCGCCGCGGGCTTCAGCCTGCTGCACGCCAACGTCGTCCAGTTTGCTGCCACGCTGCCCCTGGCGGTGCTGCTGGCGCTGGTCTACGAACGCGCCCGCGTCCTGTGGCCGTGCGTGCTGCTCCACCTGGCCTTCAACCTCGCGGCCGTCCTTGTCCCCGCCCAGCTGCTGGGCGCATTGGCGAACCCCGTCTCAGCGCTGCTGATGACCGCGGCGTTCCTCGCGTGCGCCCTGGCGGTGTACCGCATGGCGGCACCCGCGCCCGGGCCTGCACAAGACGACAGGGAAGCCGGCGGGGAAGAAGACAGGGAAAGCGAGCCACAGGCCGCATAGCGGCCGGGCTCAATGTGCAGGACTGACGCTGGTGCCCTCCGGGCGACCTTTCGGCCGTGGGCCGACGGTCGCTCCGGAGGGCCTGCTCTTGGGTGACCGGGGTGATCCGGTCACCGGGGGATTGGCTGAAGGATTTTCGTCAGCCAGACCTGAGAGGAGGTGGATCCACCATGGCAGTCGTCAACAAGTGCGCGTATGACGCGCAAGGCCGGCTCGTGCGCCCCAGCGGCAGCGAAGTGCGCCGCGCGCGGTTCGCCAGCGACTTCGACACCGGTGAGAGGCCGACCTTCGATCGAGGGTCCATGCACTTCTTCACCATGAGCACCAGCGGCCGCACGGCGGAGCAGGCGCACGAACGCGCCCGCGAGATGCTTGCCCGCTTCTTCGAACGCGCCGAGTCCGTCGCTGGCTTCCGCAAGCTCGAGATGCGCCGGAGGCAGGGTGTGATGCCCTGCAACCGCAACGTCTCCATCACCTACGAGATCCTGTACGCCGTCGAGGACGGCCACCGGGTCCGTGCCCACATACCCGAGTCCCCCAATGCGGGATACCGGCGAGGCCGCAGCGCGGCCGCCTTCTAGGCGGCCGGCGCACCCAGGGCCTCGCACCAGCGTGAACGCGCAGAAAGGCCGGAGAGCTCCCTTCCCACGGGGATGCTTCTCCGGCCTTTCTGTTTTCACGTTCCTGTGACAACAACACCTGGTGACGGTTCCTGGCCCTAACACCGATGCCCACTATATCAGTGTCGATTCATCATGTGCAATGCAGTCGGCGTCCCATTCCGGCGACCATTCGAAGGTCTGTCTCGAATCACTCGGAATAACTCGGAAGCCCGGTCGACCAGGACGCGGGACCCATCGCGATCGCTCCCGTCAGGGCCGTCAGGGCCTGATGCTCCGCTGCACGGGAGGACGCAGCGCCGAGGTGTACCACGTGTCGTGGTACACCTCCCGATCCCAGTGCTGGCCTGCTCAAACGGCGGGTCAGGCGACCGCGGCCGAGGGAGTCTGTACCACGTGCCCGAGCGGACGTGGTACGCCGTATTGCCTTGGCAGATCAGCGTTTTCGGCGGGTGTACCACGAGTACCACCAGATTCCGAGCGTTTACATATGTGCGCGAAGGACGCCTCCGATCGGTCATCCAGCCAGTAAGAGCTCTTATCCCCATGCGCGTATATCTAGTCTTTATTTAGTGGTACAAGTGGTACAGGGGGTATATAAAGCCCGTCTGACCAGGGCAAACGCCTGTACCACGTGCAAATCTCCATGTGGTACACCCCGTTTGGAGAAGTCCTGAAATCCCCGACTGACCAGGGGAAACAGGTGTACCACGTCAAGTGGTACACCTTCCGATACCCATTGGGGGTATACCGGCTCGCTGCTGCAGCCGGATCCCAGCTCTGGAGGTTCCCGGCCGGCCGGTCGGAAGAACTCCCCGAACCCCGACCAGGGGGTCGGGCGGCTCACGCCGCCCGCGGGGGAGTGCTCGAGCACGAGAAGCCAGCGGCTCCGTGGGGCATACGCCCCCGGAGCCGCTGTTTCTCATTCCAGACCGCACGCTCTCGTCGTGTCGCCGTGGCCTCCGGGTCTCGCGCGCGACCCCTCCGAGCCCCACCCGGGTACCACCCGGGACCTCTGTCGGACCATGAGTCGACTATCAGTCGACTCGTTGCGAAAGACCATTCGGATGGCATAGAGTCGTGAGCACGTTCCTATTCGATTACGAGACCAATCGGCTTCCCACTCACTGCCGGCAGGTACTCGACGCGATCGAGAAAGACAGCAGCATGACGACTCCTGACGACCCAACGCCCGTCTTCGACGAGGACTTCGACACCCCCTCGACCAACCCTGTCGCCGACGCCTTCACCGAGGTCATGACGTACTTCGCCGACGGCGGCGACATCGCCCCGCAAAACGAAATAGTCACGCGCGCGACCGAGGTCTACCTCCAGCTGATCGACCCGTCGGACCCGCCCGCACCGCGCCTGCTCGAGAAGCAGCTGCTCGCGATCGTGAACGGCGTCTCCAAGGCCGAGAACAGCAAGACCAAGGTGGCTGCCGAGAAGCTGCCCCTGGCCCGGCACCTGACCTACTGGCAAGTGGCGCAAATCCTGTTGAGCCTGCACCACGTGATCCGCATCGCCCCCAGCGCCAAGGACACTGACCGCGAGTACGACCTGCTGGCGATGTACCAGGCCACCGGTCCGGGCCGCGGCACGTACACCACCAGCGAGGACGACATCCGCACCACGGCACGCCGTTACAACACGCAGCTGACACTCAAGGAGTTCGCCGAGGTCCTGGCAGTACTCCGCGAGGACAGCCCGCGCCGGCACCAGTGCAGCCACAGAGACCTCATCGCCGTGAACAACGGCGTGTTCCACTACGGCCGCGAGGCCCGGGACATCCATGAGGGCGGCAAGGCCTTCCACTTCGAACCCAAGTCGCTCGTGCCCTTCGACCCGGCACTGGTGTTCCTGGCCAAGTGCCACATCGACTACGTCGAAGACCCGGACAACCCGGTGATCGTCCACCCTGTCGACGGCTCGGTCTGGGACATCGAGTCCTGGATCCGCGAGCTCTCCGACGAGGAGGGTATCCCCGAGCTGCTCTGGGAGGTCATCGGCGCGATCATTCGGCCGCACGTCAGTTGGGGCAAGACTGCCTGGTTCTATTCAGAACAGGGCAACAACGGCAAGGGCACGCTGTGCTCGCTCATGCGCAACCTGTGCGGGCCACGCTCGCACACCTCGATCCCGCTGAGCGACTTCGGCAAGGACTTCGCGCTCGAGCCGCTCGTGCGCGCCAACGCGATCATCGTCGACGAGAACGACGTGGGCACCTTCATCGACAAAGCGGCCAACCTGAAGGCGATCGTCACCAACGACGTCATCCAGATCAACCGGAAGTACCGGATGCCGATCGCCTACCAGTTCTTCGGCTTCATGGTCCAGTGCCTCAACGAGTTCCCGCGCGTGAAGGACAAGTCCGAAAGCTTCTACCGCCGGCAGCTGTTCGTACCGTTCAACAAGAGCTTCACCGGCATGGAGCGCAAGTACATCAAGGACGACTACCTCCAGCGCCGCGAGGTCCTGGAGTACGCCCTCTGGTACGTGCTCAACCGCGCCGGCGCAGCCGACCCGGGCAACTACTACCAGCTCTCCGAGCCGGTGGCGACCAAGGTGGTCCTGGCCGAGTACAAGGAGGCCAACGACCCCGTGCGCGCCTTCTGGGAAGAGTTCCGCGAGCGGCTGGTGTGGGACCTGGTGCCTTTCACCTTCACCTATGACCTCTACAAGGCCTGGTTCGCAGACGTCTCGCCCTCGGGGTCGCCGGTGAGCAACAAGCAGTTCATCACGGACCTGGTTGCGATCGTGCGGCCTGACCCGCTGTGGCACTGCCCGGACAAGAACAAGAAGATCCGCCCCGGCCAGATGATGGCCACCCCCGAGACGACCATCGCCGAGTACGAGCTGAAGAAGTGGATGAACCCGCACTACAGCGGCTCGGACCCGAAAAAGAAGTCGCAGCCGGTCCTTCAGGCCAACTACCGCGGCCTGCTCCGGCACACAGGTCCCGCCGCCCAGGTGGACGCCGACGACGAGGACACCACAGGAGAGGACTGATCCGACCATGCCCACAATCGCCAGGGCCATCACCGAGCTCGCCCGGGCGGTGACCGACCTCGCCAAGCAACAAGGCAGGGCAAGCACCGCGCTGGCCGATGTCGCCCGCGAACAGCGGATCACCAACCTGATCGTCCGCTCGCAGATCAGTGCCGACCCGGAGGAGAAGCGGCGGCTCGTGGCTGAGGCCTCCAGCCGGATGGACGCCCCGCGCCGCCGCTCTCCACACAACCCGATCGACTGAAGACAAGAACGGAAAACAGGACATGACGCAGCCGCACCCGAACGAACCGAACTGGAAAGACGGATGTGCAGGAGAGGGAGTCTCGCCCGGAAAGGAATGCGCCGACTGCACCGGCCAGCGTGAGCACTTCGGCTACTCCCTGGTGGGAGGTCGATGGGCCCGCGGTGCCCGGCCGGTCCCCGCGCCCGTCACAAGGAAGAAGCGCCGCCTAAGGCCATCCGCGGCAGCGCCCGGCACCCCGACCAGATAACTGCATACCCCGGCCGTGACGGCCGGTGACGACCGAAAGGCCAGACCCATGACCACCCAGCGCACCCCCGTCACAGCTGAGACCGCGCTCTTCACGTTCTACGACATCGAATCGCTGTCGAACGTCTTCACGCTGTGCGCCTACACCCCGCGGCCGGGCCGCGCCGTCCACGACCTGGAGATCTTCTTCCTGGCCGACGACCCGGCGCTGGTCGCCTCCGTCGACCCCCAGGCCCTCTACGACACCGTGATCCGCTCCAACCCGGGGCTGCCCGCGGTCAGCGTCCAGCTTTGGAACCTCGGCAGCGAACGGGGCAGCCTCCGGCTCGCCGAACTGATGGGCCTCTCGAACGCCGACCAGGTGTGCAACCACTCCGACCCAGGCGGGTACCCCGCGGCGCTGCGTCCGGTCTGCGACACAGACCCCGAATACGACCCGGCACTGCATCCGTTCCTTGCTGGCTACAACTCAATGAACTATGACACGACCATGGTCGCGCTCTACCTCAACGAGGCGTTTCCGGCCCCGGGCAGCGGTCGGCCGTTTCAGCCGACCACGGCCCGTACTCTGCGCGACCACAACGACCAGCTCTTCTCGTCCCAGCACATCGAGTACATGCCTGGCTACCTCGGCTGGGACGGGGCGGCTGCGAAGATCCGCCGCGCCATGCTTCACTCGGGCCGGCACCTGGACGTGGCCCGGCTGAACGAACTGCAGTCCAAGGTCAGCCTCAAGCGCCTGCTCGGGATGCTCGGCCGCCAGATCAAGGAATCCGAGAAGCTCAGCCATGACACGAGCATCGAGGCGGTAGAGGATCTCTATGAGCTGCTGGCCTACAACGTCTCGGACTGCCTTGGTCTGGCCCAGCTGTTCCGGCACCCGGCGTACGCGAGCAACTTCGATCTCAAGGCCGCTCTGCTCACCCAGTTCACCGAAACGGTGTTCACCAAGAACGGTGCGGTGCGCAAGGACCGGCTGGCAGTCGACTCCTCATCGGCAAAGTTCGTGGGCCGCATCCTCGCACCCTACGCCTCACTGGATGACATCGAGGCGGTGTCCTTCGTATATCCGCACCCCGAGGTCGCTAAAGAACGCGGGATCGAGCCGGTCAACGTGCTCGACGAGTGCGTGCGCTTCTTCGAGGAGAACGTCGCGCCCGACCCGGCCACCCACTCCGAAGTGACTGCAGCCCAGCGCGAGGCCCACCGGCAATTCCTGCAAGTCGTGGCGTACTACCGCTCGATCGAGGGGCAGAACTTCAACGACTCCGAGGAGTACCGCGACAAGTTCAGCCTTCCGGCCCGGTCTCTGCGCGATGTGCCCAAGACCCCGAACAACGTGCCGTATTTCCGGGCGGACGCCTCGCCGTCGTCCTGCTTCGCCACGTTCTCCACCGGCGGCATCCATGGGGCCGAAGCCGACCTGTCGGTGTTCAACGCCGAGAAGGTCGAGCACAACGATCAGACCATGATGCTCATCCGGGCAGCGCAGGCCTTCCCGGACGCAAAGGACTTCGTAGCAGAGGCCAAGCGTCAGCACGCCATGCTCCGCCTGCCCGACGGCACCTTCGTCGACAAGCGGCTGGTCCTGCTGGGTTCGGACCCGGAGAAGGTCAAGTACCGCAAGCCGAAGAAGGACGACCCTGACCAGGCCGGGCAGCTCGCCCGCGCCCAGGCCCAGGTGCCTGACCCGGCGGACCTGTTGACCACCCAGCGGCCCGAGGCGGAGGCGCTGAACGTCGTCCTGCCCGACGGCGGTGTCCTGGAAGGCAAGGTGGTACTCGCCAACAGCACGGCCACCAATGCCGCCTACCGCGATGAGCCGGCCAAGAAGAAGCCAGAGCTGTTCATCGCCAAGGAAGACGGCTCCGACAAGCTGCACCCGAAGTTCGCACGCACCTCGGCTGGCCTGGTGATCCACGAGGACTTCACCAGCTACTACCCGAACCTGCTGCGCAACATGCGGGCGTTCTGGAACCCCGAGCTGGGTGAGGACCGCTACGCGAAGATCTTCTTCGACAAGGAGCGCTACGGCCAGGAGATCAAGGGGCTGAAGAAGCAGCTGGCCCAGCTTCCGGGCGACAGCCCTGAAGCTGCGCGGCTGAAGGCTCAGATCGCCGGGCTCGGCGTGCTGCGCAACGGCACGAAGCTGATCCTCAACTCGGCCTCGGGCGCAGGCGACGCAAGTCACCGCACGCCGATCCGGATGAACAACCGCATCATCTCGATGCGCATCCTTGGCCAGCTGTTCAGCTGGCGGATCGGACAGGCCCAGACCCTGGCCGGGGCGCGGATCATCTCCACCAACACCGACGGCCTCTACTCGGTCGTCGGCGGCGAGAACGGATTCGACGAAGCGACCAACAACCGGGTGCTCGCCGAGCAGCAGGAGGCCATCGGCGTCGACATCGAGCCTGAGCTGATGTTCCTCATCAGCAAGGACTCGAACAACCGCCTGGAGCTGGAGGCCCCGGAGCCGGGGCGGTCCGTGGCAGACAGTCCGATCATCGCCGCCGGTGGCGGCACGCTGGCCTGCCACGCGGGCCCGACTCCGACGAAGTCGCTGGCCCACCCGGCCGTGATCGACTTCGCCCTGGCCCGCTACCTGCAGACGGTGGCGAGCAGGGGAGAGTCGGCGATCGCGGAGCCCTTCGACCTGATGCTGGGCCGGAAGGTGATCGAGGAGGCGGTCCTGGAGGACGACCCGATCCGGTCGCTCCTGCTGTTCCAGAACGTCATCGCGGCCTCCCGCGGCTCGATCACCTACCCCTTCTCGGCTGCACCCATCGACCCCGCCGTGGGTGTGAAGTACAGCGAGCAGGGTCACGTGACCAACGTCCGCGACCCGCAGGTGCTGCAGATGGTCAACCGGGTGTTCATCGTCCGCGAGGGCACTGAGAACGCCCGGAGCCTGCTCAACGCCGGTGCCTGGAAGGTCACCGCGGCCAGCCAGGCCAAGCGCCGCGAGGAGGACATCGGCCGGACCAAGCGCGACCCGGTCGCGCTGGAGGTGCTGCGCCATCACGGCTGGGCCCGCTCCCGCGCCGAGGCCAGCATGTCGGACGGGCTCGCCGTGCTCCCGGACGACCAGGACGTCGTGGTGCGGCGCATTAACGCCATCGACCCAACCTGGTCGATGGTCGTCGTCAACGACGACCTGCACCAGCTGCCGGCCGACCGGATCGAGCGGCTCATCGCCTCGCTGGACCTGGACACCTACGTCCGGATGCTCGAGGAGACGTTCACCAAGAACTGGATGAACGAGGCCGCCTGAGCCGATCGACCACAGCCCGCACAAGGGGGCCGCGGACGCCGCGGCCCCTTGTTCAACTCTGTGCACCATTGCGAATGGTTCCGTACAGATCATTCACTTCGAGTCATAATTGAGTACGAAAGGCAATTCAGGCTCGACACGACACGACCACGAGAGGCCATCATGTCCCAGTCAACACTCCCTGTCCGCTCCACTGACCCGGAGACCTCCTACGCCGCCGCCGTGAAGGCCGCGCTCGGCGCATCCCGCGTCCGTCCCATCGTGCTCGACATCGTCCGCGAGAAGGGCCCGCTCACCCACGACGAGCTCATCGCCGCTTACCACGACCGCGTCGTCACCAGCCTCGGCGAGGTGCCGCGCTCCTCGGACTCCGTCATCCGCACCCGGCTCAAGGAGCTCGCCCACCAGGGCCTGGTGACCGTCGCCGACATCGACGGCTTCTCCAACTACGGCAATGCGGCCAAGCGCTGGGTCGTAGTCGACCCTGACGACCCGAGCTTCGTCTACGACCCGGACGCCATCGCTGCCTACATCGACGACGAGGACATCGTCGGCTTCGGGCACTTCCTTGACGGCGACGCCTCCGACGCTGCCGGGACCGACGAGGACTGAGGCCCCATGCCGAGGAAGAAGAACCAGCGGGAGAAGGCCGTCGAGCAGTACCTGCTCACGCAGTGCCGCCGGCACGGTCTGTTCTGCCTGAAGTTCGTGTCCCCGGCCCGCGGGGGCGTCCCCGACCGAATCGTCCTCACGCCCACCGGCACGGTCTTCGTCGAGGTCAAGCGACCCGGCGGAGACCTCGAGAAGCGCCAGCGCGTCATGCACGCCAAGATGCGCCGTTTCGGTGCCGAGATCCACGTCGTGGATGACGAGCAGGCCGTCGACGCCTTCATCACCCACGTGCTCGGTTACCGCCGGATCGAGAGCCAGCAGAAAGCAGCATCATGACCGCAACAGCCACGGCCGCGGGCCCGGAGACAGCCGCCCGCGACTACGAAACGAAAGACTCGGGATCACGCAGGGTCACCGCCTCCGGCATGCAGCGCGAGGTGAAGACAGGCCAGCCCCGCTTCGACCTGCTCGTACCGCTTCAGGTGCCCTACCAGGACCAGCTGCTCACAAGGACGGCCGCGCTCGTGGAGCGTGGAGCGCGCAAGTACGACTCGCGCGACTGGGAGCAGGCCAGCACTGCCGCAGAGATGGAGGAGTTCCGCGCCAGCGCCTTCCGCCACTTCATGCAGTGGATGTGCGGCGAAGACGATGAGGACCACGCGGCTGCCGTGGTGTTCAACCTCCTGGCCGCGGAAAGCACCCGGACGGTGATCGCCCGCGGTGACGCCGGAACCCCGGAGGCCGCCCGATGAGCGGCCGCGTCACCAAGGGCAACGGCCAGGCCACCTCGGCCTTCCGCCAGCTCACCCGGGCCGACCTGGGCACCTTCGATCGCGAGGCCACGGAGCTCGTGCTCGAAGCGATGCGGGCCGGCTGCGTTGGGCGTGTCTCGTCCCGGGGCCACGCCATCCTGCGCAACAATGCCGGCGGATCCGTCTCGGTGCCGCGCAACATGACCTCACCCAACCGCACGGCGCAGAACGCCCGTGCCGACATGAAACGGCTGCTCGGCGGGCACCGGGCCGATCATGCAGTATCCGCCGCAGACCGCAGGCCACGCGGGAAACGGCAGATGACCGTCGCGGTGGCCTTCGTGGAGCACCCAGCCGCCTTCTCCCGCTGGTTCGACGCCCAGCCCGAGGGCCTGCCTGCGGACCAGCTCATCGAGGTCTCGTTCGACGGGGCCGGGGAGCCGGCCTTCCAGGCCGTGCCCGTCGACGCGCCCGCACAGCCCGATGCACCGGAACAAGACCAGCCGGAGCCCGCGACGGCCCGGCCCACCCGCCGCCGGGGACACCTGATGATCGCGCCCGAGCCCGGGCAGGAAGCAGAGGACGACATGACCGCCGAGGCCAAGGAAGATTTGCCGTTTGCGACGCCCATACCCGATGCGGCCGTCGGGGATGCCTCTGCCGAAGCGGTGCTTGAGCGCGTACGCACCGCGCTGGGTGAGGACCCGCGTGTCACCGCCCTGCAGCGCAGGATCGTCGGGCTGGAGGCAGAGCTCGCCGCCCAGACACGCCGGGCCGATGACGCCGAGGTCCGCCTGGGCCTTATACGCGAGGCATTCCATGCCTGATCCCGACTGCCGACAACCCACGAGAGGAGGCCGCACACCATGACCACGACCATCGCACCACCGCAGCCGTCACCCGCGCCCATCGTGCTCAAGCCCTACCAGCAGCAGATCCACGACTTCCTCGTCAGCCGCCCCTTCGCCGGAGCCTGGCTTGGTGTCGGAGCCGGGAAGACGCTTTCGACCCTCAGCGTCCTGCAGACAGTCCGGCCGATGGGCCACATCCTCGTCGTCGCACCGATCGCGATCGCTCGCTCGACCTGGCTCGACGAGATCGACAAATGGGGATTCCCGATCCGAACCAAGTCGCTCATCGTCAACGAGAACGACCGGAAGCTGCCCAAGGAGAAGCGACTGGAACGCTTTCGGGAAGTCTTCTCCGACCCGCCGACGATGTACTTCGTCAACCAGGAGTTGCTGACCCAGCCCTCCCAGGGTGCGCGTCTGCTCCAGCTGACCGGCGACCCTACCGGCGATGCCATCGCCGCCGGGATCTCACCGGAGGCCGTGCGGCTGCGCGGGCTCATCGAGACGATCGGACCAATGGCCCAGGAGCAGCTGATCGGACACTTCCTGCAGCTGGCTGCCGGGCAGTCCGGAACCAAAGCCCCCACCAAGACCGCGGTCAAGGAGGCGATCAGCGAGCTCGTCACCCGCGGCGCGCTGGAGCGCGAGAGCCACGACTGTCGCAGCTGCGGCGGCGACGGCTGCGCGCAGTGCCGCTACGGCCTGGTCGACCAGATGCCGATCCAGTCCATCAACGGACAGGACACCCTCATCTGGCCGTTTCAGACGGTGATCATCGACGAGTCGCAGGGCTTCAAGTCCCACAGCAGCGCCCGGTTCAAGGCCTTGAAGGCGGTCCGCCCGGCCATCACGCGGCTCATCGAGCTGACCGGCACGCCGAGCCCGAACGGGCTGCACGACTTGTGGAGCCAGATCTACCTGCTCGACCAGGGCGAGGCCCTGGGCCGGACCATCACGGAGTTCCGCAACCGGTGGTTCATCCCGAAGATGGTGCCTGGCACCACCACCCCGGCGAAGTGGATCCCGACCCCGAACGCCGAGGCCGAGATCCATGAGGCCATCAGGCACCTGGTGATGAGCGCGCAGAACACCAACCTCAACCTGCCGGGCCTGACGATCCAGGACGCCAACGTCACCCTCCCGCCGGACCTCATGCAGGCCTACAAGGAGTTCAGGCGCGACCTCGTGCTCGACGTCGTGAAGACCTACCAGGACGAGGACGGAAAGCTCACCCAGAGCGTTGAGTCGATCGTCGCCGAGAACCAGGCGGTCCTCACCAGCAAACTGATGCAGTTCGCCTCGGGGACGCTCTACACGGCCGACCCGGAGGACCCGGCGACCAAGGGCCAGTACGAGGTTATCCACGACAAGAAGCTCGAAATGGCCGAGTACCTGGTGCGCAACAGCGGGGGAGACCCCGTGCTGGTCGCGTACCACTTCCGCTCTGACCTGGAGCAGCTGATGGCGCGCTTCAAGAAGGCGGGCATCGACGCGCAGGTCTTTGACGGCTCGCGGGAGATGGTCCGCCGGTGGAACGCCAAGCAGATCCAGGTGATGCTGCTGCACCCCGCGGCGGCCGGCCACGGCCTGAACCTGCAGGACGGCGGCTCGACGATGATCTGGTACACGCTGCCGTTCTCGCTCGAGCACTACCTGCAGACCAACGGCCGTCTCTACCGCACGGGGCAGACCAAGCCCGTGGTGATCCACCGGATTATCACCAAGGGCACTCAGGACGAGCGGATGCCCGGAGTCCTGGCAGAGAAGCAGCAGGTCCAGGACGACCTCATCTCGGCTGTGTCCGGCGAGGAGGCGATCCTCGTCGCCCTCGAGGAGGAGATCCAGGACGACCTCAACGACCTGTGGGTCTCCGAACGGGTCTGACCAACCCATTCCGACGCCGCGGAGCGCCAGCCACACGCCGGCGCTCCGCGGCGCACCACCCCGACCCCAGTGCCACCCGGCCCGAGGAGGACTGATCCATGAATGACCCGAAGCACCAGGCCTGGCCCGACGGAGCGCGCGTGCGCTTCACCGCCGAGGCCAGGGAAGCCATGCAGGCGCGGCCCGGAACGAAGCCGCTGCGCGCACCGGCCCTCGGGCCGAACACGGACTACACGATCGACAACACCGACGACGGCCTGCACGACGTCGTGCTGCGCGAGACCGGGGAACGCTACGGCGTGCTCTGGCTCCAGAGCGCAGAGCACGAACCCGTCGACCCCGACGTCGCGCTGCTCGAGGAGCTCTTCGACCGCGAGCTGCCGGCCAGCTTCGACCCCGCCCGGGGGACAAGGAGCGTCACTCGCCATCACGGAGCAGGGATGGCCACAGCCGGAGCCCGGCCCGCCACGACCGTAGTTCCGCGCGGCAACTGGATGCAGACCTACACGGGTCGCCGGTTCTACCCGCTGGACCCGCGGCCCGAGGACGTGGACATCGCCGACATCGCACACGCGCTGTCCATGCAGTGCCGCTACAACGGCCACGTCCGCCGGTTCATGTCCGTCGCCGAGCACTGCGTACTCCTCTCGCGACTCGTCGCCCCGGAGCATGCGCTCTGGGCGTTGCTGCACGACGCGACAGAGGCATACGTGGGCGACATGGTCCGCCCGCTGAAGCTTCACATGCCGGAGTACCGGGCCGTCGAGGACGGCGTCATGGTCGCCATCGCCCAGAAGTTCAGCATCGACCCCGCCATGCCCGCCGAGGTGAAGCACGCCGACTCGCGGATCCTGCTCGACGAGCGCGCGGCGCTGCTGGGCGAGCCGGCGGGGGACTGGGAGGTTCCAGGTCAGCCCTTCGGGATCGAGATCCAGGCCTGGAGCCCGGATGCTGCCGAGCTCGAGTACCGCCTGCGCTTCGCCGAGCTGACTGGAGACCCGGCCGGTCTGCCCGTCGGGCTGTGCGGAGACCGGGAGGACCACCTGCCCCACACCCACCGCAGCGCCTCGCTTGGCGGGCTCTGGTGCTCCGCTGACCAGGACTCCCGCCTCCCCTGGGCCGCCGAACGTCGGCAGACCCAACCCGGAAACGCAGGAGAACAGCCCTATGGCTGAGACCAGGATGACCGGGACGGGACGCATCGCAGCTGGTTCATGACCGACCGGTGACCGGCACCCTGCGGGTGCTGGTCACCGGAGGGCACAGCGTCGGGGTCGGCAGGGCCGACCCGGGTGCCGGGGCAGTGATGCCGGGGGTCGGGTCCCGGCCCGGTCCCCCCTCATTGCCACGACACCACAACGAGAAGGAGCGAGTCCCATGGCTGAGCAGCCCATCTACCGGCTCCCGCCTGCGGGCTGGTCGGACTTCGGCGCACACATAGACCAGCCGGAGGTCCGCCTCGAGTTCTCGGCCGAGACCGGCGAGGACGGGATGCCGCTCTGGGAGCGGCCCATCGACATCCGTCACGACGACCAGGAGGTCTCGCCATGAAGGCGTACAGCACGCAGACCGAACGCACCTACGATTCCTGGGAGGACCTGGTGGCCGAGGAGGCCAACGGCTACGGCGTCGTGGTGATGATGCAGGCCAAGAGCCTGAAGTCCGCCAGCCCCCAGACCTACTCGCGCCTGATTGGGCCGTTCGACGACCAGAAGAAGGCCCGGAACAAGGCCGCAGCCGTTCGCCGCGCCTGGAAACGCGCCAAGGACCGCGACCCCCGTATCCAGCTGCTGGGCGTCTCGGTCGAGCCCATCTGGCCCGACCTGCGCTTCGGCACCAGGAACTGAGACCTAATTCCACAACCAGCGCCACGGGCGCGCTGTCGGGGCCGACGCTCCGCAGACCATCAACGACACGACCGACGAGGACATCCGCCATGACCATGACGACCACCGCCCGCCCCGCACCTCCACGCCTGCAGGACCCGCTCGACGCCGTGATGCGCAGCTGCCTGCGCGATGACGCAGTCTGGGCCGAGGTCACCACCACGCCGGCCGGCCTCAACCAAACCGAGCACTGGCTGAAGACCACCGCCTCAAGCATCGACCAGCAGCTCTCATTCCGCCAGGACGACGCCGAGATCTGGCGGCTGTCCCCGCTGGATCACAGCACACAGCTGATCGAGTTCCTCGAGTGGCGCAAGGGCGCGCTCTACCTCAAGAGCCTCTGCGAGAAGCGCCTCATCGACATCAAGCGCCTGCGGACCGCCGACGAGGAGCGCGCCGAGGAGATGAAGGTCCTGCTGGTCCGCCTGGCGCAAGCCGTCGTCGCCCACGAGGGCGAGCTGATCGGAGACGAGGACCTGTACGGAGCCCTCGACCGGATCTCGCTTCCCGGCGCGGACGCGCCGACCCTGCGGGAGTACCTCCAGTTCCGCGACGGCTCGAAGGACTGACCCAGACCACACGACCGCAGCCTCGCCGCGGCCGGGTCCCTGTGGGACGGCGTCGCGACGGGGCTCCTCGATCCCGGGCCAAGCGGCCCGGCGGAAAGAACCGCATGACGCCCCAGACCACCACGACCACCGCAGAAGAGCTCGTCCCTGAGATCGAGCAGACCCTGCTCGATTCGCGGGCGGACCGTGCCCTGCACGAACGCCGTGGGGTGCACGAGCACTCCGAGCAGACGGAGCTGAGCGACCACGAGCGCACCGTGATGCTCGACGTCACCCTGGCGCTGCTCATCCGGCATCGGCTGCCCATCGATGCCGACCGCGCCGCGAAGGCGGTGGCCGCCGCGCAGACCGCCGATGCCCGCACGTGGGCGGCTGGCTGCGCCCGCCACATCGCCCGCGTGGCGGAGGAGAAGAACCCATGAGCCGAAAGCGCAGGCAGCACTACTCCACCGAGGGCTTCCGGCCGTCGGCGAATCCCGAACAGGCGCACTGGATGCGGGAACTCCGCAAGTCCAGTGCGACGCAGCGGCACACCCCCAAGCCCCGCAAGGGCACCCGCCGCGAGCGGGAGCGACAGGCGATCCGCGACCAGCAGCGACACCGAGGAGACCACCCATGACCGACAACAACCGAGGGCCCGCAACCGGAATCGCGCTCGACGCAGAGTCACTGCGCGCCGAGCTGCGGGAGGCCCCGGAGGCCCACGGCCTCGATCCGGAGCAGGCGGCGGAGATCGCAGCGCTCCCGGACGGACAGATCAACAGCTGGATACACGAGCTCGCCGCGCGCGACGACGCCTTCTGGGCGCTTTACGACGGGCTCCGCCGGCGCACCATCGCCCATCTCGCCGAGATGCACAGCACAGCCAAGGACGTGAAGCCGTGAACGCGCCCCTGCCCGACTGGTGGGTCGACGCGACGCCGGACGGCAAGCGCGCCAAGCACCCCGGCAAGCACGAGGTCTACGTCTACGGCCAGCAGCGCGCAGACGGCATGGCGTGCATCGGGTGCAGCTGGCAGCACAGCACGGTCATGTCGACACCAGCAGCCATCGCCCGGCACGACGCCGACCAACACCTCGAGCACGACCACGGGCTCTGGGTGCCCATCGATCGCGGCCCCCTCGCGGCGGGTGCCCGTGCGGGAAGCCCGGGCTGTACGCCGACTCAGTGCTGCGGACCAAGGTCCGCGCAGTCCTCCAGCAGGCGCAGCCGTGGAGCCCGACACCGGACCAGCTGGCGGACCTGCTCGTCGGCGCGCTCGTGCCCGACCACGGCATCCTCGTGGCCTTTACAGCCGAGCAGCAGACCGAGTCCGACTGGGAGCTGGGCTACAGCGCCTCGTACACCGACCTCGCTGCCCCCGAAGTGCTCGGCCACCGCCTGAGCGAGCGGGAGCTCGCCGAGCTGTACTTCCAGATCGAGGCCATGGGTGGACTCGGCGAGTCCGAGGCCTACCGCGACCTGGACAAGGCCGTCGAGCGCCTCGGCGAGGAACCCGCCCGGCAGCTGCGCGAGCGTGTGGCCCAGCCCGGGCTGTTCGACCTGGAGCCCGACGTCTGAGAGCCAGGGCCTCCACACCACAACGACCCCAGCAGGGGAGAGAAGGAAACCAAGTCCCATGACCCCCACCACGATCGGCGACCTGCCCCGGACCGCCCACACCGCGCCGAAAATCACCATCTACGGGCCGGCGGAGTGCCCCAACTGCGACAAGGCCAAGAGCCTGTTCGATCGGCAGCAGCCCGCGATGCAGTACACCAAAATCGACATCGAGCAGGGCGATGAAAACCACCGCCACATCACCGAAGACCTCGGATACGCCCAGGCACCCGTGATCGTCGTCAAGCTGGCCTCCGGCCGCACTGTCCACTGGGGCGGGCACCGCCAGGACATGCTCACCGCCCTCGTCCGGCTGTGCACCAAGGGCATCGTCCCGGAGGACCGGAAGGCGGCGTCCTGATGGCAGCGGCGCAGCAGCGCCTCGGCCTCAGCATCACCGCCCGGCAGGCCGACATCCTGCTCGACACGCTCGTCGACAAATCCGTCGAGACGGACCACTACCTGCTGTCCTATCCCAAGGACGAGCCCGACAAGACCGACACCTGCTGCGACGCGCACCTGGCCCGGTTCGAGCAGCGCGCACTCCAGCGCAAGGCGCTGCTCGAACGGAAATCAGAGGTACAGCACCTCATCGCGCTCATCGAGGCGATCCGGCCGGCGTTCGAGGCCTCCGGGTCCTCCCCGGTAAGCACCACGGCCGTGGACCTGTCCGGCGTGACGCTCGTCTACCGGGACACGGCAGGCAAGACGCACGAGCAGCCGCTGGCCGACATCGGATCCGCCGGGACCCTCATCGACCCCGACAGCGGAGACGACCTCGAGCTCATCGCCGCGCTGGTCGCAGCAGACCCCACCCGAACCAAAACCCAGGGAGCAACCCCATGAGCCTGCACATCGACAGCCTTGCCGACCTCATCCGCGGAGCTGTGTCCGGCGGCGACACCACCCGGGAAGACTTCGAGCGTGCGCTCGACCAGGTCTTCCCCCGGGATCAGCTCGACCCGTTTGAGGGCACCGGCAGCGAGGAGTACCTCGTCGGATGGACGATCGACCAGGATGCTGCATCGCCCGCTGAGGCCGCCAGCAAGGTCTGGCGGGAGGTCTTCCAGCGCGGACCATGGCAGCCCAGTGCTGACGAGGGCTGCGTCTTCACGATCTCTCGTGGGGGCCAGCGTGTCGAGATTGACCTCAGCGACGAACACTTCGCGCACCTTTTCAGTGACTAAAAGGAACAGCGGGAGCAGCGCGCGGCGCAGCCGCCCCGGAGTACAGGACGGAAGCCTCGCGCACAGAGCCCCGGAGGAATGGGATCCTCCGGGGCTCTGTGCCCGCACACCCCGAGAACGAAGTACCGACACACGCACGACAACTTCTAGGAGGAGCCACGGTGCACGCACAGCAGAACACCCGCCTCCCGGCCGCACCGTCATGAGCGGCGAGGACCCCGACGAGAAGTGGCGCAGGGATGCCCTGTGCGCAGAAACAGACCCCGACGCGTTTTTCCCGGAGAAGGGCGGCAACACCACCGACGCCAAGAAGGTCTGTGCCCAGTGCGGGGTGCGCGCACAGTGCCTGGATTACGCGTTGAGCGCCGACGAGCGCTTCGGCATCTGGGGCGGACTCAGCACCGCCGAACGCGACCGCCTTATCAAGACTTCACCGGTGGCACACCGTAGCGCCGCCCAGGCGCAAAAGCAGGAACGCGACACCCTCATCGTCGCGATGGCCGGCAGAGGGATCGACCCCCGGACCATCGCCGACATGGCCGAGGTCACCGACCGCACCGTCTACCGGGTGCTCGCCCGGCACAAGGAGCGGGAGGACGCCGTCTCCGCCTGAGCGCAGCACCGTCAATTGAAAGGACCGCCATGCCACTGTTCCCGCGCCGCTTCAGGCAGCAGAACATGCTGCCCGGGGACGCCTATCCCCCTGAACGGACTACAGGCGCGCCCATGCCGGCCAGGAAACGCGCCGCCATTGACCGCAAGCTCCGCCGGATGGTGAAACAGCATCGGCTCCCGGCCGAGCCGGGAGAGTACCTCGACACAACGGGCGACCGCTGGACGCTCGACGCCCAAGGCGGCTGGACCGACGCCGGCGGCGTACACCGCGACGCCCGGTACGCGCCGATCATCGCCTTGTTCGTCCACAACTCCGGCCCGTTCACGCGCATCGAGAGCTGATGGCCACCCCCGCCGCAAAAGGAGCAATCATGCACCCCCGCATCGAAGACAGCCACCTCGACCCCGGACTCCTGCCGACCGTCAATCCACAGCAGCGCACCGACACCCAGCTCGTCGAGCCGGTGCTCCGGGCCATCCACGCCGCCGTCGCGGACTGCAGCGTGACCGCCGCCCAGGTCTTCGCCGGCCGGATCCACACGCGCAAGAACGAGGAGTGCACGACAGCGTTCGGCCGGCCGCCCAGCGTCGGTCACGCATCTGACGGTGACGACTTCTACTTGCAGATCGGCGTCCGGGTGCCCTCGTACGCAGCCGCACCGGTGCTCAAAGCGATCCACGCCGTCGAGGCCATGTCGGACGCGCAGGCGCTGCGCGAGGCGCGTGCCCGGCTCGCCGAGGCCAGGGCGCGCACCGCCGCGGCACAGAGCGAAGAAGCCCGGGTCGAGGCCGAGATCGCCCGCCTCGAACCAAACAAGGAGTAGACCATGAGTGCCATCCAACCCCTGGCCGCCCGCATGCGGCCCACCTCCCTCGACCAGATCGTGGGCCAGGAGCACCTGGTCTTTCCCGGCTCGCCGCTCGAGCTGCTCGCCCAGGGCGAGGGTGCGACCTCGGTCCTGCTCTGGGGTCCGCCCGGCGTCGGCAAGACCACCATCGCCTCGGTGATCGCCCGCCAGACCAGCCGCCGCTTCGTCGAGCTCTCTGCGACCAGCGCCGGCGTAGCCGATGTCCGCAAAACGCTCGCCGGAGCCCAGAAGGCCCTCGACGACGACCTCCAGACGTTCGTGTTCATTGACGAGATCCACCGCTTCTCCAAGGCGCAGCAGGACGTCCTCCTGCCCGCCGTGGAGGCCGGGGTCATCTCGCTCATCGGCGCGACCACCGAGAACCCGAGCTTCTCGGTCAACTCGGCACTGGTCTCGCGCTCAATCCTGCTGGTCCTACGCCCTGTGGAGGACGGCGAGGTCGTGAACCTGCTCTCGCGTGCCCTAGAGGAGGACCCGGTCCTCTCAGCCACCGGGATCGGGTTCGCCGACCCCGCGCTGCAGATCATTGCAGGGCTGTCCAGCGGCGACGTCCGCCAGGCGCTGAACCGGCTGGAGACCGCTGTCGCAACTGCGCAGGCCGCAGGCAAGAGCGTCGTCGACCGCGAGGTGCTGGAGCAGGTCACCGGCGCTGCGCTGCAGCGTTACGACCGCGACGGCGACCAGCACTACGACGTCGTCAGCGCATTCATCAAGAGCATGAGAGGCAGCGACCCGGATGCGGCCCTGCACTGGCTGGCCCGGATGATCGAGGCGGGGGAGGACCCGAGGTTCATCGCACGGCGCTTGGTGGTGCACGCCTCCGAGGACGTCGGCATGGCCGACCCCTCGGTGCTGGGCATCGCAGTGGCCGCCGCCCAGGCCGTCCAGCTGATCGGTATGCCCGAGGCGCGGCTCAACCTCGCTCAGGCAACGGTCGCAATCGCCACGGCCCCCAAGTCGCCGGCCGTCATCCGCGGCATCGACCAAGCGCTGGAAGACGTCCGGCGCGGCCGGACCGGGAGCGTGCCAGTGCACCTGCGCGACGCGCACTACCCGGGCGCGAAGGGCCTCGGGCACGGAGAAGGCTACTTCTACCCTCACGACTTCGAACACGGAGTTGTCTTGCAGCAATACCTACCCGATGCCGTCCGCGGCACACAGTATTACCGTCCTACCGGCAATGGCTTCGAACAAACCATCGCCAGACGGTTGGCTGCGATCGATCAGATGACCGTGGAGGACAGGAACCCCCTCGACTAGATCGCGGACCAGAGGTAGAACCGTGGCCGCATCATCCTGGATCGTCGCTGCATGGAAAATCACCAGCAAAGTCGTCGGCTTCCACAAGACCTACGAGAGGGGATGAGCATGATCAACGACAACACTGAACGCGCGAGGCAGACCCCGGAGTCCGACAAGCCCAGGACTGTGGACGACCGACTCTCAGCAGATCTTGGTATCGACGTCGCCGCCGTCGAAGCGCAGGCACGGTTGCATCTCGACCTGCTGCGCATGCAGCGCCGCGAGCCCGGCGAACTAGGCTACGTGCTCATCGACCGGGAGTTCCATCCCCGCACAGCTGTCGTCTTCGCATCTCCCACAGAAGCCCGCAGCGCGCTGGAAGGCCACCCTTTGATCGATGCCCTCTGTGAGGAGGACAGCGTCGATGCACGGGTCCCGGATCCGGCCGTTCTCTCCGACCTCGCCTCCCGCGAAGTCATTTTGCCCTGATCGCACGGAATCGCGAAGGAATGGAAACATGACCAACACCGGTATCTTCACCCAATCAGCAACTTCAGTCCTGCAGGACGTCGAAGAGTTCTACTTCGGTGGCGCGCTTCCCTGGTACCACGGGAGCAAGCTGACAGAGGACGGCTTGCACGTGAGCATCACACTTGACGATCCAGAGTCTGATGACGAGTCCAAGACCAAGGACTACGAGCTGTCGGCCGCCCAAATCAAGGAAGCCTTTCGAAAGGCCAAGCAGAAGGGGTACCACCTCTGCTGCTCTGCCGCCATCGAGTCCGAACAGCTCGGATTCGGCTGCGTCCAAGACCTTGACATCATCCTTCAGACCGCTTGCTACGGCGAGCTGGTCTTCGGCTGACGCCGCACCGGCTCGACTTCACCAGTGGAACTACTTCCACTAGGATGCAATCTCAGAGCTACCCAGTGGACACGGACCCCAGCACAGCCGTCCTTGCTCCTTCGTGAAACCACCCTGCTCACCCTCACTTCGCCGACCTCGACCGATAGGCTCCGATCACATGAACGACCAGGAAGTGCGCCGCGGCGCAGGTATCTACAGCAAGCCGGTGCTGGGCTTCTACGACCTGCTCGTCGTGAAGTTCTCCAATTCGCTGGCCTGGCGATGCCCCAGCCAGCTCATGCTAGACCAGTACAACCGTTGCATCGGCACCCGCCATCTCGATGTCGGTCCCGGCACTGGTTGGTACCTCGCCAATGCCGACCTCCCCGAATCTGCTGAGATCACACTCATGGACCTCAACGAAAACAGCGTGGAGCACGCAGCGTCCAGACTCGCCCACACCCACGTAAGCACCAGAGGTGTGACCGCGAACGTCCTCGAACCGATCCCCGAGGCTCTCGGCCAATTCGATTCCATCGCGGCGAACTACGTCTTCCACTGCGTTCCCGGCTCCTGGGCGGACAAGGGCGTAGCTTTCAAACACCTAGGGGAGCGGCTCGCTGCTGACGGTGTGCTGTTCGGCAGTACCATCCTGGGCAGTGGCGTGAGCCACAACCTCATCGGCCGCGGCTTCATGGCCCTGTACAACCGCCTGGGCATCTTTCACAACCGCGAAGACGACGCCGCAGGACTTGAGGCTGCACTGCGGCGAAGCTTCGACCAAGTGAAGGTCGACGTCATCGGTACCGTGGCGGTGTTCAGTGCACGAAACCCGTTGCGAAACGGCGGGGCAGGTGGACTCGACTAAAAGTCGAGCCTGATGACTGCATCCCGCCCTTCAGCCCCAGACCTGACTCCGGTGGCGGTGATGCGCACATTCTGCACGGAACCGTCGACCCGGCGAAGCGCCAGACCCATCGATTGAGAACGAGCGGTATCCCTCGCCGCAGCCGCGATGAACCTGTGCAACTCACCTGAAGCGTCAATGGCAAATTCACCAAGGCCGCCGACATACCCGAAGTCTTCCCGACGCCACGATGGCGACGTCATAAGAACATCCAGCGTTGCAGAGTCGACGACGGCCATCGGTTCCTTGGCCAGGGCCATGACTCCGCGAAGCACGTCGTCCACGCGCCCCGCATTGGCGTCTTGCTCGAAGGCCATATCGTGAAAAGTCTCCGGGGCCTCGTAACTGAAGCCCTGCAGATAGATCTTGTCGTGATCGGGCTCGATCGGCGGAATCACGCCGACCAGGCGCATGTGCCGACGGTCCTGTGAAGCCGTGCCGTAACCTGTGACGATGTTGTAGGTCAGGCACCGGACCTTGCCCGTTACGCCCATCAGCCCGTCCTGGATGCCGTCGCGGATGAGGCTGTTCACGCGCATCCGGTCGGACTGGTCGATGAGCTCGCTCGCCCATTCCCCGGCTTCCCAATAGCCACTGCGCTGCTGGGCGACGCTTGTGTCGACGTCATAGATACGAAACAGGTTCCGGTCCCAGTACGTGCGCCGGCGCAGTGTTGGTTGACCGTCGGCGTCACGCTCGATCTCCCATTCCCAGCCACCGACCAGCGGTAGTTCCGGAAGCGGATCAGCCGCTTTGGCCACGCCGGCGAGGACACCGATCAC
Source organism: Arthrobacter sp. Soil761 (assembly GCF_001428325.1). Taxonomy (NCBI): domain Bacteria; kingdom Bacillati; phylum Actinomycetota; class Actinomycetes; order Micrococcales; family Micrococcaceae; genus Arthrobacter; species Arthrobacter sp. Soil761. The sequence goes on along the minus strand of NZ_LMSF01000001.1, from coordinate 77,286 downwards.
CGTGGAGGTACGTGGAGAGAAGACGGGCCGTACCTCAACTGCCCACTGCTCGTCCGCATGGGGGACTGTCTCGGAAATTACATTGCCACTGCGCATCACCTGGGCGATGCGGTTCTCATCAAGTAGAAGACGCCTGGGAATTGCACGCGTGGGCTTCCGAGCGGAGACCGGACCACAGGGCTTATCGTCCACCAGAACCAGCTGCTTGCCGTCGCTTCCGCAGAAAAGGCCCCAGGAACCTACATCCAGCTGGACCTGCATGATCAAATACCGCCTGAGACCTGCACAGTGGCCCCCGACATGTAGGTATTCTCCGCGGTGTGAATGATCGCCGAAGCGACTTCATCTGCCGTCCCGAACCGACCCAGCGGGATTCCTTCCAGCATTGCCATCCGTGCCTCCTCAGCAACATCAGCCATCATGTCCGTATCAGTTGCGCCGGGAGCAACAACGTTCACCCGGATGTTCCGGGCTGCGTACTCCCTGGCCATCGATCGTGCAAACGCTTCCAATGCCCCCTTGGAGGCAGTGTAATTGCACTGGCCGACAACGCCGTACTTCACGGACATGGATGAAACCAGCACGATCGATCCGCCGCGCTGCCGCAGCATCGGCCCCAGGGCCGCCTTGCAGGCCAGCATCGGCCCGATCGCATTGACCTGCATGACCTCGCTCAGGTCCTCCTCGCTCATCCGCATGAGCAGCTTGTCGCGGGTGATCCCTGCTGCGACGACGAGCACATCCAGACCACCCAGGTCGGCGGCAGCCGCCTTGACGCCAGCTGCGATCGAATTACCGTCACGCACATCCATCTCGAGGGGGAGCACCCCCTCGGGCACGGTCCCCCCGGTACGATGCGTACCCGCCGTCCGGTAGCCGGCGGAGAGCAGGGCTCGAGCCGTGGCCGCCCCGATCCCACGGGTTGCACCGATCACCAGGGCAGTTCTCCCCATGTCGCTCATTTTTTTCTTACCCTCCCAGGTTGTAAAGTTGTGACACTGAACTTTACTGGACTTGTACCCCTTCGTTGACAAACGACAGGCGGTGTCCGCTCTTCTCGCTATTTAGAGGAACGCTGATGCCTGCCTTCATTCCATCCGCTGCGACCGCCGATACGCCTCGGAACGGCCAGCCCCGTCACCCCCTGTTCGCCCGACTGATGCGCAAAGGCGCTGCCAAGATCGGTCCCACCAGCTGCACCCCGAAGCCCGCTCAGCTCGACCTCTTCGACTGGCCGAACGAGTTGAGCCTCGAAGCACTCGGGAAAGCCATCGCCTCAGCTTGCGGACTCGAGATCGTGATACGGCCCATCCCGGATGAGATGCGCCATCATGAGGTCAGCGGCCTCACTACTGTGATCGGACGAGTGGCCCACGTCTTCTACGACCCTGAGCTCCCGCCCCTCAACATTGAGCAGACAATCCTCCACGAGTTCGCCCATATCCTGCACGGCGACGTCCGGGCCGACACCGACTGCACCCATCTGCGCAGCATGTTCGACGATCCGGTGGAGAAGCGCGCCGAGACCACCGGCATGCGGCTGATGGATGCTCTGCACCGGAAGCGGCGGGCATCGGAAGAACGCAGCGAGGTCCTCGCCTTCCTGTCCGGATCAAACGAGGACGGTGAGATCTGATGACTGAGATCATCATTGTCGGTATCACCATGGGCCTGATCATCATCGTCTCTGCCCTGTATCAAGGACGCCGACGCCGGGTTAACCTTCTCAGGGTCACCTGTGCCGCCCTCTTCGTGGCCACGGTCTGCCGTGGCGTGGAGCCGCCCTTAGACGGACCTGCCGTCGACCTCCTCAAGCGCCTTGCCATCCTGACCGCCCAGGTATCCGTGGCGCTGCTCATCCTCACGTTCCGCGCGACTCCGCTTTCACGACGTGCAACCCGGTTCATCTACCTCTTCGCCGGGATCATCGCCCTGGGCGAGGCCGTGCTGGTGTGGTTCATCCCCGTCCATGCCGACGGCACCATCTACGACCGGGTCGACATCGACGCCGCCCTTGCCCGCGGCCAGGCCTGGGCACTGATCTCCTACAACTTCCTGTACCTCTCTGCATTCGCCGCGGCAACTGCCGTAGTTGCCGTCGGCTGTTGGCGGACCATGACGCAGAAGAACCAACCCTTCTCCGCCCGCCTTCCGGTTGCATTCGTCTTTACGGGGGCCATCGGATCTGCCCTGTTCATCGGCTCATCACTCCTGGACCTCTTTGGCAGTCCGGTCGTCGGCGGAACTGAACTGAGGACACAACTCCTCGTCACCGTTGTCAGCTTCTTCTTCCTGGGACTCGCAACAGGGGTCATCCGCCGCATCAGCATAGAAACGCAGGTGAGGCTCGCGCTCCGCCTCGCGCACGAGGTCGTCGTACCTCTGTGGCGAACGACCACCACTCTTCACCCCGACGTAAAGCTTCCGCCCGAAGACAGGCAGGGGTTCGATCAGCTGATGACGCTCTCAAGGCTCACCATCGAAACCCACGACGCGCTCAGACTCATCCGCGAGGACCACGACCCCGCACTGGAACCCCTGCACAGGCAGCACCCCGAGGATCCGCACCTGTCGGCGGGGCTGGTGCGCCATCTCAGCGGCGAGAACGCCGTTCCCAGCCTCGGGTGGTTCACACTCGCCCTGAGCCGGCTCCGCACGCTCAAGCTGAAAGACGACGAAACCCTGGCCGCCTCTGTGCAGAGCCTCTACGAAATCCGTGTTGCGATGAGTGCCATGAATGGGGCGGACGGGCGATGACCGGGAACGGGACGAATATCCGCATCCCCGCGGCCGGCGATCCTGCGACCCGGGCCGCCCGGATCCTCAGTGACGTGTTCGCGCCCGCTGTGTCCGTGTTCCTCATCTGCGTCCTCTGCGGCGTCACAGGCCACCCGCATACATGGGTTGGTCTCGGATGGGGCATCCTGATCGGCTCTTTCTGCGCAGTGATCCCGACAGCAACCATCCATGTCGCCGTGCGGCGCGAGCAGCTCACCGATCGACACGTCACCCGGCGCGATCAGCGCTGGTGGGTCTTCCTGGTTTGCGTGGCGTCTGTGCTTGGAGGCATGGCAACGGCGGTGCTGCTGGACGCACCGCGCCCGCTGCTGTGGATCCTGCCGACGATGGTCGCCGGGCTCGTCCTTGCCGGGGGAGTGACCCTCCTGGGACCAAAAGTCTCCATGCACGCGTTCTGCTTCACCTCCCTCGTCGTCCTCGCGGCGATGCGGCTCTCGCCCTGGTGGCTGCTTGCCCTCCCAACCCTGCTGCCCGTGGTCGCCTTCGCCCGGCTGAAGCTAAAGCACCACACACGCCTCGAGCTCGCACTCGGATCCGGCCTGGCGGCCGCCGTGATGCTCGGAGCCAGTGCGTACATGCCCACCGCCGGCTAGGACTGCCCGCCGCTCCGGCGCAGCGGGAAATGTGCCGATGCCACCGCATTGGAAGATCTTCCACTAGTATGAAGGTGTCGTCGCGTGCACCGTTCGCCTCGATGACTTCATGTCTGAAATCACGAGGAGGATCCAGCTCCGTGACCATCGCCCAGCGACTAGAACGCTTGTTCGCGGAGACGGCGGGACCACACGGTCGCCCCGTCACCCTGCAGGAAATCGTCCAGAGAATGGAGCAGCGCGGCATCTCCTCGATGTCGCTCAGCTACCTGCAGCAACTGCGCAAGGGGGAGGCCCACAATCCCCGCCTGCAGCACCTCCGAGCCCTGGCCGACGCCTTCGACGTCCCCCTGTCCTACTTCCTGGAGGAGAACGAGCCAGACAGCGCCACCGAGCAGGAGCTGACCCCGCAGGAGCGCACCATCGCCCTGCGTGTGCACGGGCTCAGCGACGGCGCACTGGCCAGCATCCGGGCCATTGTGGAGCTGGCGCGCAAGAGCGAACAGCTCGACGACCCGCCCAAGAGCCCTGATTCCGCTCAAGACTGATCCCGCCGCGGGGTCCCACCACCCTGCGGACGTCTTCCTCGTGCCGGCGTTTGGTATTTGAGTGGAATCTTTTCCACTCCTGTGGCAGGATGGGAACCACAGCCCGGCGATTCCGTACATCGTGATGTCCCGCCGGACTAAGGTGATCACGCCCGTGAAGGAGCATCAGATGGTCGATATGCAGCCCCCCTCCGACGAGTTCCGCGGATTCGACGAGGCCCGGTCGATCATGTGGTGCTACGAAGCCCGCTCACGCATCTATGCCCGTCTGAGCGAGACGGACTTTCTCGCCAACGACGCCGTGGCCGCCGTGCATGTCGAGAACACCTCCCGCGCCGACCGCGTCTTTCTCACCGCCTTCGACCGCTCCGGCGGGCTGCTGTTCGGCGACACGCTTTACATCGACGACCCGACACGGCGGCTCGACGTCACACCCGAGTTCGACCACGACTTCACCGATATGACCGTCGCCGCTGGCTCCGAACTTGAGGAAGCCGTCGAACGCGAGAACGGCTGGGTGGTCAACCTGGATGCCCTGCGCGACTACGACCCGTTGGAGGACCGCCGGACCACGCAGCGCGCGGTGCTCCTGGCGCACCTCGGAGACATGATGGCCAGCGGCCAGGCCCGGGGTTTCCTGTTTGACAAGCACGACGCTGCCGAGGATCCCGGTGAGGCCGACACAGACGCCGCCTGAGCGCGGCGCAGCACTTCTTCCGGCGCTCGATCGACCCCGCCCGGCTTCGGCCGAGGCGGGGTCTTTTGCTTCCCTGGGGAACCGGTGGAAAAGACCGTGGACCGGCTCACGCCGGTCCCGGGGGTCGTTCCGTGGTGGTCGCAGCCGCGCGGTGCGCGGCGCGGCCACCGTTACCGAATCGTCTGTTCTTGAGAGCCACGACCCACAGGAGTAGCCCATGACCGTCCCTCTCCGCGCAGCCCAGCTGCCCGTCAAGTACGAACGGGCCGAAGGCTCCGCCCGGCACGGCCGGACCATCTACGAAGTCGCCGGCTCCGGGCTCTACCAGGTGACTGCGGCCAGGGAAGAGTTCGCCGTCTCGACACTCACGCAGTCGGGATGGACGGAGCTGATCACGCTCGACGAAGGCGACGGGGTCTCGAACGTCCTGGAGGCCATGCAGATCTGGCTGGACATCCAGACCCCGTCGCCCCCGGCCGGCGACAGCGCCGCAGGGCAAGGCGGCGGTGCCGATGACTGACCTGACCGGAACGATTGCAAGCCTCACCGAGAAGGCCGCAGCCGCTGTCGTCACCTCCCGGGGCCTCACCCATGAGGACGGGGAATCCGCCCTCGCAGCCCTCGGCTGGGCCCAGGGCGCGGCGATCACCCACGAGGACGCGTTCCGGGCCTTCACCCGGGCCCTGATCGACGAACTCGGCGTGCCGGACCTCCTCGCCGCCAAGATCGAGCTGCTCGCCGAGTACAAGCTCGACTACCCCCAGGACTACGCGCCGGACGACGTCGCCCGCATGCAGGCCGAGCTGACGCGGCTGCGATCGCTGCAGCAGATGCTTGCAGGACCCGCCGACTGACCGTTTCCGGACACAGCAAGAGGCCTGGACTGCGCTGAAGGTCGGCGCAGTCCGGGCCCCAGGCCTGCTCTCACGCCGTGGGCGGGATGAGCAGCGAGGCCCCGGCGTAGATGAGATTCGGATCCTGGATCCGGTTCTTCTCGACCAGGGCCCCGATCGGCACTCCGGTCTCCGCCGAGATCTCCGTGAGGGTGTCACCCCACTGGATCACATACACCCGCGGCTGTGGCTTCGGCTCGGGGACCTGCGCCGGCTTGTCCTCGTCGCCCTTGCCCGACGCCGAGGTGCCCGAACCCTGGCCGTCCGCAGAGCTGCCGTTACCGGCCTTGGCCTCGAAGGCGTCCGGGACCCCGTTGCGGTCCCGGTCCGGCAAGGTCACCGTCACGGTGCCCTCCTCGTGCTGGGAAGCTGCCGCCGCATCGCTCGCCGGGCTCCGGTCAGCAGTGAGGAGCTGCGTCGCGCCCCAGCCGGCGAACAGCAGCGCGCCACCGGCCATGATCCCGGCCGCCAGCACCGGTCCACCGCCATAGCCCAGGGGCCCAAGCCGGTCCCGCCGCTGCACCGCCACCCGGGCCGGGGGAGCCGCATCAGCGACCTTCTCCTCGGGCCTGTGCATCGTATCCGTCATCCCTGTCCCTCTCTATCCAGCTCACCATTTGTGACCATTCGAGTCCTCATGCACATTCTACTCGTAGTCCAGTGCCTCTTGATAGAATAGGAGAAGGAATAGACGAGTCATAGACCAGTCCGACGGGCCGCCACGAACCACCGAATCACTCAACAGAAGGAACCCACCACCATGGCCAACTACTCCATCTCCGCCAACCAGCTCACCGAGGGCACCAGCGTCTTCATCCGCGGCAAGCTCGCCTTCGCCCGGCTGACCAGCCTCATCGAGGGTGCTGCCCTCGCCGCCAGCGACCAGCGCAAGGTCCAGAACGGCATGAGCCCCGTGGGCAAGCCGCACACCACGGCGACGATCACCGAGGCCGAGGTGCAGTTCGCCGACCCGGCGAACCCCACGGTCGAGGAGCAGTTCGTCTCCGAGCGCCGCTACACCTCGAAGAAGAACCCAGCCTCGGGCGCGAACTACTCGATCGACTCCAAGGGCACGAACCTGCCGATCATCGCGATCCCGTCCGAGAAGGGTGATGGCACCTACGACCAGGACACCTCCGGCCAGGAGCTGGCACAGGGACTGGACGTGACGCTCGTGCTCCGCGTCTACAAGCCGAAGAACTTCGCCAACCGCGGCCTGTCGCTCGACCAGGTGATTGTGCACGAGACCCCGCGCTACTACAACGCCGGCGGCGTCGCCAGCGGGGAGCTCGCGGCCCGCGGCATCGTCTTCAACGCCCCGCCCCGCGCGGTCCAGGCCCAGCCGGGCTCGGGCTCCGCCGTCGGCAACGGCGAGGAGCCGGTCGCCACCGAGGTCGAGGACGGCTTGTCCTTCCCGGCCCCGCAGCCCGCCGTCGCGGCTTCAGTCGCGGCTCCGGTCCCCGCCCAGGCCCACGCGCAGGTCCTGACCGAACCGGTCGCGGTGACTCCGCAGGCGGCCCCTGCCGTGGCTCCGGTTGCCGCCCCGGTCCCCGCGGTGCAGCCGCAGCAGGAGACGCCCGAGCAGAAGCTCGCCCGCCTCGAGCGTGAGAACGCCGAGTTGAAGAACGCGGGTTCGGCCGTGGGTGCTCCCGCCGGCCAGGGCCCGTGGGGCGGCTCCGGCGATGCCCAGCAGGCCGGAATCACCTACCAGGGCTGATCCAAGGCCGATCCGACCGACCGAACCCCCAGACGAGACCCCCGTGCAGGCATCCATGCCGTACGGGGGTCTCGTCTTTCAGGGCCGGAGTGCAACCCGGCCCTGTTTTCATCCGCTCCCGACAAGAAGGCATTGATGTGACCGCCGTCGATCCCCGCGCGATCTTCCCCAGCTTCTATGACAACCCCGCGATTCGCGCCCTGGCGACCGCCTGCCGCTGGACCATCTCCGGCCGGCTCGGCGAGCTCGACGACGAGGACTCCGGCCGCAAGGCACCGATCGATGTGCGGCACCTGCTCGACGGCTGCAATCCGGGCTGCCGCCACGCAGGCCCCCTGCGCGGAGCTTTCGCCCTGGACGCGACCTGCCTGCTCACTCTCGACCAGCTGGCCGCCACACTGCCGAACGCGGCGAACGCTGCCTTCTACCTGCAGGCCCCCTCCGACGGTCTGATCGTGATCGACGTCGAGCCCGGTTGCCCGCCGGACGTGGCCGCAGACATCCTGCGCCTGCCCGGAATCCTGTACTCGGAGCTGTCGATGTCGGGCCGGGGCTTCCACCTGGTCGCCCCGCTGCCTGCCAACCTCCACGACTTCCCGATCGCCGCTGACAAGCGCGTCCTGCGCGAGGAGCACGGCTGGTACGAGGTCCTCCTGGACCATTGGTGCACGTTCACCCGCAACCCGGTGCCGCAGCGGATCGTCGAACACGTTGCGGCGCGACCAGCCTCCGACCGGTTCTCTTCGGTGGCGGACCTGTATGCAGACCTCGCCGCCAAGGCCAAGCCAAGCATCAGCATCCCCTCGACCGCCGTCGGCACGGACGGCGAAATGCCCGACATCCCGTACGCCGAGGCCATCGTCGAGCAGACACTCGCCGGCTCCCGCGACCGGCTGAAGACGCCCGAGGACTTCGACAACGACCGCTCCCGCTGGGAGTTCTCCGTCCTGGGTGTCCTCTACACCGGCATGCAGCTGCCGTTGCGCACCTACCGGTCCTTCGGCGCGCAGTTCTCCTCCGGTGACGAGGCCTGGCTGCTGTACAAGACCTCGCTGGCGGTGATCGAGCCTCGGCCCAAGCACGCCCAGATGCGCAACGGCAGGCCGTTCCTGCTGGACCGTGCCGCTGCCCTGGTGGCGGCACGGGAAGCCTCCGCCGAGGCGGGGTGAACCTTTGGGGGTTGCCCATCGGTTTGGCGGTGGAACAAGGACTGGATCGGGCGGAGCCCGATCGGGGATGGGGAGGCGGTGGGCTTCTGAGCCCGACCGCCCCCGTCACCGGGCCTTGTGGCCCTGCTTCCGACATGTCCCGTACGGCGCTCAGCCCTGCCGTGGGTCCGTCTCCCGTCTCACCTGCTCACAGCTCACCCACGACCAGAAAGACATTCCCATGAAGTTCAACGACACCCTGACGACTCTGATCCAGCAGTCCCTCGAGGTCGGGGCCACGCCCGCGCTCATGGGCGAGCCCGGTATCGGCAAGTCCTCCTTCGTCGAGGCTCTCGCCTACTCGATGGGCACCAAAGCCTTCGTCCTGCCCTGCAACCAGCTCGCCGACAAGGCCGACCTCACCGGCGCGCGCCTGGTGCCCTACGAGAAGACCGACGGGACACAGTCCTACAAGCAGGTCTTTTACCCGCACCAGGTCATTCAGGAGTGCATCGACTACGCGCTGGAGAACCCGCGCGAGTGGCCGATCCTCTTCCTCGACGAGATCAACCGCACGACCTCGGACGTGACCTCCGGCGCGCTCACCCTGGTGACCCTGCGGCGCATGGGCCACATCGAACTGCCGGAGAACGTGCGCCTCATCGTGGCGGGCAACGACAAGGGTAACGTCACGACTCTCGACGAGGCCTCGCTGTCGCGCTTCGCGATCTTCCACGTCGAGCCCGATGCGACGACCCTCATGTCCGTCCTCGGTGACGCGCTCAACCCCTGGGTGAAGAAAGTCCTCACCCAGCACCCCGGACTCATCTTCCAGAAGTCGACGCCGAACTCCATCGTGGCCGACGGCCGCGATGACGACGATGACGACGGCAACGTCACCATGGCCGAGCTGTTCGACGGCGGCGAGGAGATGAACCAGCTCACCACGCCGCGCACCATCGACCACCTCTCCCGGTGGCTGAACCGCGTCGACCGCCAGGAGCTGGCAAGCCACCTGGCGACCCCGGTCCAGATCGGCGGCCGCGACACCTCGCTGCTCAACGAGGCGATCGAGGCCTTCACCGGCGACACCATGTTCACCACCCAGCTCGTGGCGGTCATCGCCGAAGACCTCGCATCGAACTCGGGCGGCCCGGCACACAACCGAGTCAACGTGCCAAAGCCGAACTGCTACGCGACCCTCAAGTCCGCGGGCACGGTCACCGACCTCGCCGCGCAGATCTCGGGCCTGACCCAGAACGAGGTCTCCGGCTCGCTGCTCTACGCGATGAAGGAGAAGGATGACAACTCGCGCCTCATCGAGCAGCTGGCGCAGGCCGCCGTCCAGATTGAGCCGGAGCACACGCGCACCCTGTTCGAGCTGGTGACCACCGGGCAGTTCGACCGGCAGAACCTGGAGGCCTTCCTCGAGGTCGACTCGCCGATCGTGGCCGCGGTCAAGCCGTCCCTGTCGGCCTTCCTCTGAGCCGACCCGGCACCGGGCGGCGGGGGACGCCACCGGCTCCGTTCCGGAGCGTCCCCCGCCATCCCACGACACCCGTCGCCTCAGACCGCATTAGGAGACCACGATGACGATCACCGTCACGAACCAGAAGCCGGCGGTGCTCGACGCCCTGCACACGATCTCGTGCACGGGCGACTACGACCCCATGCCGGCCATCCAGAAGGTCCTGGTCGACCCGCTGCTGGAGCCGCTGAACCCCAGCGCTCCGGCGAGCATCGTCGACGGCTCGGGCCACGACATCACCGGCGACGTCCTGGACATCGTCATGCGCTGCCTCGGCGAGACGATGGACCCGGCCGCCGAGAAGAACGCCAAGGCGCTGCTCGGGCAGACCATGGTCAGCTATGACCAGGGCACGCCCCTGCCGGTGGGCGAACTGTTCGCTGTCCAGGCCGGGCAGCAGAACAAGTGGCCCGCGCCGTCAGCCCGGGTCCTTTACTCAGCCCAGAACGATGTCATCCCCGCGGCCAAGGGCCTGCTCGCAGGCTCCGCCGACGAGAGCGCCTTCTTCGCCTCCGTCGCCTACACCTACCACCCGAATACCCTCGGGTTCTGGTTCCAGTCCTCTGCCGCGTTCGACGGCTTCAAGATCTGGCTGAACCAGCAGGTGCAGACGATGGCCGGCGCGAACGCGATGCCGGCGGACACCCTCCGGCTGCTGAACGACTTCGCGAACCTCTCGCTCAAGGGGCTGACCGAATCGCTGCTGCTGCGCAAGGACGACTCCGACGGCAACGACGAGTTCTCTTTCGCCCGGCTGGTCATCCGCATGCTGATGACTTACGTCGACCAGCAGCGCAAGGCCGCCTCAACAGGCGCGGCCGCCCTCGACACCGGCATCATGCCGTTTACCGTCGGGGAGCTGTTCTGCCCGCGGTCGCTGGTCCTGGTCAACGTCGAGGCCCACGCCCGCGCCACCGCCGCAAAGGTAACGGGGGAGTGGAACCTCATCAACCAGTCCCTCGCCTCACCCGTGAAAGTCGTCTCCAACGCCGCGCTGTCCAAGCTGACCTCGCTCCCGCGAGCAGCTGCCAGGGCCGCTGCCATGGGCGCACGGCAGCAGCCGGGACAGCCGGGCTCGCGCTCGGCCCAGGTGAAGTTCCGCAAGGCCCCGCCCACGAAGCTGGACCTGTTCAAGGACATCACCCGGGTGCTCAAGCGCATGGGCAAGGTCAACAAGTCCCAGAACGTCTACCGGACGACGAAGACGACCTTCCTCAAGGCCAACCGCCGCAACCCGGACGACTTCAACAAGCCGGGCCGGATCACCTCGGTGCAGTACATGCCCGACCTGCACGTCTTCATCGACACCTCCGGGTCGATCTCCGAGGAGAACTACCAGGAGGCGGTGCTGATGCTCATCCGGATCGCCAAGAAGCTCAACGTCAACCTGTACTTCAACTCCTTCAGCCACATGCTCTCCCAGGAGACGCTGCTGAAGGTCGAGAACAAGTCGACGCGGCAGATCTGGCAGGAGTTCCGGAAGGTGCCCAAGGTCACCGGCGGCACCGAGTTCAAGCAGGTGTGGGACTACATCAACGCCTCCCCGGTGCGCAAGCGCCGGCTGTCGCTGATGATCACCGACTTCGAGTGGTCTCCGCCCTCGAGACGCGAGGAGCACCCGCCGAACCTCTACTACGCCCCGTGCTCGGCCATGGACTGGAAGTACATGGTCCGTTCCGCCGAGGCGTACGCGAACGGCATGCAGCACATCGACCCGAGCATCCGGCAGAAGCTGCTGGGCATGGTCCTCTGATCCTGCTCCCGGCCACAGGGGAGACGCCGACCGGCCGAACCGGCCGGCGTCTCCTCCTCCCTCAGACCTACCCGTAACCCTGCCGGGCATCCCGGCGCGCCCACCCAGCGCGCCGCCCGGCGAACCCCACCGAAGGAGGGACCCGCGATGGGCCTCAACAACTTCACGTCGGGCTCCGACGACGACACGAACAGCGGCGGCACGCCTCCGAGCTTCCCGCCCATGGGCGGCATCCCCAGCCAGGGCGGCCAGTCCGACGACGCCGTCAAGGAGCTCCTCGTCGACTACAACGAGAAGTTCAAGAACGCCGACCCGACGATGTTCCGCGACGCGCTCATCGAGCAGGTCCTCTCCGTCCTGATCAGCCGGAACAAGCCGAACGTGCTCCTGAAGGGCTCCGCCGGCGTTGGTAAGACCCGGATCGTCGAGGACATCGCCCGCCGGATCGCCCTGGGCGACACCCTCATCCCCGACCAGCTCAAGGGCTTCACCGTCTACGAGCTGCCCATCACCAACCTCGTCGCCGGCTCCGGCATCGTCGGGCAGCTGGAGGAGAAGGTCCAGGCCGTCATCGACTTCGCCTCAGACCCCAAGAACAAGGTCATCCTGTTCATGGACGAGATCCACCAAATCACCGGTGGATCCACCTCCCACACCGACTCGGTGCTGCGAAAGGTCTCGCAGGTGCTCAAACCTGCCCTGGCCCGCGGCGACATGCGCGTCATCGGTGCCACCACCTCCACGGAGTCCCGGGCCTTCGACGACGACCCTGCCTTCGCGCGGCGCTTCACCCCGCTCATCGTCGACGAACTGACCGTCGAGCAAACCCTCACGGTGCTCGGCAGTGTCCGTCCGGGCCTGGTGGCGCACTACCGCCACCAGATCGCGGTTTCCGACGATGTCCTGGCGGAGACGGTCCGGATCGCGGAGGAGAACTCCCGTGCCGGGCAGCACCGCCCCGACAGCGCCATCACGCTGCTGGACCGGGCGATGGCCGACCGTGTGCTGGAGCAGAAGAAGCTCATCGTCCAGGCCGAGGCAGCCGGAGACACGGCACTCGTGAACACCCTGCGGTCGATCCCGCAGGTGCCGCTGACTACCAAACGCGTCCTGGACGTGGCCAAGCGTCTGATGACCGGAAACGCCCAGCGTCCGGATTTCGACGTCGCAACCCTCCGGGCGACCCTGCTGGGCCGCCTGCGCGGACAGGACGACGTGCTCGAGAAGCTCGTGGACCGCCTGGCCCGCGAGGAGCTGGACCTGTTCCCGACGTCGACCCCGACAACCTGGATGCTCGCCGGAGCCTCGGGCGTGGGCAAGACCGAGACCGCGAAGATCATTGCGGAGCAGATGACCGGCACCGAGCCGATCATTCTGAACATGACGGAGTTCCACACTCCCTCGGACACCGCGAAGATCGTCGGGGCACCTCCCGGCTACGTGGGCTCGGACTCCAACCGCGAGCTGCCGTTCGACACGCTCGAGTCCAACCCCCACCGGGTGATCCTGCTCGACGAGTTCGAGAAGGCGGACAAAGCCGTGCAGCGGCTATTCCTCTCGGCCTTCGACGAGGGCTACATCCGCAACGCCCACGGCAAGGTGCTGGACTTCTCCAAGGCGCTGGTGATCTGCACGACCAACGCCGCGCGGGAAGCCCTGAACCGCAAGCCGGTCGGCTTCGGCTCGGCCCCGCCGGCGGTCTCCCACCGGTCCCTGACCAAGGAGCTGGCTCAGTTCTTCGACGCAGAGCTGCTCGGGCGGTTCTCACTCGTCGTGGGTTTCAACCCGGTCGACGAGCAGGCCTACCGGGAAATCCTCGCGGCGGAGTACAGCCGCCAGCGCGAACGGATCCTGGACGCCAGGCCCCGCCTGGGCCAGACGCTGCCCGCGTCGATCCCCGACGACGAGCTGCGTGCCGTCGCCGAGGAAACCTACGTCGACTCCCAGGGTGCGCGTCCGGCCGGCAAGGCCGTGCGCGTGTGGATCGAGGACCGGCTGCTCGCCGCCCAGGCTGCGTCGGCTGCGTCGACTGCGTTCATCCCACCCGCAGCCGCCGTCTCCGACGAGCCGGAGCCGCTGGCCGTCGATTGATCCGGCACCACACTGCGTTCGAGCGCCCCTGTCCCGGATACCTGGGGTGGGGGCGCTCGTGCGTGCGCGCACCGCGTTCGAACACAGGAAGAAGGACGTCACTGCCATGACCACCACGACCACCACCGCCGTCGGCACAGTCCGTTCGGCACAGCCCGAAGACAGGAGCGAGCAGATCTGCGGCGACGCACTGCTGCTGGTCTCCGCCCACTCGGCGGACGCGGCCGACTGCCGTGATCTCGCACTCATGCTCGGCCTTGTCGAGGTGGACCCCTCCGGGTCCGTCACCAAGGCCAATCCCTGGAACGCCGACTGAAGGTGCTTCCCGCCGGGCCTACCCAAGAGGTGAGCCTGCGATTGACCGCCGCGCGCATGGGTAGTGCGCGGTGTCCGGGTCCGCGGGGCTGACGCCGCCGCGCCCGGATTCAGGGGCCTCACGGCCCCTGACGGGTGGGTTGAGAGGAGCGCGGGAGGGCTCGTCGCCAGAGGCGAGCCCTCCCGCTCTCATGCCCGCGCCCGTGACCCAAGCGCTCGTCTACGAGCATTCGACTGACCATTCGTCTCCTGTGAGCATGGTCTATGCGGCTTCCATTCGACAAACCCTCTCGACCCGCCTACTGATTCGTTCGAAGAAAGACGACACCATGCCTATTCTGCTTGACGACATCGACCTTTCCGCAGCCGCCGTCGCTGCCCAGAAGACCGTCGACCCGAAGTTCTTCTCCTCGCGCCTGACCGGGTCCGGCAAGAAGACCGGCCTGCTCAATGAGAGCCTGCGGCCGATCAACACTGCGACCAACACCGCCTACGCGGTTGACCGCGACATCGAGGTCAAGCAGAGCTCGACCCACCACGACATCACCACCGCGCTGGTGCCGCTGGCCCCGATCACGCGCCGCTCCCTGCTCTCGGGCGGGTCGTTCACGCTGCCGGTACCGCATGTCGATGACCGCTTCGAGCTCGACATCGCCACGCCGACCAACTCCTGGGACGTGCACTTCGACATGACCCCCCAGGCCCTGACCGTGTACGAGGACAAGTCCGGCGACAAGATCCGCCGTGACCTGGTGATCCAGTACCGCCTGGAGCTCTACTTCCTCAAGCAGGGCTTGGCCGAGCCCGAGCGTGCCGTATCGGTATCCCGCTCCATCGGCTACGGTAACCACGACGCGGCGGTGTTCCTGCAGTGGGACACCAGCCCCGCAGAGAATGCCCGCGACGTCATCGAGGATGTGCTCTCGGCCGCAGGGTTGAGTGCCACCAACCTCGACAAGCTCGCCGACTGGATGGACGAGTACCCGATCTACGAGCGCATCACGCGCCTGGCCCAGATCTGGGACTCCGAGGCCATCTCGGACACCGTCTGCCAGTACGTGCAGGACATGCCGGCCAGCCCCACCGAGGAGCAGCTGAACATGCTCGCGGTGCAGCTGCGCTACCTGGAGAACTACAACGTCCCGCTGGAGGCCTACCGCCGGATCCACCAGCAGCTGGACACCACGTTCTCCGCGCCGATCGCGGCGAAGCTGTCCAAGCAGAACCTCAGCCTGCTGATGAACCACACCCTCGACCACCTGGAGCGCATGAAGGGCCAGCTCATCACGCCGCCCCAGCCGGCCACGGCCCCGGTCTTCCCGCCGCACCTGTCCAAGCAGCAGCTCGACGCGCTCAGCACGCACGAGCCGCTCGTGATGACGCAGGCAGGCGCGGGCACAGGCAAGTCGACCGTGATCCTCGAGCGCATCAAGTACCTCGAGACCTGCGGGGTGCCCGCCAGCGACATCACCGTCCTGTCGTTCACCAACGCCGCGGCCGACAACATCACGGAGAAGAACCCGAACGTCGGCTCGATGACGATCGCCAAGATGATCATCGACATCTATTCGATGAACCACCCGACCCACAAGGTCTCGGCCATCGACACGATCATCAACTCGATCGACATCTTCTACCCGAACAGCCAGTTCGCGGCGACGTTCCGACACCGCCTGCTGGAGGTCGACCAGAACAAGACCGGCGCGTTCACGGCCCTGAACACCTTCGTCGAGAACCACTTCGACGAGGTGATCGCGCTGCTCGACCGCATCGAGCAGACCTCGCTGGAGCTGCAGATCATCATCTGCTACCAGAAGATCGATGACATGTCCGAGCCTGCCCACGTGCAGAGCAAGTACCTGATCATCGACGAGGTCCAGGACAACTCGGTCTTCGAGTTCATCTACGTGCTGAAGTACATCACCAAGCACGCCCAGTCGCTGTTCATCGTCGGCGACGCCAGCCAGACGCTGTACGAGTTCCGCTCGGCCAACCCGAGGGCGCTCAACACGCTGGAGGGCTCGGGGGTCTTCGCGACCTTCCGGCTCACGACGAATTACCGGAGCAACCAGGAGATTCTCGACTTCGCGAACGTCGTGCTTGGCGGTCTGGAGACCAACCAGTTCGCCAACATCCAGCTGCAGGCCAACTCGCTGGCGGTGCCCACGGTCGACTCCTTCCAGGAGAAGGTCACCCTCAACTACCACGAGGTGGCCCGCCTGACCGGCTTCATCGCCAAAGACCTGCAGCCGCTCGTGCGCAACACGGTGATCCCGGAGTACGTTCAGGCCTGCCTGGACCGCGGCGAGCAGGTGGCCTTCCTGGCCTACGCCCGCCGTGAGGTGGCGCTGATCCAGGAAGTGCTCGAGAAGGCCTACCCGAATAAGCACGTGGCCTCGCTCGTCAGCGACCGCGTCTACGCCACGGACATCTTCTCGAAGTACATCAAGTTCTTCTGGAACGACGTCCTGCAGGTGCAGCCGGCCAACGCCTCGTTCGTGGTCTCCCAGGGGATCAAGGACAACATGGGCAAGCTGACGAAGAATGCCGGAAACGTCAACGTCGAGAAGGCAATCCTGCGCACCATCTCCGAGTGGTGGGTCGAGAACAGCGCCGCGATCAACGGCTGGGTGGCCCTGTGCAACCAGGGCAGCCTGCCTGCGAACGTGTTCTTCGACCGGCTCCGCGACAACCTCCTGTCCTTCGAGATCACGCGCAACCAGCAGAAGCTGAACGTGAACAAGCAGAAGAACCAGGAGCGCAAGCGGAAGAACCTCGAGTCCAAGGCCGACCTCGTCGTCTCGACGATCCACGGTGCCAAAGGCCTCGAGTTCGACAACGTCGTCGTCCTCTACAAGGAGGACGCGAAGATGACCCAGGACACCAAGCGGATGTTCTACGTCGCGTTCACGCGCGCCATGAAGAGCCAGTACGTGCTCTCCTACGGCACGGCGAAGAACCCGCCGATCCAGAGCAGCTACGAACAGATCGTCAACGCCCTCACCGAGCGTGACGAGAAGAACGCGCAGCGCGCTGCGGGCATCGACCCGACCCTTCTGGTCGACGACGAGGACGCCGGTACCGCCGGCGACCAGCAGCAGGTCGCAGAAGCCGTCTGACCGACGGCACCGGCGCGGGCGCTCCACCTCCACGAGAGGTCGGAGCGCCCGCGCCTCCTGCTTCCCATCCTATAAACACAGCCAATGCAGCTTCGAAGGAGCACGCCATGACCGCCACTGGAATCCAGGCCGGCTCAGAGGAGCTCGTGCCGGGCCCCGACAGTGCCTACGACCTGGTCATCTGCCACGACGACCGGATCGTCTTCCACAACCACTACCCCTCGCCAGCATTCCGGCTGCGCATGTGCGCGCAGCTGCTGACCGCCTCGGACGTCGTCCTGGGCGCAATCGACGCCTCCGCCGCGAACGAAGTGCACGAGCTGTACCAGTCCAGCTCCGGGCAGTGGGAGAGCGCCCCGGACAGCGTGGTCAACGCCATCGCCAAGCTCTGCCGCCGATGGGGCGTCCAGGTCTACGTGAGCACAACCCGCAAGAAGACCGAGGTTCCCGCCGCGCTCTATTCGGTGATCACCGAGTACGGCCCCGGACAGACCATCGCCGAGCACTTCACCTCCAGAGAGGCCCGCCGGGCCAGCCTCATCGAGCGTGCCGACATGTTCTTCAGCTCCCGCGGCAGCATCCCCGAGCGGGTGCTGGCCGACGAGCAGCGCCTCGCCGCGCTCGTGGGTGCGTTCCTCATGCCCGCCACCGTGCTCCTCACCGAGGCCGTGCTCGACGAGGCCG
Organism: Arthrobacter sp. Soil761; assembly: GCF_001428325.1. Taxonomy (NCBI): domain Bacteria; kingdom Bacillati; phylum Actinomycetota; class Actinomycetes; order Micrococcales; family Micrococcaceae; genus Arthrobacter; species Arthrobacter sp. Soil761. Next base: position 59,401 of record NZ_LMSF01000001.1, on the reverse strand, counting down.
ACGGCCACTACAAGCCCTCCGGCCGGCCACTGCCGATCCTCTGAGCACCGCCCGAGCGGACGGCCCCGACCACAACCCTGACCAGCAGACCCGGAAGGGACCCGCCATGTCCGCACCTGACACCGTCAAGCCCGAGAACCCGTACGCCCGTACGTACGCCGACTTTCTCGCCCAGACCCGGGAGCACGTCCTCGTCGTTCTGCACGACGAGGATCTCTACCGCCACTTCAGGATCCAGGCCCCAGGGACCCGCATGTGGTCCTGGGACGTCACCACCTGGCCCGGCCACCTGGCCACCAGCGGCGACATCGCCGACGGCTACATGTTCACCCGAGAACCAGACATGATCGGGTTCTTCGCGTCGGCCGGCAAGAGCGAGGGCTACTACTCCGACGGTGCGCCAAGCATCGACTTCCGCTACTGGGCCGAGAAGCTCTGCGGCGGCCGCTCCCGCGAAGTAAAGCAGTACGACCCGGATCTCTTCATCCAGCTGGTGCGGGAGCACCTCGAAGAAAGCGAGGGACTCGGCACCGAGGCCCAGGAGGTCCACCATCAGCAGTTGGCGCTGCTGGCGCGCCTGCACGAACTGCGCGGCCTTGACGGGGACGCACAGTTGGCGCTCTTCGAGGCCCACTGGACCGCCCAGGAGCACCGAGCGGCCACCGACACCGTGCTGAACCACGAGCGCCGGAACGCGGCCGCTGCGGCGCGTGCTGCCCTCTGGAGCACCGACGGCATCCCCGACGAGAAGTTCGACCGGCTCACAGAGGAACACAACTGGATGGAGATCGCCGACATCGAGGTCCCACGACATTCCCCTGCCGAGCGGCGCATGGAAATCATCGAAGACGCCCGCTGGCACGCCGACAGCGAGTCGGAGGCCCACAAATGGCTGGCTGAGCACGAGGACACCGTCGGCTCCGACACCTGGGAGTGGGACCTGCGCGACTGGGACATCCACTTCCTGTTCACCTGCTACTGCGTCGACCTGGCTGTGCGCCTCTACCGCGAGCACGCCGCCGCGAAGACACAGCAATCCGCCGCCTGAGCCGACCCCACCCACATCCCGACCCAAGGAGAACCCATGAGCGCCGATATGCTCACCGCGGCCATCGCCGTCCCGGCCAACCGCACCAAGCCGATCGACTTCGAACGCGGCCGCCTGATGGTCGAGGAGACCGCGGACCCTGAATCGTTCCGGTTCGACGACCCCGAGTCCCAGCTCGAGGAGCTGGTCGAGGACTTCGACCCCGACATGCACCTGGACGCCGAGGGCGAGCCGACCCCGGAGGTCATCAAGCGCGTCGGCCGCAGGATCATCGACGAGCTCGAAGAGGTGCTGGACTCCAGCGAGACGGACACCATCGAGGTCGCCGGCTACCGGCTGTACCTCTCCGGCGGACTCTCCTCGGGCGATTCCCCCACCGACGCCGCCGACGCGATCTGGCACGCCCACCACCTGCCGGTGACCGTCCTGCTTGCCATGGGATTCATCCCCGACTGCCGCAGGCCGCTGTCCCGGACCAACGGCAACCCCGGACCTGTGACCGACACCGACATCGTCGACGCCAATGCCCTCGGCCTCGGCACCAAGCCGGAGTGGTCCGGTGCCGACGAACTGGAGTGGATCGCCAACGCGATCGGCTCCGTCCGGCCGCACCCGGGAGACCGGGACCCTGCCGAGTACCACGCGGAGTTCACGGAGCAGCACGGCTTCGATCCGGTCGACGACAACTTTCTCATCGGCTATGTCAGCCAGTACGACAACCAGGAAGGCGGGGACTGACCTTGGCCAGTGGTGTTTTCATCCTCTGCGCGTGCTGCGCCCTCAAGCTCGCGAACGACGACGAGTCGGCCTGCCGCGACTACCACGGCCACGACCACGCTCCGCTGCAGGTGCCGGCTGGCACCGCGATCACCCAGGGTCCCCACGAATGGGCCGGCTCTCTCGAACTGACCTGCCATGGCCATGAAGACGGGACCATCCAGCCCCTCGGGGAGTACTGGGTGGCCCAGCCCGGTCCCGCACCGGCCGAAGAAGGAGTGCGATGAGCAGCCGGACACCAGTGCCCGATGCCCTCTTCGACGCCGATCTCTGCCAGCCTCTCGGCCGCGAGGACTGGGTTGACCGCTTCGACTGGATGATCATCGACAGGCGCGTCGTGCACGCGCCTGTCACCTGGACATGGACGTGTCCCACATGCGGAGAGTCCGGGGTCATGCCCGATGGTCCCGACCCGCTGGCAGTCCCGCACGGGCCACAGCATGCTGCAGGACTTTTCGGGACGATCGTCCCGCTCGACGTCGAGGCCGAGCGTCCGTCCACTGAATAGCCTCACCGCCCGGAAGGAGGGACCCACCATGACAGAAATCAGCACTGCCACGACCGCGGTCCTCTCGCCGGCCGTGATCGTCGACATCGACGGGACAGTCGCCACGCACACACTTCCCGACGGACGCTTCATCAGGGGACACCACGAGTACCGGCTCGTCCCCTGGGACCTGCCCAACCCGCCAGTGATCGAAACCGTGCGCGCCCTGTACGCTGCCGGACTTGAGATCGTGTTCTGCTCCGGCAGGCCGGTCCTGGACGACAACGGCTGGGACGTCGGCCGCGCGACCTACGCCTGGCTCATCGAACATGTGGGGGAGTGGACCGCCAGCTGCCCTCTGTTCATGCGCGGACAGGGCGACCGCCGGCCGGACGACATCGTCAAGCCCGAGATCTACGAGGCCTTCATCCGCGGGCGGTGGGACGTCCGGCTCGCGCTGGATGACCGGCCCAGGGTGATCCGCGCCTGGCAGGCCCTCGGCGTGCCGGTGTTCGACGTCCAGCCCGGCTCGGGCGAGTTCTGATGCATGGCCCGCGCCCTCGACCCGCAGTGGGCCGCAGGGCGCGGGCCTGCTTCTCTTCAACTGCCCCGCTACGCCATTCCCCAGCGACTCAGTGTCCATCAGGAATGGTGGGATATGAGGCACTGGCATCCCAGTCGACCACGAATAGACTGGAACCATGACTGACGACAAGACCCCCCAGGCCCCGCGCGAGGGCTCCCTGCCGAAGTTCTCCGTGAACGTCGCCCCGACCCAGAAGATTACCGCCGCCGACCTGGGCACCCTGCTCGAGCGCTTCCGCGCCGGGGATGCCGAGCCCCTGATCTTCGGTGACGGGAACGTCCCCGAGGCCGCCGTAATCCCGTTCGCCGACTTCGTCGACCTGCTCCGGCGGGTCCATGCCGACGAGACTGCCTTCCAGGCCGAGCTCTCCCGCCGCATCCGTGCCTCCGACGCCTCCGAGGAGCCCGGCCTGACCCTCGATGAGCTCGGCGATGAGCTGGGCGAGCCTGCCCGGTCAATGATCCGCAAGGTGCTCGACGATGACTGAGGGGCTGCGGATCAAGGTCCATCTCAGCCCCGGGGCCCGCCAGGACATCGAACGGCTCAACCAGCGCGCCCTGAAGAATCCGCACAGCCGGGACGAGGCGCTCCTTGAGGCCACCATCGTCATGCTCCACCGGCTCAACGGCCGCCGCCACCCGACTAAGCCGCTGGACTACGACTCCCGCTTTGCCGACCTCTCCGACTGCGACACAACCTACGTCGGTGCGGACCCCCATGAGAAGCCGCCGCTGCGCATCGTCTCACGCGACGTCAGGCCCGAGCCGCCCGGCGGCATCACCCGGCGCGAGATCGTCGCCATCGGCGCACGCCGCGACAGCGAGGTCTACCGGACAGCCGGCCAGCGCCTCGGGCGGCCCGTCGGGGTCACCCTCGACCAGCTCGCCGCCCAGCGCCGCGCATCCGCGGCGAAGAATCATGCCCCGCAGGCGGGCAGGGGGCTCGACACACCCGCACCAGTCGGTGCAGACCTCGAGTTCGACTGACCATTGGGCCTCGTTTCTGTTCGTCATTCAGCCTTTCTCATAGAATGGACATGAATGATGATTCGATGGAGACGGGATGAAGTGATGCACGACTACGACACGGACCACCAGACCTGGGATCCGGCAGTCGCGGAACCACGCCGGGGGATGAGCCCGCGGGCGCAGCTGACAATCCGCCGGAGCCTTGCCCTGGCGATCGCCCTGGGAATGGCCTACGGCATCTTCCATGTGGTCTTCCGCACCGATGTTCTTGCGCCGGTGCTCGCGTACGCCGAACCCGTCAAAGAGGGGATCACATGGGTGATCGAGGATCCGAAGCGGGCCTGGCTGGCCTTCGCCGTGCTCGTCATCCCGCACATCGGGCTCTACTACCTGCTGTTCGAGGACCGGAAATGAGGGGACTGGCCATGCTCAGGAACACCAGAACGATCGTGGGGCTGTGCGCGCTCAGCGGAGTCTCGGTCACCGCCGTCATCGGCTGGGCTACCGGCTTCTTCGCCTGGGCCGTGGGCTCCGTCCGTAGCCTGTGGGATGGCTTCATCGCCTTCCTCAACTCGCCGTTCAGCTGGGAGCACCTCGCCGCCGGCGCGGGCGTGCTGCTCATCCCGATCATCATCATTGTCGTGATCTTCGCCATCGCGGATAACTGAGTCGCGCGGCATCTTTTGCAGTACCCGCTCCGGCCGCCGATTCTTGCTTCAGCGGGTACAAATTGGCTGCTTAGGCCCGCGACAGCTCGGAATGCCGCTCGAGGCTGTACCGGATCAAATCCATAGCCGGGGTAAGGGCCCAGACAAGCAGCCTCATGGTCGGCCGGTTTTCCTTGGCGATGACATCATCCGGCAGAGAAGTTGACTGCGCCGGCTTCAGCACGGCATCCGCGGCCCAGCGCCTGCCGTGGGCAAAACCCGAGCACAGCTGCCATACGGACAAGGCGGACGTCCTGGGCACCAGGTCGCGGACCTGCGTGAGTATGTGCGTGCTGCTGGGGAGAATCAACTTTCCAGCGGCCCCGGAGGCATCGAGAATAGCCTGCAGTTGCGCCTTGTCGCTGTCGAAGTCCGGAAGCGTTCCCTGAAGATTCGGATGGCGACGTGCCAGTTCGCTGTACGCAGTCTCGCGGTCTTTGGCTACCTTCAGCGACAGAGACAGCGAACGAACTATCCTGGTCGCCTGTTCTTCTGGCGCTGAAATCCAGGCGGCCTGTGCGGCGCACTCAATGGCTGCCCTGACCAGCGAGAACGGGGCAAGAGTATGTGATGCTCCGGCACCAAGCATGATGCTGTCCAGCGCGTGCAAATGATCGATCGCGCTGACTACCGCATTGGCGATGTTGTGCGACGCCTGGTGGGGTTTGATGAGCCCATCGTCCTGCGCCAGACGGCTTCCGGCTTCCGGGATCCATGCCTCGTGGGAATCCCGGAAGCCCAGCCAGGTCCTCAGCTCCTGAAAATACGAGTCGGCAATCTCGAACTCTTCAGGTTCATCTTCTCGTCGCATGACTCCATTCTTCACATGGCTACATTCTTTATCGCCAGGCACGCTGGAAGCCTTCCGGGAGGGATACTTCCGTCGGCGACAACTCAGGCCTGACCCGCATGAGGCGGACTGAATGCCGGAATGCCTGACCCGACCAGGCTATGTCGGCCGAGACTTCAACCACCAACGGCTCCACCAAAGTCAAGCGAGTGGTGCCGCCCTCCTTGGTGAAGCGGTCCAGCACCCGTTCGCTGATTTCCTCCGGCCATGGATGCCTTCCCCGGGGAGGACGAAGATATGTGGCCAGATCCCTTCCCGCACGAGCCGTCAAGGACGTGGACCGGCCGACAATCCGCAGCCGTCCGTGTACCGGCAAACCCACCACCGCTGCCCGCGGGTGCGCCATGGGACCTATGACCGCCGCAAGAACCACATCAAGGGCGCTTCTGCTCTTGACCTTCAGCCAGATTCGCCGGGGCTCGTACGTCTGCCCTTCACCCTTGATCACAATTCCTTCCACGCCCGTGGCGGTCATGTCACTGAACCACGTGGCCGCCAGGGCCTGGTCGCTGGTCACCGGTGACAGATGCAGTGGCGGAACCCACCCGCGCGCCAGCTCCTCGAGCAGAGCCCGGCGGTCCCGGAATTGAAGCCCGCGGGTATCCTGCCCCGCCACTGCCAGGACGTCGAAGGCGATCAGCGAGGCAGGGCTTTTCATCACGAGCTCCGCAAGAGCCGCCTTTGAGCTCACCAGGCGCATCTGCAGCGCATCGAAATCCAGCCGCCCTTCGGACCACACCACAACTTCGCCATCGACAACACAGCCCGGAGGGATCTGCTCACGCACGGAAGCCAACACGTCCGGAAAGTACCTGCTCAGATCCTTGCCCTGTCTGCTGTAGAGCCACGCCCCATCCGAACCGACCAGGCACACTGCCCGGAAACCGTCGAACTTCATCTCAAAGACTGAGCCGCCGGACAGTGCGTCACCGCGTGGTATCGACTCCACGGCCTTGGCCAAAGCAAGGGCAACAGGAGGATGCAGGGCGGCCGGCAAACCTTCGAACATCGTGGGCACAGCGTAAGCCCAGCGAAGCAGGGGTGGAAACAAGGCTTCCTCCCGGCTGGATACAGCACCAAGCACCGGGAAGCGTCACAGCAAAGCTGTGACCGGGTCCTTCTTCGATCAGGGAAACCAACCACATTCGAAACAGGAGTCGTCATGTCCACTGAAGCTGTTACAAACCCCGCTGGGTCTGCCGGGACTGCCGGTGGCCGGCGCTACAAGGAACCCACCTCACAGCAGATTGAAGATGCCGCGGCCCTGATGTTCCTGGCGGCGACAAGGAAAGCTCTGCGGGACCAGCAGCACATCTGGGATGTCGAACTGGAGTTGGAACTCACCTACACCGTGCACAACCAGCGCAGGTACTGCGTGCACGCCAGCACCCGTACAGGTGAAAGCCTCACGGGCCCACACGGTGTTCTCGTGCATCCGGCCAACGGAACTGCGGAAACGGCTGCCTGGAGCATTGCCGCCGAGGTTCGCAATGCAACGGCAAAACGTCGGCAAAGGCGGCCATCAAGATTGCGTGACTACTGGCCTTTACCGGGGCGGGGCTTCCGAGGACCTTCCTGGCGTGGCTTGTGTTTTGTCTTTGCCGATCTTTAGCCAGAACCAACCGACATACCAAAGAATCGCCACCAGTCCGATGACAAAGCTGCCAAGCAGCAGAATCTTGGACACGACGTCCAGGCCCTTGGGCTCAAAGGCCATCATGATCAACGGTACGAGGATTCCCAGCGAGAGGAGGCCCAGCATCCACATGGCCGCAGCCACACCCACAGGCTTGCCGACGCGGGCCAGCTCTTCATCCAAGCGGTCCCGCTCGGCCACAGCCGCCCGGAGTTGCGTCCGCAGATCTGCCTCAGCCTTGATTTCCTCGTCCTGCCGTCGCAGGCTTGCCGCGTGTGCCGCATCTGAAATGATCCCCGGTCGAAGTACCGAAGATAAATCCGCATAGCTGCTCGGTCCAAACATCGCCAGACCCGCCGGAGAGGGAAGGCTGCGTCGCCGATGCTTGAAGGCCTGTTCGTAAATATCCTGATCGGCGTCAGCAATCACCAGACCCCGCTCGACAAGAGCTTCAAGCTCCAACGCCTTGGTGTCACCCTTCCTGAGCTTCCCGTTGATAGCCTTCACCGCGTCCTGCACGCGTTGCCGAAGCGAAAGCGCATACGGTTTGAGCTCATCCACTGCCGTTCCCCCTAGCAAGCGGCCTTGGATCAAGGAGTCGAGATCCAAAGCCGGATCTTCGAGTATTTTCTCCACTGCTTCTTCGTAGAGATAGCTCTTTGCCCTGTTCAATCGCGTCTGATGGGCCTGGTCCAGGTCCGACTCAATGTGCTGAATACGGCCGGTGGCTGCTTCCACTAACCTCCTGATACCCTCGCGTTCGCTGGAGATCGCGACAAGCCGGCTGACCAGGAAACCACCAATGATGGCGACCAGAACGGCCGACGCCTGGCTGAGGGCGGACAACAAAGTGCTCGGGTCCCAGTCCTTTTCCGCCGACCTGACAATCACACTGAATGGATCGCATTGCACCACTGACTGGAGCAATGGCACATGGGAGGTACAGGTGAGGAATTCAGACGAGATCACCGAGCGATCATAAGCGACCCCTGACGATGCGCCGTGCACAGGGACCGGTCTTGGCACCTGCAGCCCCTTACGGACAGAAGAACCCCGGTGATGCTTCCGCATCGCCGGGGTTCTTCTTTTTTTCTGTCAGCAGCTGCCCGTCGTCTATCCCGCCACCCGGGCAAGGACCTCCTCAGCCTCGTCAAATTCATCGATCAGCCTCAAGGTCTCCTGGCCGCCCAGGTCAGTGTCCGGATCGAGCCGTCGATTGATGCTGCGTGACGCTGAGAACTTCAGCACCGAGTAGTCATCCACGTCCTTCTTGCCGAACCGGACCTTGTGGCCTTTGTGCGTCTGCCGGGCGAAGCGGCCAAAGCCGGTGAGCACGACGGTGTCTCCACGGCGCACGGCGTCGGTGAGCTCCGCGATGAGCGACTCGTACACCTCACTCACCACCCTTATCGGCTGTCCGCTGCGGCCGGCCACCTTCGAGATGAATCCACGCTTGCTGATCCGCGGATGAACCGTCGTCTTCATGCCCACACCTTTGTCCTATCATCCCTCGTCGTCCGCTTCCTGCTTGAAAACCAGTTTATCCGACAGGCCTGTCGAAAAGCGATCCACAGACCTGTCGGTATTCATTCAACTAAAGCTCGAAATCCGGATCAATGGACTGGCGGTCGTCCTTGTACTCGTAGTCAACTGACTCAATAATCGACCGAGTCTTCGGATCGCGCCGTGTGCTGACGATCTTGTCGTGGGACTCGTCGAACCGCTGCTGGTCGGCGATCCGGTGGGCCGCGTTGAGCTTGGCGTTGATGTTCTTGTCGCCGAACTCCATCATCGAGCTCACGGAGGACTTCGCACCCTGCTTGGTTACGTTGACGTTCTTCTTGTTCTGCGCACGCTGCTGCTCCCAGCGACCGCGGTCCTCGGACGTGACGTACCCGAACATCTGGGCGAGCCGGGAACCGTACCGCTCCTGCTGCTCTACCTGCTGGTCGTCGCTCATGGTCCTGTCTCCTTCTCGTTCGTTTCCGGACTATGCCGGCTGGTAGTCCTCGGCTCCGCGGTCGCGGCTCCACTGGCCCTCCGGCCCCGGCCGGGCCGAGGGGCCGGGCCCCTGTCGGAAGGGCTGGGGCCGCGTGCGCTGCGCCGCCAGGAAAGTAGCGGGATCGTCGACCGCGGCCCGCATCGTGTCCTGCCAGTCCTCGCCGAGGGCCAGCTTGAGCTCGTGCTCAAAATCCGGGTCCTCCTTGTTCAGCTCCTCGATGGCGTCCACGTAGGCGTTCGAGTAGACACGCTGCTGCTCCTCGTCCGAGAGACCATCGATCTCCATGCTTGCGAGCATGCTCTCGGACTGGTCGAGGCGCTGCTGGAGGTCCTCGGGCAGCCCGCGGGTGTCCAGGCCCTGCTTCTTGGCCGCGAAACCGATCATGTAGCCCATGACACTGCCGCCGAGGGCCTGTCCGTCGCCACGCTGGACGCCGTCCAGCATCGCCGCCTTCATGGTTTCCGCCAGCTGCACCTGGTGCTCGTCCGGCTCCATCGGCAGGCGCAGCGTGAACATGCCCTCGTCGGGGATCCGCCGGCCCAGGTGGTCGTCGAACTCCCCGGTCCAGACCTCGCGTACCCTGTCGGTGCCCGCGAGGCGGGCCTCGTGCGGCGGGGCCTTGACGATGCGGCCGTGCGCGACGCCGTTGAACATCAGGCGCAGCTCCGGCTCGGACTCCATCCGCTCGCCGATGATCGTCCGGGCGCGCTTGACCACCTCGGCACGGTCGAGCCCGTCGTCCTCCATCTGCTGGCGCAGGCGCTTGCGCAGGGCCTTGTAGCTGGCGTTGATCTGCTTCGCGTCCTGCTCGGGGTCACGCATCTTCCAGAAGGCGTTCTCCATGAGTGCGACCTCGGTCATGGCCGCCGACTCGGGAGTAAACAACTCACGGTTGCCCCGCTCGCGGCGCTCCAGGTCCTCCAGGCGGGTACGCCAGCGCCGGGAAAGGAAGTCGTCCCTGCTGGTGCCCCACCGCCCGCCCGACTTCCCGGACTGCTTCCCGCCGTCGTCGCCGTCGTCGCCGGAGGCCTCCTGCGCCTCCGGCGCGCCCCCGAACAGATCTCCGACCAGGGCCGCCTGGCGCTCGGCCCTCTCGCCGATGTGCCGGGTCTTCGCGTCGATCCGGTCCTGGACCTTGTCCTTGAACGGCTGCAGGTAGGAGTCCATCTCCTTCCTGAAGTCAGGAGCGAGCATCCGCATTGCCATCATCATGCCGGCGGCCTGGATGACCGAGTTCGGGTTCACGCCGCGGGTGAGCGGACGCAGGCAGCCCTGCATCATCATCTGCATGTAGACCGCGTGCATCGCGTCGAACTCCTTCGTGCGCTCCCCGTCGTTGAAGCCGGGCACGAGCAGCTTCGAATCGCGCAGCGTCTGCATGTACGCCTCGCCCGCCAGCCGCGTCTCCGCCCGGAGCTTCAGCAGCCGCTCCCGGTCGTCGAGGCCGTCATCGTCGGCCGCAGCGCGCTCCTGGTCGCGTGCACGCTGGCGCTCCCGCTCCTCGGTCCGCTCCCGCGTCGTGGCCCCGAAGAAGCCGCGGGCACGGTCGCGCAGCCGCTCGCGCTGCCCGCGTGAGGTGTCGTGTCCGGCCTGCGTGTCCGGCTCGTCGACAATCTCCGCGTCGATGATGTCCTCCTCCCCGGCGTCCATCCCGTACACAGGATGGACGTGGCCCAAGGGGTCGACAGGCAGTGCCTTGCGCCCCCGGCCCCTGCCGCCCGGACCCATTTCCTGCTCCGTGTCCTGTGTCATGTCAGCCTCCCAGTCCATAGTCGTCGTCATTCTGCTGCTGCCCGGTCTCGTAGCTCGGCGTCCAGGCCGGGCGACGGCCGCCCACGCCGACGGCGTGTGCCGAGCGCCGGCTGGCACCGCGCGCCCTGGCGGCCCCGTCCCCGGTCTGCGCGAGCACGTCACGCTTGAGGACCGAGGCATCCACCGCGGCCTCCGCGGAGTCCAGGCCGTCCAGCCCGTCGAGGCCGTGCGCCGCGAACGCGTCGAGCTCGCGCGCCGCCGCGGCCCGGGCACGGCGGGTGCCCGCTGAGGCGAACTGCTCGTTCTTCTCGCCGTCGAAGACGCTCTCGCGGTTCTTCGCGACCTGCACCAGCGCCTCGAAGTCGCCGCCGTAGGCCATACGGTCCATCACCGTGCCCGCCAGGGACGGGTCCTCCTCGAGGTTGCGCACCAGGCCCGACTTCGGGTCCTCCAGCGCGCGGGCCACACGGGCGACGCAGTCCGGGTTGACCGAAACGTTGAACCCGTCCTTGGCCTCGTAGAACTCGACGAACTGGGCCTCCCACTCCTCGGCCGTGGCCTGGACAGCCTCGCCGTCGGCGAACTCGGGACGCCACTGGCCGGGGCCGGGGTGCTCGAGCTTGCGGCCGCGCCACAGATCGCGCCCGGGACCCTGCAGCATCTCGTACTTGTGCCGTGCCTCCGCAGCGTCGTGCTTGGCCTGCAGGATCGACTGGGTCACCGGATAGGTCACCTCAAGCACCGCCTTCAGGTCAGCGCCACGCAGGGCGCGCACCGCACGCTGGGAGAACGAGCCACCCAGTCCCGTGCCGTGGGCCTTGATCGCCGTGGCGAACATCGAGGCCTCCTGGTCCTCCTGCGTGATGCCCGGCGTGCCCTGCTCGTCGCCGAGGTTGCGGGAGTAGTCCGCGAGCTTTTTCTCGCTGCCCTTGGCCCCGGTCTCGACGCAGACTTCACGCACGCTCTGCAGGTGCGCCTCGCGGCTGCTGAAGGTCAGCGCCGAGCCGAACTCGCCGCGCTGTGCTGAGCGATAGAGATCGCTGAGCTCCTCGACGAGGACCTCGTGGCCGGCGGCAACCTCGTGCGGATCGCTGACGAACCGCAGGCGGTTCGCCTCCCTGACGGCACTCTCAAGGCTCTCCGCCAGCTCCGGGCTCTTGGACATTGCCACCTGGGTGTCCAGCGAGACCTGCATGGCCAGCGGGTGCGAGCCGTCGGCCTTCACCACGCCGGTGTCCAGGAGGTTCGCTCCGACCGAGAGCCTGGCCATCGCCTCGGCCTTGGCGGCTTCGCTGTGCAGCCTCACGACGGCGACCGCGTCACCGTCGAAGTCGCCGTCGAAGCACTGGTCCATCACCGGGTTGATCGCCGCGCCGGTGAGCCGGTCGTCGATCGCCACGCGCATGTAGCGCACGCCGGCGTCGCGCAGGACCGGGTCGCGCCAGACCAGCGCGTGATCGCCTTCGGCCAGGCCCAGCTGCTCGGCCTTGACCGAGCTCAGAGCGATCTGATCGATGTCCAGCCGAGGGTCGGCGGTCCAGACCATCGTGGCCGAGTCCGACAGGCGCGAGCTCATCAGCCCGGTCTTGAAGATGTTGTTCTTGCCGGTCAGCACGCGGTTCTGCACGTCCGTGGTGATCGCCTCGAAGGCACGCTGGGCCCGCGAGACAGACTCGCTCATGCCCCGGCGCACCTCGGCGCGCTTGTCCGGCGACAGGCCGTGGTCATCCAGCTGCTCGGCCATGTACCGGTAGCGGCAGGCTTCGACGAAGACGTCCTGATAGCTGCGCGTGTAGTCGTGCGTGACGGACGTGCCGTCGTCGAACTCCTGGCCGCTGCGCAGGTGCGAAGAGAGCACCGGCAGCTTCCACGAAGTCGCGCTGACCGTCTCGGTCAGCTGACTCGTCGGGTAGGTCAGCGGAAAGGGGATTTCCATGTCGCCGCCACGATCGCCGATCAGGTCGCCGAAGGACTTGCGCATGGCCGTGGTGTTCAGCCCCGGCGTCGCGCCTTCGCTGCGCGGCTGCGTGCGCATCAGCTCCGGCATCGGGATCAGACGGCGCTCGGGCCGCTCGTCGACACTCTCGGCCTGGCCCACGACACGCAGGGTGCCGTCGGCCTCCATGTCCAGTCCCGCCACCAGCAGATACTCGCGCAGGTTCGACTCGGCACCGGAGTTGTGGCCGTAGAACTCGCGCATGATCGCCGGGCAGTCCTGGGACTGCAGCGCCCAGGCCAGCTGCGAGGAGGCCTTGCGCCCCTTGCCGGCGCGCACCTGTTCGTCGTCGTAGATCTTGGTCTTCTCGTCGACAGCCATGTGGGTGACCACGAACCGCATCTCGCCCAACCCTCCGTCGACCGGCCCGGCATCGGGGCCCTGGACGGCCGGGCGGCGGATGTCGCCCACGGCACCACCCATCAGCTCGCGCGCCGATCCGGCGTTGCGGCGGGAGATCAGCGAGAACGGGCTCATCACCACGTCGATGCCCGGGTTCTCCCTGAACCAGGCCACCTCCTGCTCCAGGCCCTGGGCACGCGCCTCGTCCGGGTCCATGTGGCGGTCGACCACCAGAGAGACGACACCCTTGTTGCCGTGCAGATCGCTGATCTTGTCGCCCACGACGAGGTCGCGCAGCTGGCCACCGGCCCCGCGGATGCGGTGCCGCTCGGAGAACTCCGTCGACACCACGATCGGGTCGTCGGCCGTCCAGCCGCCGAAGGTCATCAGAGCGGTGCCGGTCGGCTTCGTCACCTCGGAAGACTGCATGATCGTCGAGGCCGTCATCTGCTGGCGGTCGAACGGGTCATAGCGCAGCGTCTCCAGCTCCGGCCGGCTCATCAGCGGGGCGCGGGAGCCGGTCACGGTCTCCGGGTCACCCGGCTCAATCGTGCCGTCGGGGCGCACGGCGGCGTCCTCGGTGAGGTAGCGCACGATGCCCTGGTTGGTCGCGCCGCCGGTCATCACCGGATCGAAGAAGCCGCCGGGAGCCGTCACATGGTTACGGTCGGTTCCCGTGAGCACCGTCATGTTCCGTCCACCGGTGAGCCGCCAGGCGTCGAAGACGTTGTCGTCGGCCGGGTCGGTGCGATCGCGTTCGGCGCGGTACTCAGCGTAGATCGTCGAGCCCTGCTTGATCTCGTTGGAGTAGCGCACGCGCTTGGCCTCGGTCTCGAGGATCGAGGCCGTCCACTCGTCCAGCCGTGCGGTGGCCTTGCCGGTGGCAGGGTCGACCTCATACGTCGTGGCCCGTTCGATGAAGTCAACCGGGTGCTTGGTGCCGTAGAGCTGCGAGTACACCGCGTTCAGCGAGGCCGGCACGCCGGTCCGGCTGCGGCCGGAGACGAGGTCACCGGCAAGCTGGTACTGGATGCGCTCGTGCATCAGCTGTTCGTAGCCGCGCAGCACCGTGCGCTCCTCGACCGACTTGGGGGCCTCGCCCGGGGTCTGGGCCTTGATCCGCGCCTCGTAGCCGGGGACGATCAGCGCGTTCTCGCCACTGGCGAAGCGCGTGACAATCTCCCCATGGCTGCCGACATCGAAGACCTGGCCGATCTCACCGGAGACCGGCGTGGCCTTGCCGTCACGACGCAGCTTTTCGGCGGTCCAGCTGATGACGCCCTGCGCGTCGACCAGGATCTCACCCGGCGTCGCGGCGTTGCGCTCGATGCTCTCCCGGACGGTCTGACCGATCCGGCGCATGAACTCCGAGGGATGCTCGGCGATGGGGGCGGCGGTGGCCGCATGGAAGGAGACGATCCGGTCCTTGAAGCGGGTCGCCTGGAAGCTGGTACCCATGAGCTCGGTGGGAGGCACCCCGCAGCGGCGCAGCGCCGAGGCGAGGTTGTCCAGGTTAGACCACTGGCCGGTCGGGCTGGTCATGTACTTGGCGACGCGGGCGGGGTCGAAGCGCTGGTCGAGCCACTCACCGTCGATCAGGTGCGGCTCGGCATCCCAGGTGCCGACCAGCTCGAACGGAACGTCATCAGCGTGCGCACGGACCTTGTCGGCGGCCGTGCCACCATAGACGAGGTTGCCCAGGTCCGGAAGCTCACCGGCCTGCAGCTCGCCGATCTCCTCCAGGCGCTCCTGGTACATCTCCTCGGTCGCGCCCGGACGCAGCAGCTCGCTGCGTGCTCCGGTGAGCACGTCCCAGTAAGAGCGCTGGATCGCCGCGACCTCGGGGTCAGAGGCATACTCCGGGGGCTCGATCTCGTCGAGCGCGCCCTCGGTGCGCTGCAGCTCAGACTCCGCGCGCAGGATCAGCTCCTCGACGCCCAGGGCGGCGCGCAGGTTCTCCCGCGCGGTGTCCACGGCCTCGCGACCGTAGGCCTCGGCCGGCTCTGCGTCCACGAAGAAGGTCGGCAGGGAGCGGTTCTTGGCATCCCGGCGCAGCATGACCTTGGACCCGGGGCGCGGGGCGCTCTCACCGGGGACGACATAGTCCGCGACGACGAACATGCTCTCGCGGTCGACGTGATAGCTGTCCGGCACGTCGATGAGGGAGCGGCCGCGGCCATGCTCGGGGTGGCTGGAGCCGACGACGCCAACCACCGTGCCGGGACGGTCCTCGCGTTCGATGGGCAGGCCTTGGGCGAAACGCAGCAGCCGCACGGCGTCCTCGGGAGTCGGGGCGGGCACGGCCATGCCGCCGGGCACCCGGTGATTGGTGCTGTAGCGCAGCACCGTTCCGTTGTCGTAGATGCGCGCCCCGGCGTACTCCTCCTGGCGCGTGTCAGTGAGACGGATCTCCATGCCGGTCCCGGAGATCCGGGCCTTGATCTGTCCGGGCTCACGGTCGCGCAGGACCTCGTAGGCCACGCCCTGGGACTTCAGCTCCTCGAGCAACGCCGCCGAGCGTGCCACCGCCCGCTGGGACATGAAACGGTTGCGGTCAACGCGGCCGGTCTGCGGGTCGCGTCCGCCGTCGATGACCCACTCGCGGACCTGGTCGTACTCCTGGCGGCTCATCTTGTCCATGAGCGCCGTGAGGCCTGCGGCGTCGTCGTTGGTCATGGCACGGCCGGCCTCGTACGGCTTACTGTCCTCGTCGAGCCGCCAGAGCGTCATGTTCCCGCGGCGCGGCTCAGACAAGGACTCCACCTCGCCGCCGGCGTTCTTCACGATCGTCTCGTCGGGAATGTACAGCAGCTCGGTACCTGCGCGCTTCACCGTCGCGCGCTCGGACCAGGCCGGGTCGTAAGGGCTGATCGGCAGCCGCGCCGAACGCGGGTCGATCTCCGCTCCGACGCCCGTGGCACGGGTGAACTCGCGCTGCAGCGTCTGGTAGCGCTCGTTGGCGGGGGAGTGGTCGCCGAACTGCGGCTCGTAGTCCGGGACGCGCTCGGAGAAGGCCGTGTCGATCGCAGTCAGACACGCGGTGACGCCGAGTCCGGGATCAGCCAGGGCGGTTCCGCGCTGGCCGAGGATCTGGTCGACCCGTGCACGGATGGCCTTCGCCTGGGAGATCGGAATGATCTCCCCGCTCTGCTCCCGGGCCTGCTCGACTGCCTTGTAGAAGACGTACTCGTAGAAGTACCGCCTCAGTCCGTGTGCCTTCTTCATTGCTACTCAGCCTCCTGTGGACGCTCGGGGACATAACTATGTATAGATCATACGCTGATGATTCGAATGGAAGCGATAGATGAGTCAGAAACGAGCCAAAAGACGAATGCCGGGACAGTCGAATTGCATCGACCGTCCCGGCACGGAGCGAATAGACCCGCCGGCACTACCCCCGGGACTTCATCTCAACGGCCATGGCCCGGTCGAAAGCCCCATCGGCCAGGACCTCCCAGCTGGGCAGCGAGGCCAGGTAAGTGTAAAAGGCGGCGTGCACCTTGACCGTGGCCAGCGACCGCAGATCCTCCTCGGTCACGTCCTGCTCGGCGAACACGCGCGAGCCCTCGTCGCTGATCTGGCCGTTGATCCTGCGGGCGGCGTCGGTGTAGGCATCGGAGCGGACCTGGCTGATGTAGGTCTTCGACCCGTCGGCGCTGCGCAGCTCGCCGTCCCCGCCGACTGAGAAGTGCTCGCGGTCCCGCTGCATCTCCACCAGCGCGGTCTTGTACGCCTCACCGATCTCAAGGTCCAGGGCCTTAACCTTCGCCGAGCCGTCGAGATTGATCAGCATCTCCTTGCTGACCGTGCCCTCGGCGTAGACCAGGCGCTTGTGGTCCTTCTGCGTCGCCTGGTGGGCAGCCACGGTCGCGGCCACCTCCACGTCCTCCAGGAACTCCTCGTCGTTGCCCAGCATCATGGCCTCGTAGTCGTCCGGGTCCACGACCACCGGGGCGTTGGGGTCGCCACTCTCGTCGGTGAAAACCATGCGCGTGATGACCTCCATGACCTCGTCCGAGTAGACGTCCGGGTCAAGGCGCTCGATGTCGATGTCCTTGTAGTCGTACGTCTCCTGGTAGAGCGTCTTGGCGTCGGCCGCCCTGACCGCCTGGGCCATGCGCTTGTCGAGCATCTTGACGAAGTCCGGCTGGTTCATGCGCACGTCGAACTCCATCGCGGAGCTGAGCGTGGGGATCGTCTGCAGCGAGTACTCGTGCCCCGGGTGGGTGATCGTGTTGCCGAGCAGCTTGAATGACATCGGCAGGATCGTCTCGTTGCGGTTCCAGACCGGCGCGTCGCCGGCGCGCAGCACGATCGAGTTGCGCGGCGAGAGGAAGGCGAAATCGTTGTACTTGATCAGCGGCTCCTCCTCCGTCGACCAGGTGCGCGAAATCGCTCCGTCCGTCTTCCCGCCGACCACCTTGTCCAAGTTCTGCGTGATCTGCTTCGAGCTGGCGTGGGTACGGTGGGTCTTGCCGCTCATCTTCTCCAGCGTCTCGATCATCGAGTCGTCGGTCG
The DNA here is from genome assembly GCF_001428325.1 of Arthrobacter sp. Soil761. Classification (NCBI taxonomy): domain Bacteria; kingdom Bacillati; phylum Actinomycetota; class Actinomycetes; order Micrococcales; family Micrococcaceae; genus Arthrobacter; species Arthrobacter sp. Soil761. The sequence goes on along the minus strand of NZ_LMSF01000001.1, from coordinate 41,732 downwards.
ACTTGAGGAAGACGATGTTGCTCGTGTTTCCCTGCACAATCTTGTCGACCGACTCGCCGTAGACGTCGCGCAGCTGCTGCAGCGTCTGCAGGATAAGCGTGAACTGCTGCTCCTGGCCGAGGCCGATGGAGAGCATGGTCTCGAAGCCGGCGATGCCGTTGCCGTCGGACTGCAGGTTGCCGAGCTCGTCGAGCATGAACCGGGTGCGGTAGAGCGGCTTCTGGTTCGACTTGGTCATGTACGACTGGTCAAACGAGACGTCCACCAGCTGCTTGACCAGGATCAGGATCAGCTTGGCGTACTTCATCAGGTGCGGGGGAGTGACGAGAAAGACCGCCTTGGGCGACTCCGAGTACCGCGCCATCGTCTGCGTGATCGCGCGCGCCCGGACCTCGACCTCCTCGGGGTGCCCGCCACCGGAGAAGTCCAGCTTGCGGCTCGGGAAGGTCGTGTCGCCGGGCTGGAACGAGAGGATCTTCCTGTCGCGGGTGCCGCCCTCGCGCACCGGCCGCAGCTCGCGCAGCACGCCGTTCTTCACGATCTTCTTGCCGGTGACCGGCTCGACCACGAAGTGCCGGCCGTTGAGGGAGAGCTGGTAGCTCTTGCGGAAGTGGAAGTAGAAAGTGCGCACGAGCATGCCGCTCTGCGGGTTCTTCAGCTCCAGCTTCAGCCAGGCCTCGTCGCCGGGGAAGATTCCCTTGAAGTTGTAGCGCGCCCAGCCCACGCGGCCGACAATCTCCGAGTGCTCGAAGTCCTTGCCAAGGTTCTGGATGAACATCGGGTCCGCGTACGCCGACCAGCTCGCCATCTGGCCGAGCAGGTGGTCGCGCTTCATGAAGTTCGGCGAGAACCGCACGCCCAGCCGCCGCGGGAAGGACAGGCCCGCCAGGTCAGTGTTCTGGCTCGGCTTACCCGAGGTCAGGGTCGAGATCGTCGGGTCGGTGAAGAAGCTCATGCCCGTGATCGCGATGCCGTAGACCGAGGACATCATCTTCTCCGCACCGGCCATGGCGACCAGGGCGTTGTGGGCGTTGCCGACGAGCGTGCGCATCGAGTTGCGCGGCAGGGCCTGGGTGGCGTTGAAGTAGAGCGTGAGCAGGTCCTGCTCGGCCTTGCCCTCCCACAGGAAATCCTTCTCGGCGACCTTGGCCTGCTCCTCGGCCAGGGCGTCCTCGTCCTCTTCGAACTCGCCGTTCTTGATGCGCTTCTCCAGCTCGGCAGCGGGGTTCTTCCACTTCTTCGAGGTCAGCTGCACGAAGAGCTGGTAGCAGTTGTACAGCGTGACCTTTCCCCACATGTCGTCCAGCCGCTGCTCCAGCGTGCCCGGGTCCATGCCGGTGGCTGCTGCGTACTCGCGCAGCTCACGCTCCTCCTCGAGGTAGTAGTCGATGAGACCGTAGGCGGCCCGTTTGAAGGCGTTGTTCGCCGCGTTCGGCCAGACCGGGTCCTCACCGCCGTCCAGCGGGAAGAAAACCTCGCCGATGTTCTCGATGTAGAGCGCGCACTTGGTCGAGTCGCCCTCGCGGGCGGCGTCGGCGGCCATGCCCAGCGGGTTGTAGATGTCGGTCTTCATCGCGTTGATCAGGTTGAACTGCACCGGCTCGAAGCCGCGCGTGACCAGCGGGATGTAGTTCTTGACGAGCAGCTCGCCCTTGGGGTCGTTGATGACCATGTTCGAGGGCTCCTTCTCCCTCGACCACATGTCGATCATCGGCTCGATGTAGGTCTGGCCCTTGCCCGCCCGGGTGATGGCCAGCACCATCGTGTTCACGGGAGCAGTGTCGACGATGTAGGCACCGGCAGGGCGCTGGACTTCGTACGCCGGGAACTCCCAATCATCAGTGATCAGGTCCGACACCGTACGGTAGGGCCCGAGCTTGTCACGGTTCGCGCCCTGGAGCTTCCCAGGGTCCATCGCCTCTTTGGCCTTGCGCCGGCTCTCCTCGGTCGGCGGGTTGTACGGGATCACCGTTGCGTCATACTTCCGGCGCAGCCGCTTGTCCCGGGGCAGGCCCGAGGCGTCGAAGAGCGCCTCGCCGAACTCCTCGTCGATCAGCGGCAGGGTCTCGACCAGCGGCTCSCCGTCGTCGCCGTCCATGACCTCACCCTTGTAGTAGACGACGTTGCCGTCCTGGTCAATCACGTCGGACTCTGCGCGCCGGGAGACCTTGACCGTGCCCAGCCCCTTCTTGCTGAGCATCATGTGACTGATCATGGAGCTGACCTGCACCCCCGAGTGCGCACCGGCGTCCGGGAACCAGTCGTAGTTCTGCTGGACCTCCTCCGGCAGCGCGATGTGCTGGTCGTTGCGGTGGTCGTTGATGTCCGTGTGGTCGACCGTCGCGTTGTGCTTGGCGACCTGGCGTCCGGTCCAGGTGGAGATCATGATCATGACCAGCGCGCCCGATCCCAGCGTCAGGAAGAGCTTGAACCCGGTGACGGACCCCAGCTGCCCGCCCACGTTCGTCGCCGTGGGCGTGGCCCCCTGGTCAGCCTCCGGGGCGTCCTGGGCGGCGCTGCCTGCGTGGGTCCACCACGCTGGCACCGGGACGTCCTTGAGATCCGGGTAGCACTTCGAGCCGATCTCGGGGTTACCCTTCTCGTTGACGGCGCGGTAGCACGTCATCGGGGCCCCGCCCTGGCCTGTCGTAGTGTCCTCCACGTAGTACGAGTCCGGCTTTCCGCTGCTGTTTCCGCCCAGGCCACCGCCCATCGTCGCCCCGAGCGTGAGCACTGCCGTAGCAATGACCGAGTACAGCACCCACGCCACGATCGCGACCAGCAGGCCGGCGACGCCGGCGAGCGCGAGGCCCGACGTGTTCGACTTCTTGCTCAGCCGCTCGCCGCGGTCCAGCTGCTGGTCTTCATAGACGTCCCGGTTCGTCAGCGTCTCCTCCGGCCGACGCGCCGAGATCTTCTCCCAGCCGCTGGCCTTGGGCCGTGCCGCCCTGCGCTTGCTGCCTGCCATGGTTCTCCCTGCCTGTTTCCGCGTGTGTCTGTGTGTCCTGCGCCTGTTGTGATCCGGAAGACGCCGACGGCGCACGGGGTGCGAGCCCCATGCGCCGTCAGACCCCCGTCGATCTCCGAGTCGGATCAGCCGCCCATGGCCGCCCCGCCGATGAAGCCGGCGAGGCCGCCGAGCACGGGCAGCGCGACGATCAGGGCGATGAGCATCTTGTTGTAGCGGCTCTGGATCTCCGAAGCCCTTGCCAGCTCGCTGGCGTAGGACTCCTTGTCCGCAGCCATTTCCTCCAGCCGCGCCTCGTAACGGCGCTTGACCGAGTCCTCGACAACCTCCATCTGCTGCAGCAGGTCCGTGTTGCGCTGCGTGGCCGAGTCGGTCTTCTCCTTCTCGAGGGACAGGCTGTGCTGCCATTCCGTCTCGCGGGCCTGCATCTGCGTGATCGCGTCCTTGCGGTTGCGGTCGAGCTCGTCCTCCATCCGGCGGATGCGGTCGGCGTGCTCGTTGCGGATCGACTCCAGCAGCGCCTCCTGCTCGCGGCGCAGGACGCCGATCTCGTCGGTGGTGCGCTGGTGCTCTGCCAGAGCCTCGGCCTGGGCGATGTCCGCCTTGCGGTTGTCGTCGACGATCCGCTGGATCTCGGCCTTCCACTGCCCCAGACGCTGCTCCTCGGCCTCGAGGTAGGCCTTCTGCTTCTCGGCCAGGACCTCGAAGATCCGCGTAGTGCCGACCTGCATCTTCAGGGCGGCGTCGGAGCGGCGCACGCGCAGGATCTCCTGGCGGTCGTGCGAGTAGGAGTTCTCGAGCACCCGCTCGATCTCGGCGACGGCGTCGGCCTGCTCGCGCTCCATGCGGGAGCGGTTGCGCTCCTTGTACTGGATCTCCGCCTGGAGGGCGGCCTGCTCGGCGAGCTTCTTCGCCTGGGCCTCGTAGTCCTGGACGATCTCGGCCTTGCGGGTGCGGATCCGCTGTTCCTTCTCGGACTCCCGCTCGCGGTGCGCCGCCTCGGTGCCGTCCTTGAGTGCCTTGTAGCGCGAGCCCTCGCGGTCGGTGGCCACGTCACGGATGACCTGCTCGACATGGGCCGACATGAGGTTCACGTACAGCGTGCGCAGTTCGTCCTCGTGCGCCCACCGCAGCTGGGCAAGGTCGGCGTTGGCCTGCCGGTTGAGCTGGGCGACCTGGTCGCCGAGCCATTCGGTCGCACCCTGCGGCACCTCGATCTGCACGACCGGCGCGCCGATGGCGAAGGTCGCATTGAACTCGTCCAGGCGCACGTCGAGGTCCAGGTCCTCGGAGAGGAAGCGGCGTGCAATGACCTCACGCACCTGCTCCTGGTTCTCCAGCAGGACGGCTTCCTCCTCGGCCGGGGCGTACGCCGTATCGTCGGCGGTCACGGGACCGGACTCCTCGTCGAACTCCTCGAAGCCGGCCGTGCCGTCGAAGCCGGGCTCCGGCTCCACCGCAACCGGGGCCGCGTCCTCGTCTCCGAAGTCGACGGCTTCGTCGTCGAACACGGGCTCATCGCCCGCAGCGTCGAAGACCGGCTCGTCACCGGCACCCTCGTCCCCGCCGGAGATCGAGTCGAAGATCGGGTCACCCTCGTCGGCGTTATCCACGGCAGCAACAGCGTCCGCGTCCGCCGCGGGACGGGTCCCGGGCTCGTCGGTGGTGACGCCGCTGTGCTCGCGCCAGGCCTGCGCTCCGACAGCCTCCTCGAGGCTCAGCGTGCCGGAAGCGACCTCCTGGGCCTGCTTGAACGTGGCCTCGGCGACCAGGTCCACCAGCAGCTCGCCGCTGGGCTTCTGCCAGACGACGGCCCAGGAGTACTCCGCGCCAGCCAGGAGCGAGTACTCCTCCATGCGCGCAAGCGTCTCCGTGTTGGGGATGATGCCGAAGACCTCTTCGCCCAACATCTCTGCCGTGGCGACGGTCTTGATCTGGTCGGAGTCAATGAGCTCGATGAGCGAGCCCTTCGCCTCGTCGCGGCCGTGCCGCTTGCTCAGCCCGCCGATGGACTCGGCGGCCAGCACGAGCATGACCCACGCCGTGCCGCTGGGGAAGACGAACTTCGCGTTCGACCGCAGCAGTTCGACTGCTGCGGGGATCGCCGTCTCCCTGACCACGGACGACAGCAGCTCGTCAGGCTTCTTCTTCCGATCCTTGTTCCGGCTTCCCGCAGCCGTGCCCAGAATGCCCATTGGTGTCGATCCCTTCGATGATGAAACGCAGTTCGCCTGGTTTATGAGTATCCTATCGCTTATGAGTCGATAGGTGCAATGATAGACAATTCGACACGACGCCGAATGACCCACAATGGCCGCTGGCGCAGATCAGCGCACGGCGCTCACCTCGATGCACGCATCGGAGGTGAGCATGTCCTTGTGGTCGCTCGCCAGCTCGCCGACGACGTCGATCCGGATCCGCCGCTCAGAGGGATGCTCGTTGATGAACGTCGCCACTCCGGTGGTGACCTCGTCGGTCATCTTCGCCACCGCGCCACGGGCACCGCCGGCATTGGAGTCGGTGTCGCCCTTGTCGTCGATGAGGTACTGCAGGACCCTCTGGTCGATGTCTACCCGCACGTTGTGCTTGATGAGGACCTCCTGCACCATGTGGCGCAGCTTGTTGCGCACGATCTTGCGCTGCGTGTCCTCAGAGAGCGGCTGGAACGGGACGATGGCGTCGATACGGCCCAGCAGCTCGGGCGGGAAGCGGTTATCCGCCGAGGTCTCGGTGATCGAGCGGCGGATGAGCTTGTCGTACTTCAGCAGCTGCTCGCCCGAGCCCGTGTCGTCGGCCGCGTACTGCGCGATGGTCTTGTAAATCTCCGAGCCTGCGTTCGTCGTCATGACGATGTAGGTGTTCAGGAAGCTGACCTCGCGATTGTTGTCGTCGGAGAGCCGGCCGTCGTCGAGCACCTGCAGCAGCAGGCGGGTGACCATCGCCGAGGCCTTCTCGACCTCGTCGAACAGCAGTACGGCGTGCGAGAGGTCCCAGACCCGCTTCGTCAGCTCGGAGCGGAACAGGTCCATCGAGGAGTCCTGGGCGTACTCGGACATGTCGAATCGGATCAGGTGGCGCTGGTCGTCACCGAAGAGCAGCCGTGCCAGCTGCTTGGCAAGCTCGGTCTTACCCACACCGGTCGACCCCGTGAACAGCAGCGAGGCCTCCGGCCGGCCCTTGTCGTTCAGGTCCGCGACCGACAGCTGCAGCCGCCGCGCGACCGCACGCGTGGCCAGGTCCTGGCTGAACACCTTCGAGTCCAGCTGCTCCTTGATCTTCGCGCCGTCGACCTTGAAGGCAACGTTGACGCCCAGAGACTCCTGGAGCACGTCCGAGAGCAGATCGCGGTCCAGCGCCCGCTTGGTGAGGCGGTGCCAGCCAACCATGCTGTCCAGCACCAGGATCGACTTGCGCGGCTGCGAGCTCGCCGGCATGTAGCGCGTGGTGTACTCATAGATCTGCCGGTAGATGTGGTCGTCGTAGAACTGGTCGGCGACGTCGTAGTGCTCGGCCATGCCCTGCAGAATCCGGATCGTCGTCTCCTGGTCCGGCGGCGTCAGGTTGATGCGCTGCAGCCGTTCAACCAGCGGCTGATTCGGCGCAATGTGCCTGTGGAACTCGTCATAGGTCGTCGCGGCGATGATTCGGATGCCGCGTGCCCCGGAAGCCGCCAGCACCGGCTTGATCGCCTCAACCGCAGCATCGGAAAGCTGGATGATCTGGTGGAACTCGTCGATGAACAGGACCAGCTCCTGCTTCTCGTCCGCCACGAAGTGCTCGGCCTCGTCGAAGAAGCCCTTGAGCATGGCGGCCATGCGGTCCGAGTCGCCGGCCTCGGAGATCATCCGGGACGGATCGACCTCGAGATAGAGCCGCTCGGCGTCAGCGGCCATCGTGGCCTGGACGAGAGCGGTCTTACCCGTACCTGCCTCGGCCAGGAGCAGGGCGTTGCAGAGCTCCGGCCTGCTCATCGAGGCCAGCAGCTGGAGCTTCTCGTGCTCGCGGCCGACGATCTCGCGCTCGGCCCTCTTGAGCGGGTCCGACAGCTTCGACAGGAGCGGATAGCCCTCATTCAGGTGCACTTCATGGAACATGCCGTGGAAGACCTCTCGCCAAGACTTGAATTCATCTGATAGATCAGTCAAAAGTCTATCATGGCACCATTCGGCTCGACTGTGATAGGACAGCGAAAGGCCCCCGGACTCATATCCGGGGGCCTCCTGGCCATTCACTCCGTAGGGGTGCTGTCACAGCCCCGGCTGGCGGTCCTCCTGGGACGAAGCCCCATCCTGCTCGAACTGGTAGTCGTACCGCTCGCTCAGCGGCCTGCTGGACTCCCGGTCGCGCCGTGCCCGCTCGTTCGCCTCCCGCTGCTGACGCATCGAGGCACCCACGCGGTCGACCAGTGCGCGCCCGGCCTCCGCCCACATGTCCTTGCCCTCGTCCGGGGCCGTGATCTCGTCCAGGCCCAGCTCCAGCAGGCTCGTGCCGCTCAGTGGGCTGGGATCGTTCGTCGCCATAGCCTTCTCCTCCTCCGTGCCTGTCTCAGGCCCCGCGCTGCTGCTCGGTGCCCTCGGGCCCGCCCTGGCCCTCGAACTGATAGTCGTACCTCTCGCTGACCGGCTTCCGTCCCTGCGGCGAGGTGCCCGGCAGCTGCTCCTGAGCACCACGGCCGACAACCGAGCCCATCCGCCCGACCAGGTCCGCCCCGGCAGCGGAGCCCTGGGGGGCCTTCTTTCCGCCATGTCCGGCCAGCTCCGTGTGCAGCCCGCGGGCTGCACCCACGGCAGCTCCCCTGGCGGCGCTGGCGGCGACGCCCCTGGTCGATGCACCAGACTGCTGGGCACGTTGGGCGTGGGCCGCGGCATCCTGCATGGCCTCGGTGCCGAGCCGCCTGGCTCCCTCGCGGAGGCCCGCGGACTGCACGGCCTGTCCGACCTTCGACCCGGCGGCCCGCTGGGTGAGCGGGACCTTCACCGGACCCTGAACCGTGCCGCCGGCATGGGCCTGCTTCGCCTGGGGCTGCTCCTGCCGGGACGATTCCGGCTTCGGCACATCCGCTGAAGTGATCATCCCCGGTGCCGGCTCAGCCTGCGGGCGCGGCCGCCGCTCGACCACGTTGGGGTTGAACCTCGAGCCCGGCTGGCCGGGAGCGGGGGAGGAGGGCAAGCTGTATCGGGGACCCCGCACCGCGCCTAGGCCCGCCTGCGAGCTCGGGCCCCGCTGCTCTCCGGTATCGGGGGTGGCCCCGCGGATCGCCGCCAGCTGCTCGGGCGTGTACGACGTCGGGCGCTGGCCGTGCTCCGGTCGGCCCTGGGAACCTTTACTGAGATCTGCCATGATGATTCGTTCCTCTCTATGCGAAAGGCCCCCGGAGAGGTTTCTCCGGGGGCCTTTCAATGAGTTCTGCTGAGCCGTGGATCGGTGTCAGCCGACCGCGGGGGCCTCGGCCTCGACGACCTGCTCGGCCTGGGCGGTCTGCTCCGGACCGGCCTGGCTCTGCTTGGCAGCCGCCTGGGTCTCCTTGGCCGCCTTCATGGAGGCGAACTGGTTGTCCAGGGTCTTGGCGTCGACCTTGAAGTCGCTGGCCTCCACGGACTTGGTGTTGACCACCAGACCGGTGCCGCGCGAGGCCGGCATCACGTTGCCCTTGAAGCCGTAGACGGTGCCGACCTTCTCGCCGTCCTTGTTGAGCAGCGGCTCCGTATTCGGGCCCGCGGCCTTGACGATCTCCTCCAGCTGGCCCACCGAGTAGGGGGCGGTGTTGGCGAAGCGCTCCTTGCCGTCCGGGCCCTTCACGCGCTCGGACTTCAGGTGCAGGTTGCTCTGCTCCGGTCCGCGCGAGTCGCGGGCGTCGACCTGGATGTCGGCGTAGTGCGACTTGCCGTCCTTGGTCGCGCCGTTGTCATAGACCTTGGCGATGAGGTTGACCCCGGTCATTGCGCCCTTGCCCTTGAGAAGTGCCATGATCTCGTCCTTTCGTCGTTCCGTCCGCCACTCGGCAGAACTGCCTTGATCATTCACGTCGTCCGAGCAAAGCCCCGAAGTGCAGTGCCGAACTGCTCTATACACTAATACTCCTATAGAGCATTCCGCAACCATTCGAATGATCTTTCGACTCGTGTCCCTACTCGTGCTGGATACCGTCGGACCGGCCTGCCGGCTCCTGCTCGGGGCCGGGGAGGACCCCGGCACCAGCCACCGCGGCGTCGACCCGCTGCTGGACACGCACCACCAGGCCGGCGTCGAGCGAGGAGGCCTTCGAACGGCGCATCCGGGCCGCCTGTTCCTGCTCTTCGCGCAGCGCCGCGATCCTCGAACGCAGAAGCGGCCGCATGGAGCCGTCCTCCACCGGAACCAGTTCCCGCGAGACCCGGGTCATCGCGGCGATGTCGTCGACAGGGAGGTCGGCGATCGCCTCAGACTGGCCTGACTGGTCGAGGTACTCCATGGCCGCCAGCAGCAGCCGGCGGCGTTCGGCCGCGGCTGCGGTGAACTCCCGCCGGGCCCGCTCGCCGATCTCGACATCGGCCACGAAGTCGTAGCCCAGGTGATGCAGGTCCAGTGCCTTGACGTCGTCGAAGGGGTGCGCCGTCCCGGTCTCGATCGACAGCTGGGTGGAGACCTCCGGATCCCCGCCGGCGACGGCGCTGCGCTGGTCAGCAGGACCGGCGACGAGCACCAGCCCCGAGTCGGCCAGGTCGGTGCGCAGCTCCTGGAGCCGTTCGTCGTAGACCTGCTTCATCGTCTCGATGCGCGCGTCCAGCACCGCCCGTCCGGCCTTGCCCGCGGTCAGGTGCCGTCCGCCGGGCTGGCCGTAGATCTCGCGGCCCATCTCCTCGGCCTGGTCGGCGTCCTTCATCCGCTGCAGCGAGGCGTCCTGGCGCAGCGCCATCAGCGAGAGCAGGCGCTGGCCGTACGCGGCGACCTCCTGCTGCTGGGCGTACCACTGGCTGGCGTCGCCGACAAACGGCAGGAAGTGCTGGTACTTGCTCATCACCCGCCGGTGCCAGTCCTCTTCGTAGCGGTAGAAGTCGTAGAGCGGCCGGGAGTCCTCTACGGCCACTTCGGCCTTCTCGGCACGCTCCCATTGCCGGGCCAGGTCGCGGTAGGCGCTGGCCTTGGACTTGTGATGCTGCAGGCGGGAGGCATAGCTGCGCAGCCGGAAGCCGAAGGAGACGACGTCGTCCTCCGAGCTGCCGTGCTGCTGCTGGCGCTCTGCGGCCAGGGCGGCCATCTCGGCGTAGTCCATACCCATCACCTCAAGCATCGGCGTACGCACCCGCAGCTCCTCCTCGGGCAGGGCGCGCAGCATCTGGTAGACCCCGTTGACCGCCCGCTCGGTGATCTGGTTGCGGCCCGCGTCGACCAGGCGCTGCCACGCGTCGGTGGGCAGGCCCTCGGCCTCCCGGCGCTGATTGGCGTACTCCACGACCCTCTCCATTGCCGCCGGCAGCGGAGAGCCCGGCCGCTCCAGCTGCTCGGCCACCAGCTCGGAGACCAGACGGTTGGCTTTGCGCATCCGCAGATCGTTGGTTCCGGCGCGCCACAGCGAGCGGTCGGCGGGCAGGCAGGCCAACAGGAACTGGGGGAGGGCCTCTGAGCGCATGCGCTCGTGTGCCCAGCGCTTGATGAAGGTCGTCACGTTCCTGCGCTCGTAACCGACGGCGCTGGACAGGTGCGCGACGGCCTGCTTCTCGTCCAGCCAGGCGTCCACGCCGCGCCGCAACCGGGACTTGTGCCGGTCCAGAAGCTTGCCCCGCTGGGTGCCGTCCTTGGCCAGGTGGCCGTGTCCGGCGTCGACCATCGCCAGGTGGCAGTGGACGTGCTCGGTGTCGACCTGGATCACGCCGACGTAGCGCAGGTCGTCGAAACCGCTCGTGCCCGAGCTCATCCGCTCCAGCCCGTGCATGATCGCCATCCGCAGCTTCATCTGGTCGATGTGGCCGCGGTAGTCCCCGCGGCCTTCGCAGTGAAAGTCCTCGCCGACGATGCGGTGCCGTTTCAGGTATTCCTCATCGAAGGAGAGCACGGTCTTCAGCACCGTCTTGCCGCTCTCGAAGTGTTTCTGGATGTCCCGGGATGCAGCCCGCAGCTGCTCGTCGGAGAGCGACACTGAGCCGTAGCCGAAGGCCACGCCGCCATCGCCCTGGGCCTGGCGCATTATCGTCTTGGCCTCGACCCTGCTCGTCCCGGCGCGCTCGACCGCGCTCTCGCGGGCCATGTAGCGCAGGATGAAGTCGTCCGTGCGCAGCCGCTGGATCGGCGCGAGCGACTCAGTCGCCTGCTCGCGCGCCATGTACCGGGTGACGTAGTCGCCGGGGGTGCCGCCCCGGGACCCCTTGCCGCCGGGCAGCGGCACACTGAACTCGTTGACGATGACCACTGACTGCTTCAGGCCCATCCCGCCTCATCCCTCCGTCGTGTGAATGCACAGAACCCCGGCCGCTGTCCTCCAGCGACCGGGGCCCGTCCTGACTGCTCTGCCCGCCTCGGCCTCAGTGGCCCAGGCCGTGCCCGTCTTCCTCGCCGAAGTCGAGGTCGGCGGCGCGGCGGGAGGCCTCGCGCTTGCGCTCCTCGAGCGTCGGCGCGGGCACCTCCTGCCCGGTGGCCTCCTCATCCAGACCAAAGTCCAGATCGTGGGTCGCGCTGGCATCCGGCTCCGCGTCCGCAGGGACGGCAGCATCCTCCGGTCCGTCCAGGTGCAGGGCCGGGGCCACACGCTGGTGGTACAGGTGCTCGGGCGTGCCCTCAGTGCGCTCCAGCTCAGCCTGATACCGCTCGCGCTCCGCGGTGATCTCAGCCTCGACCGCCAGCAACTGCGCGGTGACGCCCTCGGCAGCCGGCTGCTGCTCCTCGGGCCGCTGGAGGTTCTCCGCCTGCGCGACCAAGTCGAGTTCGTCCTCGCTGAACAGCGAGTTGATCGCGTCGGAGCGGGCCCGCAGGCCCCGCTGGTCGACGACGGACTCGACCGGACCATGACCATCCTTGGAGCGGTCAGCGAAGTAGGCCGCCAGGTCGTACTCGGTGGAGGCCAGGTCGATCTCGAGATCGGCGATGCGGTGCACGTTCATGAAGACCACGGGGGCATCGGCCTGGTCCCCGGACGGGGTGAGCACGAGGGCATCCGCCCTGGCGGGCAGCTCCCACTCGATCCCCGTGAGCTGGTCGGGCACAGTGAACGAAGGGCTGAAGTAGCCCTTGGCCGCCAGTGCGACCAGCTGCTCGTCGTCGAACTCGTAGAAGGCGTCGACCTTCTCGCCCTGGCCGTGCGAGTAGGTCACCTGGGTGATCCCGTACGGAAGCGGCTCGGCGGGAGTGATCGAGCGCAGCTCGCCCACGACGTGCAGGTAGGGCCGGTAGTTCTCCTCCTTGCCGCGGTGCTTGAGCTCGACAGAGTCGACCAGCACCCCGATCTGGGCATCGAGGCCGTCGTAGCGGTGCGCCTGCACGCCACGCTCCCGCAGGGCCCGGTCGGCCCACACGTCATTCATCATCAGTCCAGCAGTGCGCATCAGTTGCTCCTCTTCCGGTTGGTCTTCTTGCTCGGGCGGGTGGTCCTGGGGGCGGAGGTGGCCGGGGCCAGCGCCGGGGTGCGGGCGTCGCGTACAGCCCGGATCCGGCGGGTGGACCAGCGCCACATCCCGCGCATCGCGGCGATCTCCGCGGCGGCCAGCAACAGGACCACAAACAGCAGCGGGGCGATCCACATCGCGACGGTCCCGGCCATGGTCAGGTCGCCGCTTGCTGCGCCCGACTGCCGGTGCAGCCACGCGCCGAGCATCGGGATCACGACCATCGCAGTCATCGAGGCCAGCACGTAGTCGGCGATGAGCACGACCGAGCGGAAGAACACCGCCCAGATCAGCACCGGCGATCCGCCGAAGCCCTTCCCGGGGGCCAGGCGGCGCAGCGCGCCGGCCAGCTTCGAAGGGCCACGCCCGGCCTTCGGCTTGACCGGGGCCTTCTCGACGGGGACTGCAGTGGCAGCCTCCACCCGGGCTTCGTGCTCGGTCGCGCTGCCGGTCTTGTCCAGAGTCTGGATCGTCATTCGTCTCGTCCTTCGTGGTTGTCGTGTCGTGTCGTGTCTGTGCGGGTGTCCCGCCGGTCAGCCGCTGTGGCTGGGTCCGGGGCTGGCGGTATCGACCGGTGAAGCAGAGGCAGGTGGCCTCTGCGCGGCAAGCTGGTCCCGCGTCCGGCCCGAGGCCCGGTACGCTTCGAACGAGGCGACCGTGCCGTCCTGTCCGGTGGCGAAGGTGAAGACCACGTACTCACTTTTGGCCGTGGACTTGCCGTCGGCGGACACCGGGTCCAGGCGCGCCACTCCGATGACGGAGTAGTCCAGGCCCTTCACCGCGGCAACGTCGACGTCGAAGTCGGCCAGCTGGTACGCCGTCCCCGCGCCCTTTCCGGCACCGGTCGCTGCCATCCACTCCGGGATGAACTCGGTGAGGGCCCGGGACGAGGTCCCGAGAAACCCGTACCGGGCGTCGAGGGCGGCCTGCGTCTCCTTGACGGTCCGCGAGGCGGCCGAAGAATCCGTCAGGCTCAGCAGCACCGAGCGCGCTGCGGCCCGGTCCCGGTCGGCCCGCTCGGCATCCATCCCCGGCAGGGCAGCCAGCAACCGGGCATGCTTGGTCTCAAGTGCCGCCTGCGCGTCCTCCTGCTTGCCCTGGAGCTGGACGATGAGCTGGTCGGCCTTGGCGTCGGCGTCCGCCGAACCGTCGGCCAGCAGCGCCGGGGCCAGAGAGAGCAGCGACAGCGCCAGCAGCGTTCCGGTGCTGCAGACCAGGACCTTCCCGGCCCTCGCGCGCACCCAGTCCTTCACGTCCTCGATCACGGTGCCTTCACCTCCTGCCGCAGGGCCTCGCCCGTGGTCGTCGTTCCGGTCTGGACCCCGGAGAAGCTCTTGCGGGTCATGTCGTAGTCAGCCCGGGCCCAGGCCAGTACCGCCGGGGCCTGCCCGGCCGCCGGGCGGGTCTGCACCGCCAACCAGGTGACCCGGATCGTGCCGTCCACCTCGACCGAGTAAGGGCGCTGGGCGACCCACTTGAAGCCGGAGTCGAAGCTCATCGGAATCTCGTTGCCCGCGGCGACGTCCTTGTCGGCGGCCAGCAGGTACCAGGGTTGGAGAGTGGTCCCGACGTCGGGGGCGAAGTACGGGGTGAGGTTCCGGCGCGTCGGCTCGGCGGCAGCCTGGTCCAGCGTCCCGCCCGAGTCCGCCACCGAGGGTGTCAGGTAGCGGTACTCGTTCTGCAACCGGGCGATCTGTTCCGCAGCTCCCTGTGCCGTGACCAGGGCGCGGTCAGCGTCCTTGGCCTCCGGGAGGGCGTCGGTGCGCACCTCGGCGGTGCGGATCTGCTCGCGCAGGGAGACGATCTGCTGAGCCTTGTCTTGGCTGACGGTGGCCTCGCCACCAGAGAGACCTGCGCCGACCAGGAAGCAGAGCAGCGCAGCTGCCCCCGTGCACACCCCGCCGATGGCCGCCCGGCGGCTCATCAGCGCACCCGGGACATTTCCGTCCCCAGTGGGGTCGGCGTCGCCCGGTGCCGCACCGGCGTCCGGCGCGGCCACGAAGCGGGTCTTGCGGACAGGCTTGTCAGCCTGCACACCCGACTGGCCGATCTTTGTCGATGCCATTGCCCCTCAACTCGCTCTTCGTCTCGAATACCAGTACAACTCTATCAAGAAGATGAGTCGAAAGGGAGTCGGATCATCTGGAATGACGAGTCGAACCGCCAGCGGGAATGGCGGACAGGCCAGAGACCTTCCCTTGCGCGTCGACGGTGAGGTACACCAGCACGGTCCGGTACGACTTGACCCGGTCCGGTGCCACCTTGTTCTGGGACACCGCATCGGAGGTAGCCGCCACCTCGATCTGCACGGCATACGTGTACTCGTCCGCGGTGACCTTCACGACCTCGAGGTCCGCGTCGGCATTGACCGCCGAGTTCAGCCCTTGGGTGTCGATGTAGTAGTAGCGCTTGCCCGCGGCGTCTTCGTTGAAGCGCGCCGGCGGCATGAACTGCTTCAGGAACTGCTCGTCCTCGGACAGGTGGTAGCGCTCTTTCAGGTCCCGGCGAGCGGCCTCGTAGGCCTGGCCGGAGTCCCAGGTGAATGCCGTCTTCACCAGGCGGTCCACGATCTGCGTGTCGTCGTGGATCCGGCTCTGGCTCACGCCGAGCGACTGCATGACATCCTGCTCGACCTGCTCGGACTTCGCGGTCCCGACCGAGGCAAGCTGGCCCTGAAGGCCCGTGATCGTCTGCTGCTGCTGATCCAGTGCACTGCGCTGGGACCCCCATGTCAGGCCGGTCACCGTCACGGCGGTAACCAGCAGTACCGTGACCCCGACCACCAGGGCGTTGCGCCGCATGAAGCCCGGTTCCGGCGCTGCCGTTTCGTCCGTGCCGTCAATCTGCTGCTCCTGCATCATCAGCCCTCTCCGCTTCCGTTACCCGTCGTCGATGCGCCCTGCTGGTGCTCCGCGCCGGCGGCGGTCACCACGACCTTGAGATCCGCGAAAGTCCCGGCCTTCCCGTCGTAGGAGTAGGCCGCGTTCGCCCACGCCAGCACCTGTCCACCCGCGGTGTCCCGGCACAGCCAGATCACCCGCGCCGTGCGCGTGGTGCCCGTGGCGTCCTGGGTGGCGAGGTCCGGCATTACCGACTCGACCGACCAGGCGTACGCTCCGGGCGAGGAAGCCTTCAAACCCTCGTAGCGCACGTACCAGGGGAACCGCGGGTCGATCTGCGTGCTCGGGTCGAACGGCGTCACAGAGGTCCAGGAGTAGGCCCCCTTCTCGTCGGCCAGGAACGAGCGCGGGCTGAACAGGGGTGCCAGCGTCCGGCGGTGCTCGGCGATCTGCAGTGTCGCCGCGTTCGGCGTACCGTTGCCCGCATTGGGCTGTGTCGCCGCCTCGTGGTGCAGCTGCGCGAAGCGCTGCTGGGCCTCCGCGACCTTCTGGGCGTCCTTTGCGGCTGCCTCCATCAGCCGCGTCATCTTTCCGGGCAGATCCGGGGCGACCGGAGTGCTCCTGGCATCCTCGATCTGGACCTGGAGCGCGGAGATCCGGTCGGCGTTGGCCGCGTGCTCCACCTCGAATCCCTTGCCGCTCACTCCCGCGGCCGCCGCGAGCCCGAGGATCGCCACGCCCATTGCGGCGCTCAAAACCAGGCGCGTCCGCCGCGCCGACTCCTCCGGAGTGCGTGCCTGCCGCTCTCCGCGCCGCTCGGAGCGCCAGCCCTCGAAGCGGGCCTCGAGTTCGACCCCGCTGACCCGCCTGCGGGTGGCGGGGGCCTTCAGCTTCTTCGGCGCGCCGTCCTCGTCCTTGACCGTGTCCCCGGCCCTGCCATGCGCATCATCGTCCGCACTCGTCACGATGCCCGCCCTTTCTCGTGTTGTCCTCATATATGACTCCAAGTCTATCTGTAATGGTCATTCAATAACGAGTCTGCCCCATTCGACAGGTCACTGCGCACGGATCGGGACGCAGAAAGGGCCGGTGCCCGGATCGTCCGGACACCGGCCCTGCTTCCGCCGGCTACGCCGGCAGGTTGCCGCCCGTGGTGATGAGGTCCGTGACGTCGACGAACACCCACCCCTCGGACTTCATCCGCTCCGCACTGTCAACGCGAACGCGGCCCATGAACGCGCAGTAGCCGGCCTCACCGAGGATGACCTTGTCGCCCTGCACGCCCAGCACCACGAGGGTGTGGCCCGCGGACCCCGTACCCGGCCCGGAACCGACCGAGTACGCCGTCGGCGTACTCGAGACCTGCTTGCCCGTCATGGACGCGATCGCGTGGGCTGTCTGGATGCCGTCGCCCGGCGGGTACTGCTGGAACGAGGTGTACTTGTTCATGAAGTAGACCGAGAACGACACGCAGTTCATGGCGTGGTTGTCGCCGCAGGAGCCCGGTCCGCCAGCGCCGTACTTGTCGTCCAGGAACTTGTCGCCCTCCTGGTTGTACAGGTCGATCAGCTGCCGGGCCTGCTCCTCGTTCATGCCGCCGTCGACGAGGCTGCCCGGGCGCACCTTGGTGTCGCTGTCGCAGTTGCCGAAGATGGAGCGGATCCCGCTGCCGACCGTGTCGACAATGCCGCCCACGATGTCCTGGACCCCGCCCACGACCGAGGTGTCGACGGTCCAGCCGCTCATCTTGCCGAACCACATCTCGGCGTCGGCCTTACGCTCCTGCAGCTGTGAAGCGTTGTCGGCCGAGCGCTCCCACTTGTCGTGGAAGTGCAGTGCAGCAGCAGAGGGAGAGCCCTGCGAGGTCTTGATCATGTCCTTGAACACGGCCACGTCCCCCGGGCTGTCGCCCTCCGCCATGAATGCCAGCTGGGCCTTGATGGTGTACCAGTCCAGGTTCTTGGACTTGGCATAATCCAGGAGCATCGTGGTGCGCCCGTTCGACCACTGGCCCAGACCGATGCCGCCGTGCGACTGGCCGGGGATGTGGGTGAAGTTCCCGTCCCAGGCGGTCTGCTTGCGCGGGCCGATCTGGTAGGGCTCGTTGTAGATGCCCTCCACGCTGGTGGGGTCCACGCCCGACTCCTGCGACCAGTTGCCCAGGATGCCCGCGATGTTCTCCTCGGGCATACCCCAGGTCTTCAGCACGGAGTAGACCGCCCGGGCGTTCGCCTCGGTATTCGCCGGGACGTCAGCGCCGGGGCCGTTGCGGCTGACATTGACGATGCAGTTGGTCATGGTCGAGCCGCGGCCGCCATCGAGGCCGGCCTGGTCGAGCACACCCGTGAGGACCGTGCTGAGCACAGCCACCGCGGCAACGGTCGCAGCCACCCCGGATGCGGCCGTGGCCACCGGGGCGACGGTGGCCGTCACGGTGACCCCGAACACGGCTCCTGCCGCCTTGCCGACCAGCCCGCCCAGTGCGATGAACGGTGCGGCGATCGTGTGCCCGACCGCCTTGGCGATCCCAAGGATGAAACCCCAGATCATGCTGGCCGCGTTGGCGGCCATCGCGAGCATCGCGAAGAACATGGTCTTGAGCCACTTCAGGAAGGCCATGACCATGAGAAGCCCCGCAGCCGGGGGAGCGGCCGCCGCGGTGCCGCCGACGGCGACACCCCTGGCGGTCTTGGACAGCAGCTGGCCGTCCTTCTCCTTCTGCGAGGTCCGCTCGTAGCCGGTGCCCCCGGCACCGAGCCGCTTGTCGGCAGGCTCGGCGTCCGGACCTCCGCCGGTGACCTTGGACGCACCGTCGACAACATCCTTGCCGGTCTCCAGGCCCACATTCTTGGCAGCGCCGACCGCTGCCCCGGGCAGCGCGCCGACACCACCGGCGGCGGCTCCGGCCTGCGCCCCGGCGACAGCTCCCGAGGCAGCCGCTCCCGCGTACCGGCCGGCACCGCGGCGGACCGCGCTGCTGCCGTCACCCTCGACCGCCTTGCGGGCAGCTCCCCCGGCCGCCCCGGCGGCGACACCGTCGAGGCTCTTGGCAGCCTTGGCGGCCTTGCTGGTCTTGCTGGCTGTGTCGGCCGCACCTGTGGCCTTGCCAGCGGCAGCCGCTGCGTCCGGGGCCGGTGCGGCTCCCAGGTGCTTCGACCCGCGGCCCGCAGGCGTCGGGTCCACGGGCTGCGGCGCGGGGGCGGCCCCCGGGGTTTTCGGCAGACCCTTGGCTGCATCCCCGGACGGGGAAGGAGCGGAGGCCGCTCCGGTACGGGGCCCGGCGCGGCGTACGCCGGACCCCTCACGACGAGGGGGCTGCGACTCCTCCTTCGCACCCCCGTCGGCGGACCTGCGGTCCCCGCGGGGCGATGCAGCGCGCCGGGCCGGGTCATCCCGCCGCGTCGGCTGGTCGATGGCCATAAGCTTGTCCTTTCCGGCTCGATGCCTGGGTGGTGACTGCCCGCTCCGTGGAGCGCGCTCAGTGATAGACGGTCAGGAAGTCCCCGGCCGAGTTCGCAGTGCTGTTGGACTGCACATCGCGCAGCTTCACGTCCAGGCCGAGCAGCTCGAGCAGAAGCCCGGACTGGTACTCCGACTTGGCCTTGCCGTAGTCCTGGTAGGCCTGAGAGAGGTTGTTCATCACGTTCGTGAGCGGGCGCATCGTCACCTCGGAGGACCGGTAGTCCTTCTTCAGGTCGGTGCCGTCGGAGAGGACCCACTTCATGTCCGAGACCTGCTGGCTCGTGCTGTCGCTGCCCTCGGCGCGCTTGTCGGCGAGGAACTGCACATAGCCCTTACCGGCGGGCACGAGCGTGTCGAGGTAGCCGGCATAGACGTTGCCCGCGCGCCAGTTGAAGTCGAATCCGCCGGGCACGACATGGCCCGTCTTCAGCTCCAGCGTCGCCTTCCCGTCCTTGGCCTCGGCCGCCGAGACACCAGCCACCTGATCACCTGCGATGGAGGTCGGAACGGCCGGCGGACGGAGGAAGAGCCCATCGACCTTGGTGGTCGCCAGGTCGGAGGTGTACGACTCGACCTGCTTCAGGCTCGTGCGCATCGCGAGCAGCTTCTGGTCGAGCTTGTCCCGCGTCTGCTGCTCCTGGGTCTTCAGCACGACGTCGTAATAGGCCCGGGCCGGGTCGAAGCTGGCCGCGTCCAGGGCCGGGATGTCGGTGGTGCCCGACGCACCCGGGTTGATGATCACGCGCCACTGGTCGTACTTCTTGAAGCTCGAGTCGCCCACGACCTGGTCATCCCTGCTCTGCTGCCGCTCGTCGTAGGTCAGCTCGGCGTTCGCGCGGACGGTCAGGTTGAGCACCTGCCGGTCGAAGGGCCGGTCCGCGTCCAGGAGGACCCCGACGTAACCGGTCGAGCCGAAAACGTGGAAGGTGCCCCTGATTCCGCTGGTACTGACCTTCTCGGTCTGCAGCTTGTCGTTGGTGCCCAGCAGGAAGGCCTGGTAGTCCGCCGCGTTGTACGAGATCGCCGCGCTGGCGGGGAAGTGCATCATGACCAGTGCCCTGTTGCCGGTGTGATTGGTGTAGACCCCGTCGACCGTGCCCTTGAGCTGGGTCTTCGAGGAGGTGAACTCGGTGTTGTAGAGCGCGGTGTGCGACACCGCGTCGCTGCCCGCCTTGAAGGCGGCGGCACCCGAGCCGGCCACCACGACCAGCCCCATCACAGCGAAGATGCCGAAGAACACCCCGAAGCGCTCGATTGCGTGGTGCGAGTCGAGCTTGAACCGCTTGCCGAAGGCCAGCGCCTTGTCCTTGATCCCCATGTCCGTTCCCGTTCGTCCTGTTCCTTGCTCTGCCTGTCCTGCTCGTCGTCAGCGCCGTCGTCCGACCCCGGGAACGACGCACCGGGCCGGTTGAGGCCTGGTGACCTCAACCGACCCGGTGCGGTCCGTCGACGCTTTGTGTGCCCGGCCGTTGATTCCTGCCGCGCCGGGCTTAGCCCAGGACGCCGCTGGTCAGTACGTGGCTGACCGTCTGCACGAGGACAGAGCCGCCGCCGAGGTCCTCGAGGGTCTTCTGGCCGCCGGAGCCGATGGTGTTGATCAGCGACCACCCACCGGTGCCGAGCGCGCCGCCGACCAGGATGAGCAGGGCGATGGTGCCCCAGCCCTGCTGCTGGCCCGCGGACTGCGGGGTGGCCATCAGCTTCTTGATCAGGAGCACGCCGCCCCAGACCAGTCCGACCGCACCCAGGAGCATGAGCAGCAGCCCGCCCCAGAGCTGGATCTGGGACTTCGCGTTCTCCAGGAAGCTCGTCAGGTCCCAGGCCGCGGTGGGCAGGGCGACCCGCTCGAGTGCCGCCTCGTAAATCTTCGTCATGGTTCTTTCCTCTCGCCTATCGAATGGTCGCTTGCATGACATGTGTCACGAGGCGACTGGCACAACCGATTCGCCTAGACAGAGCACAGCGCCCTATCAATGGTCTCTCCCGATGCGACGTGACTCCCCGTTGAGCGGGACGACATGCCTGCAATCATGCGGCCGACCCCTCTCTAGGGACTCGTATACGTGCACATCTTCAGTGACCAATCTACATCATTCGAGTCATCAGTCATAGTCGTATCCGTGACGAGTCGGATACGAGTCCAAAATGTGCTCGAAGACCAGCGCAAACGAGGTGTCGGCGGGAGGACTGACGTTCTGCTCAAAAACGTGTAGATTTCACATGACGGGGCGCGCGGTGTGCGGCTCCGGCACGGCTCGGCATACGCTTCTTGCTGAGCCCTTCGCGCCCATGTACCCGACCAGGAGCCCAAACCAGATGAACGCCTTGCCCGGAGACCTCTTCGCCCGCCGACTGCGACAGGAGAGGGAACGCCTGGGCATCAGCCAGGCTGAGCTGGCCCGCAGGATTGCCGAGATCCTTGGAACGAACGTCGACCCTTCGGCGGTGACCCGGATAGAGCAGCAAATCCGCGCCGTCCGCCTGGACGAGGCGGTCGCCGCCTCCAAGGCCCTGGACGTCCCCCTGGCGATCCTGGTCGCCGAGGATCCGGAGGCAGAGAGCGAGGCCCAGCTGCAGCAGTACCTCGCCGACCTGGCAGCGGCCCAGCGCGAGTGGGAGAAGAACAGGCTGGAGGTGCTGCGGCTCTCCAAG
This sequence comes from Arthrobacter sp. Soil761, assembly GCF_001428325.1. Classification (NCBI taxonomy): domain Bacteria; kingdom Bacillati; phylum Actinomycetota; class Actinomycetes; order Micrococcales; family Micrococcaceae; genus Arthrobacter; species Arthrobacter sp. Soil761. The sequence goes on along the minus strand of NZ_LMSF01000001.1, from coordinate 20,235 downwards.
GCCATTCAAGTGCTCGGCGGCGGCGCTCAACTCAAAGGTGTCGTCGACTTCCGCCTCATGGAAAGCATCGACGCCCGCGTCCCGGTCGAGGAGGACGACCAGTACGGGCACCGGCTTGCCCCCGGCATCGAGGGGTCTACAACCCCAGACGCATGACGCTGTTGCGTGCCGCAGGATTGAACTCGCGGTCGTAAACGTCTACCGTCGCTGCCCGGCTCCACCGGCCGGCGCGCATGATCTCCTCCGTGCTCGCACCGTTGCGCCGCGCCTGGGTGACGTGCCCGGCCCGCAGCGAGTGGAAGCCGTAGGCAGCAGGGTTCATCCCCGCCTCGACCATGCGCGAGAGCAGCATCGTGTGCAGCGCGTCGCCGCTCACCGCCCGTGCATGGATCCGGGCGTCCTTCCTGTTGCGGTACGTTGCCCGGAGCAGGGGCGCGCCCGAGGCCAGGTCGGCGCTGCTGATGAGCGCCGTTGAGCCGGCGGCTCCGCAGACGTGCTCCTCGAGACCGTACGAGAACAGCTGCTGCATGATCCCGCGACGCCGTGTGCGCGCATCGTCCTGCCGGGCGAGCCCGAGCAGCACGACCCAACGGTGCACCGCACACGGGGGACAGGATGCCGGCGAGCTCCCGAACGGCAGCACGACCACGTCCGGCAGCGCGTTCTCCGGGTCGGCCTTCGAGGCCCCCACATGAACGTGGACACCATCGACCGGGTGCAGCTCGAGCCGGTTCAGCGTCAGGGCCGCCGCCTCGCTCCTGCGCAGGGCCCCTGCGAACCCGAGCCACACCGCCAGGGCGTCCCTGGTGGCTGACACGCCTGCCGGATATGTGTCGTGCTCCATCACCGCGATGATCCGGACCACGTCGTCCAGAAGCAGAGGGCGCTTGCGCCGGGGCCTGGTGGCCCGCAGCTTGGCCAGCCCGCGCACGAGATCCACCACGCCGCGGTGGGCCGTGGGATCCAGAAGCCCGCCGCGCAGGTGCCTCTCGCCGATACCGGCCAGGCGCTGGCGGATCGTCGCGACGGAGAACCGGGGGAGCCCGTCGTCATCGAGCTGCGTGGACATCCAGGCGACGTACCAGCGCACGGTCTCCGGATGCGCAGGCAGCGCCTCCAGTCCGTGGCCGGTACAGAAGTCATCAAAGGCACGCCACGCCGTGGCATAGGCGCGCCGGGTGGCAGCAGACAGCGTGTGTCCTTCCAAAGACCGCGAAATTTCTTCGAGCTCGCGCAGCTCGTCGTCCACCTCCGGTTCAGGTGGGACGGTGGGAGCGCTGAGCGCTGCGAGCCTCACCTGTACTGCCATGACTCCAGTCTCGACTCACTGGCCGGAGAATCCAAGTCGCAATGGTCTGTCAGTGGCGATTCCCCATACCCGCGATCGACGGGGCGGCTTCGAACCGGGTCTCTGGTAAGGGCGCTTATCGGGGCATGGAGGAAGACTGCCCTCGCGTGACGCGGTGAGGGAAAAACAACCGCCGCACCGTCCCGGATAAGATCACGGGGAGGTAGAGCGTCCCGCCCTGCCATGTAAGGAGTAACAACGTGTGTGAACCGTGGTCGTCTGCCGACGGTATTTCAGCTAGTGCCAGGGACAAGGGCCTCATCACCAATTGCACCGCGGCCCATGATGGGATCATGTTCGCGAAGGAAACTCGTTCATGGTGAAGCTCAACCTGAAAGCCGTCGAGGAACGCGTTGCCCCGCTCGGGGGCCGTGAATCCTACGATCGCGAGTTCATTTTCAGCCTGCTGCTGGCCTACGGCAAGCCGCAAGGCAACGTGACCAGGTTGCGGAATGGTTCGCTCAACGTTGCCCATGACCCGTCCACTGAAGTGGCACAAAAGAACGTCGTCTACTTCAAGGAGACGACCGGTGATCCTCTCGCCGTCATCGACGAGCTGAAGACTTCACCGCTGGTCGTCCGATACAACACCCGCTTCGTGATCGTCACCGACTACACGGAACTGCTGGCCATCGATACGAAGACCGGCGAGAACCTGATGATCCCGATCCGGGACATCGACCAGTACTTCACGTTCTTCCTGCCCTGGGCCGGCATGGAGAAGGCACAATATGTCGCTGAGGCGCACGCTGACGTCAAAGCTGCCGAGAAAATGGGCAAATTGTTCGACGAACTGCTGGCGGCGAACCCCGGAATGTTCGACATGGCGCACGGGCGTCACGCGCTCAACGTGTTCTTCACCCGGCTCCTATTCTGCTTCTTCGCCGAAGACACCGGCATCTTCGAAGAGGGTGTCTTCGTCAATGCAGTCGGCTCTCATACTCAGCTTGATGGATCCGACGTCGCGGAGTTCCTCACCGAGGTCTTTCTGGCACTGGATACTGAAGATGCCGCCGAGAAGCCCACACACCTGGCAGGGTTCCCGTATGTCAACGGCCGACTGTTCACGATGTCATCTGAGCACATCGTTCCGGTCTTCACGAAAAAGGCCCGCGACCTGCTGATTGAGTTGGGCACATTGATCTGGCGTGACATCAACCCGGACATTTTCGGCTCGATGTTCCAGGCCATTGTCACCCCGGGCAAGCGCAGCGACCTGGGCCAGCACTACACGTCAGTGCCGAACATCCTCAAGACCATCGAGCCGCTGTTCCTGGATGATTTGAAGGAACAGCTCGATGCAGGGTTCGACTCAGTCAAAAAGCTTGAAGCACTGCTCGAGCGAATCAGCGCGATCAAAGTTTTCGATCCTGCCTGTGGGTCCGGCAACTTCCTCATCATTGCGTACAAGGAACTGCGCCGGCTGGAACACGCGATCCTTGAACGCCTTTTCGAGATCGATCCGAAGCACCAGATGCTGTATGCCGAGTCGAAGATCAACATCGAGAGTTTTTACGGTATTGAGATCGACGATTTCGCAGTCGAGGTGGCGATCCTCTCCCTCTGGATCGCCAAGCACCAGATGAATGCAGAGTTCAAAGATAAGTTCAACATCTCTATCCCGCTGATCCCGCTCAAGGAGACCGGACAGATCCAGGCTGGCAACGCCGCACGTACCGACTGGAACACGGTCTGCTCGAACAACGGACAGGCGGAGATCTATCTCATCGGAAACCCTCCGTACGTCGGGGCGAAGACCCAGACCAAGGATCAAAAGGCGGACTACGACTTCGTGTTCGGACGCCGTCCATACTCGAAGAACCTGGACTACATCGCGCTCTGGTTCCTGAAGGGTGCGGACTATATCGAGGGCACGCGAGCCGAGCTCGCGTTCGTCACTACGAACTCGGTGTCTCAGGGCGAACACGTTGGCCTGATGTTCCCGATGATCTTCACCAAGGGTATAGAAATCGGGTTCGCCTACACGTCCTTCAAGTGGGAGAACAACGCCAAACGCAACGCCGGCGTCACCGTCGCAGTAATCAGCCTGCGAATGGCTCGGACGGAGCCGAAGTACCTCTATACCGAGGACCTTCAGATTACAGCGGACAACATCAACGGCTATCTCGCTGATGGACCCAATGTCGTCATGGAACGGCGCAAGAAGCCACTCAGTGCTCAGCTGCCCGACATGGTTTTCGGCTCGATGCCGCGTGACGGTGGTGGTCTCCTACTGTCTCCGGATGAGCGCCAGCAGATGATCGACAACGACCCGCAGAGCGGTCAGTTCATCAAGCGATTCATGGGAACATCCGAAGTGATCAACGATGGAGAACGCTACTGCCTCTGGATTCCTGACGGCTTCGCTGCGACTGCCTTATCCATCGCACCAATCGCCAGCCGACTGGCCCGCGTAGCGGAGGAACGAAGCAAGAGCAAAGCGGCCAGCACGGCCGCGTACGCCTCTCAACCTCATAGATTTGTACAAATTAGCTACAAGCCGACGGAATCCATCATTGTCCCTCGGCACTCTTCCGAGCGACGCAAGTACATACCCTTTGGCTATCTGGGGCCAGAGACCGTTGTCGGAGATTCGGCGAACGCTGTGTATGACGCGAAGCCTTGGGTCTTCGCTTTGTTAATGTCTCGGATGCACATGGTTTGGACCCGAGCTGTTGGCGGGCAACTGGAAACCCGAATCCGCTACTCGAATACGATCGTCTACAACAATTTCCCGCTGCCGCCCCTGTCGGATGCGATGAAGGAGAAGCTGACCATTACGGCATTGCGTGTGCTTGACGTACGTGAGTACCACTGCGAGAGCAACTTCGCCGATTTGTACGATCCGGACTTTATGCCGGAGGACCTGCGGACGGCGCATGCCGAGATTGATGTGTTGGTGGATTCGATCTACTCCAAGCGCGGATACGAGACCGATGAGCAAAGACTGTCGGACCTCTTTGCTATGTATGAAGAGATGGCAGCGGAATCTGCAAAGGGGAGCAAGAAGAAGTGAACAAGCCGATCAACATCGTCGACGTGACCTATGCCCGCACCAAGGCGTCGGTTAACACCGATGCCTTAGGTATGCGAGAGATGCAGCAGCGCGTCTTCGCCAAGAGAGATGCCCAGCACCTTCTGGTCAAGGCCCCGCCGGCCTCAGGCAAGTCGCGGGCTTTGATGTTTGTTGCGCTCGACAAGCTCTATAACCAGGGCCGGAAAAAGGTCATCGTCGCCGTCCCCGAGCGATCCATCGGAGCCTCCTTCTCCTCGACGAAGCTCACCTCGCACGGATTCTTCGCAGACTGGGAAATCAAAGCCGAGCACAACCTCTGCGACGCCGGTTCCTCGCAGGGCAAGGTCGGAGCATTCATCGACTTTCTCAAAGGCCCCGACGCCACACTGGTCTGCACGCACGCGACGCTACGGTTCGCCTTTGAGAAACTCGCACCGGAAGCGTTCAACGGCATCGTGCTGGCGATTGATGAGTTCCACCATGTCTCCGCTGATACTGAAGCCAACCGCCTCGGCGCGCTCCTGCGTGAAGTCATGAACGGCTCGGACGTGCACATCGTGGCAATGACCGGCTCGTACTTCCGCGGAGACTCAGTGCCGGTTCTGTCCGCTGAAGACGAGGCACAGTTCACGCCGGTCACGTTCAACTACTACGACCAGCTCAACGGTTATGAGCACTTGCACTCGCTCGGCATCGGCCATCACTTCTACCAGGGCCGCTATACGGACGCTATAGGTGAAGTCCTGCACCTGGATAAGAAGACCATCGTTCATATTCCGAACGTCAACTCGGGGGAGTCCACCAAGGACAAGATCGAAGAAGTCGGGTTCATCATCGATGCGATCGGCCATGTCGAAGCCACTGACCCCGATACCGGAATCATCAGCATTCGCCACAAAGATACCGGTGAAATTCTTCGCGTCGCCGACCTCGTGGATGACACTGACCAGAAAAAACGTGCTGACACGCTCCACTATCTCTCCCATGTCGCCTCGAAAGAGCGCGACGCTGTGGACATCATCATCGCCCTGGGCATGGCGAAGGAAGGCTTCGACTGGCCTTTTGCCGAGCACGCCCTGACCGTCGGGTACCGTGCCTCGCTGACCGAGGTCATCCAGATCATCGGCCGCGTTACCCGCGACAGCCCCGGCAAGGAGCATGCCCAGTTCACGAACCTGATCGCTGAGCCCGACGCCACTCAGGGTGAAGTGAAGGTCTCGGTGAACAACATGCTGAAGGCCATTACGGCATCGTTGCTTATGGAGCAGGTACTCGCACAGAATTTCACCTTCAAAACTAAGAAGTTCGATGGTGACGACTCGAAGATCCCCGGTCAGCTGAAGATCAAGGGCTTCAAGGAGCCCTCGACGGAGCGTGTCAGGCAGATCGTCGAGACGGACCTGAACGACCTGAAAGCTACGATCTTGCAAGACGACACCTTCGCTCGCGCAGCTGCCGGCTCAATCGACGCTGAGACCGCCAACAAGCTCCTGATCCCGAAGATCATCCGGGAAAAGTACCCGGACCTCAGCGACTCGCAGGTTGAGGAGGTGCGGCAGCAGGTCGTCGTGGACTCAGTGGTCAAGAACGGTGAGGTCCGCGAAGTCGGAGACAAACGCTTCATCAAGATGGCAGAGAAGTTCGTCAACATCGATGAACTCTCCATCAACCTCATCGACTCGGTGAACCCCTTCCAGCGCGCCTTCGAGGTCATGTCCAAGTCGGTGACTCCCTCCGTACTGCGGATCATCCAGGACCAGATCACGGCTACCCGCGTCGAGTTCACTGAGGAAGAGGCTCTGGCTCTTGTTCCCCGGATCAAGAACTGGATCAAGGTCAACAATCGACGGCCAGACTCCCGTGCCGAGGAACCGACTGAGAAACGATACGCCGACGCGCTGCTCTGGCTCCAGCGGGCCAAGCAGAAACTTGAAGCCCAAAAGCGTGCGACTGAAATGGCAACGGACGAATGATCGATAACGACGAAATTTTCGAGGAAGCGCCGGCTTCCCTGCAAGACCTCATCGACAACGACCTCGATGGCCTGCTCAACGTGCCTGAGAAAGCCAAGAAGGTAACCTCGTCTGACCGCCTTGAGCGGGCTTTCCTAGAGATCGTGGAGTTCCGCCGGACACACGAGCGTCTGCCGAGCTCGGCGACGAGGGAGATCGCCGAGCGGAAGCTTGGGGCCCGCCTGGAGGGCATCCTGGCCAACGACGAAAAGATCGCAGCGCTCAAACACCTCGACACGGAGTTCGAACTCCTGGCTGTAGAGGCAGCGCCAGAGTCATTGGACGAGCTTCTTGACAGCGATGACCTGGACGATCTGCTCGGCGACGACAGTGGCATCCTCGACGTATCGGATCTTCCCGTGATCAAACGGCCCGAGTCTCCGGACTCGGTCGCTCAGCGGGTAAAGGCCGAGGACTTCGACCTGTTCGAACCTTTGTTCAAAGCGAAGCACGCCGAGCTGGCCGAAGGCACATATAGTCTGGTGCCTTTCACCGGCATGGATCTTATCCGTGAGGGTGCGTTCTTCGTTCTCAGTGGCGTTATGTGCTTTGTCGCTGAGGTCGGTGAAGACGTGGACCTGATTGTCGGCGGCAAGCCCAGGCAGAAGCAGCGGCTCCGCCTCGTCTTCGAAAACGGCACTGAATCGGCGATGTACAAACAGAGCCTCATGACCCGCATGTACGAAGCACAGGGCCAGGTCCTGGCGCGGACAGGCCACGATGCTACCGAAGCCCTCGACGCCGACGTGGAGAGCGGCCACATCTACGTATTGCAGTCGCTCAGCAAGGATCCTGTTGTCGCTGGGATGAAGGATCTCCACAAGATCGGCTTCTCGACTACCAAAGTCGAGACCCGCATCAAAAACGCGGCGAAGTCGCCGACCTACCTGATGGCACCCGTGAAGGTGCTGGCAGACTACCGCCTCTACAATGTGCGTGCGTCGTGGCTGGAGCACCTCTTGCACCGGGTGTTCGCCGAGGTGCGTCTGGACCTGACGCAGGTCGACCGGAAGGGACGCGACTACGACCCATCGGAGTGGTTCGTGGTGCCGCTGGAAACCATCAACAAAGCCGTCGCAATGATCATGTCCGGCGAGATCACCGACTATGTCTACGACGCTCAGCTCAAGAAACTCGTCGAACGACAACAGGCAGGATGGGAATGACGAATGGCTGTTGAGATGGGCTTGTGGCGGGCAGAGGGCGGCCAACTCAGCCGGATAGTGCCGACATCAATCGGCTTGGAATCCCAGTTGGAGGGCTACATCGAGTCTGACCCGTCAGTGCTTGGCGAGCCGCTTCTCGTCATTGGCCGGCAGGTTCCGACCGCGCACGGGGGATTCGTAGATCTGCTCGCCCTGGACGAAACGGCGTCGCTGCACGTAATCGAACTCAAACGCGACAAAACTCCACGCGATGTTGCCGCTCAAACCCTCGATTACGGCTCCTGGGCAGCAACCCTTGGCCGAAGCGATATCGACAATATCTTCGCCACCTACCGTCCAGGCCTTGCTCTTGAAGAAGCGTTTGCCGATCGCTTCGGCGACACTCTTCCTGAAGAGGTCAACACTGCACAAGAATTTACAATCGTTGCCGCCAGCGTTGACAACGCTACCGAGCGCATCGTGCGGTTCCTCAATGAAGACTTCGATGTTCCCATCAACGTCGTCTTCTTCAGACATTTTCAGGACAACGGATCTTCGTACCTTGCCCGCAGCTGGCTGGTCGATCAGAGCGAACAAGCCAAGTCGTCCATTTCCGCGATCTCGCGGAAGAATAAGACACGTGAGCCTTGGAACGGGTCTGACTGGTACGTCTCATTTGGTGAAGAGCCAACAGGCCGGCAATGGGTCGACGGCATGAAGTACGGTTTCGTCTCGGGCGGTGGCGGCAAGAGGTACTCTCAGACGCTCAAGAATCTGCCGATTGGTGCCAGAGTCTTCGCCTACATTCCCAAGATTGGGTATGTAGGAGTTGGTACCGTCGCCGGCGAAGCCCAGCGATACGACCAAAGCACGCTTCTCGTGAACGGGGCCGAGCGACAGCTGCGTGAACTCGACCTCTCCGGGAATTATCGCCACGAGGGTGATGAGAACGACGACAATGCTGAATGGGTTGTTCCGGTCGAATGGATACGGGCCGTTCCGCAAGCGGAGGCCGTGCGGAAAACGGGTCTTTTCGCCAACCAGAACACGGCTACAAGGCTGCGAAACCAGTTCACGATCGAGCACGTCACCGCTGCTTTCGGGCTTGATAGCTGAGCATCGGCGGATGGCCCATCGAGAGTTATGCGGACAATAGCGGTCGCGAATAGCAGGCCTGACCCTCGCCTGAGGCGACGCTCGTGTCGAACCAAGCCGCGGTAGGAGAATCGTTAGGATGACGACGGCGCTTCCCGACCTCTGGACCGACTGGTGCTCGGTCACGGGCGTGCCTGCCGGAAGAATCGACGAGGCCACAGTCTCTCGCTTTGTGCAGCAAGTACAGCCGTCCCGGGCTGTCCTCATGACACTGCGCCGGCGGCTGGCTCCCAAAGATCCACCAGCCCCGGCGTGGCCGCGCGGGCACAGGGAGGACGCCGGCTCACTGCAGCGGCTGATCCGGCGTGGGACGGCGATCATCCAGCACCCCGGCACGCACTGGGTCTTCCGGCTGCGGCTGCGTAGGATTCTGTTCGCTGCGGTGCTACTCGCACCGCGCTCCCACGGAGGCCTCGGACTGGACAGGTCAGGTGCGCTGGGACTGCGGTCGGACAGCATGCGCGAGCTGCGCCAGTGGATTGGCATCGCCGAGGACCCGAGCGCCTGCCCGGCGTGCGCCACCTGGTCGTGGCTTGATGTGATCGGCACCAACAGCGGGTGGTCGCACAGTTCCGTCCGGGTCCTGGGACACCGCCGCGACGAAGTAGGCTCCGCGCACCGGCACCTGCGGCCGGATCCCAATCCGGATTGGCACCTCTCCATCGGCTTGCTGCCAGCCATGGACCGCTGGGGATGGATCGATGCCTACCGCTCCATGCACCCATCCTCGCTGTCGGCGGTCATCAGTGCCGCGGCCCTGCTGCTCGACGGTCCGGAGCCCGCACCTGCGCCGGTGCCTGCTGCAGCTGCGATGCCGGCCAGCCCCCGGCGGCAGATGTCACATGAGGAGGAAGAGCAGATCCTCAAACGCGCCGACGAACTCACCGCGCGCGTCGAGGCGATCCTTCGCGAGTTCGATACCGGCCGATAAAGTCGTGTGTATGGGATTCAACTGGGAGCAGGTCCTCGGGACCAAGGGTGCAGACCTCTCCGACGCCTACGACCAGAGCGCCTCCGACGCGCTGTACCAGGACCACCCGAGCGCGGCTCCGCCAGCAGGTCCGGAAGACCCGGGCGATGAGGTCGTCGGCCTGCCGTTCGACGAGAGCTGAGCCTCCAAAAACTCCCACGCTGCGATGTCCGTTTTCGGACATAACCGCAGGTCAGCGCGCATGCATACTTAAGTGTGCAGTCCCCCAGGAGCCGGCAAGACCATGCTGGCGGAGCGGCTGCCGGGCCTCCTGCCGGACCTTGGCGACCACGAGTCCATGGAAGTCACGGCCATCCACTCGCTGTGCGGCCTGCCCGCATCCTCGGTACAGCTCCTGCGCCGGCCGCCGTTCGAGAACCCGCACCACTCAGCCACCGCTGCCGCCATCATCGGCGGCGGGACCGGCCTGCCCCGGCCGGGGGCAGCATCACGTGCCCACCGGGGCGTGCTTTTCCTGGATGAGGCACCGGAGTACGAGCGGCGTGTCCTGGACGCGCTGCGGCAGCCGCTGGAGAGCGGGGAGCTGGTTATCCACCGATCAGCCGGAACAGCCGCCTATCCGGCCCGTTTCCAGCTGGTGCTCGCCGCCAACCCCTGCCCCTGCGGCAAGGCATCGGGCAAGGGGCTGGACTGCACCTGCACACCCGTGATGCGCCGCCGCTATCTGGCCAGGATGTCCGGGCCCCTGCTGGACCGGGTGGACATCCAACTGCAGGTGGAGCGCGTATCCCTGGCCGAGTTTGGCCAGGCGGGCGCGGAAGAGGGCACTGCATCAGTGGCAGGCCGGGTCCTGGACGCGCGTGCCCGGCAGGCGGAACGGTTACGGTGCTTCGGCCTGGAGACCAATTCCCAGGTGCCGGGGCGCATCCTCCGCGGTGAACTGCGTCTCCCCGCGGCCGCGACCCGGATCCTTGACCAGTCCCTGGAGCGGGGGGTACTTACCGCCCGCGGGTATGACCGTGTCCTTCGGCTCGCGTGGACGCTGGCGGACCTGGGGCACCGCGATACGCCGGACCCGAACGACATCGGACAGGCCCTGGGCCTGCGGCAGGCTTCGGCGGCCGCGGCATGACACCCAGGGATGCCGAACGGCTGGCCCGGGCCGCCCTGTCACGGCTCATGGAGCCCCAGGACACCGCGGGCCTGGCCCTTGTCCAGATGGCAGGGGCAACGGACGCGCTGCGCATCGCTGCCGGTGAGGTGGCACCCGGGCCCGACCTGGAGCGCGGGATGACATCGCTGCTGGCTGACAGCGGGGCTGCCGGCAGTTGGGCCGGACTGGCAGCCGCGTTGAAGCGTTGGCGGCCACGGCTGCCCGACCTTGCGCCCGAACGCGACCTGGCCACCATGGCCCGGCTCGGCGGACGCCTCATCATTCCCGGTGATGAGCTGTGGCCGGCCCGACTTGCCGACTTGGGAATCCAGGAGCCCATCTGCCTTTGGTGGCGCGGGCAGGAACAACCGCTGCCGGGTGCGGACAAATCCATCGCGCTCGTGGGATCGCGGGACAGCACCAGTTATGGTGCGTCCGTGACAGGGGACATCGCTTACTCGCTGGCGCAGCGGGGTTTCACGGTGGTCTCCGGCGGAGCTTACGGAATCGACGCTCATGCCCACAGAGCCGCCCTCGCCGGCAGTTCCTCCGCCGTCCCCACCATCGCCGTCATGGCCGGGGGAGTGGACCGCTTCTATCCATCCGGTAATGACGACCTGCTGCGGGCCGTGGCAAACCAGGGTGCGGTGCTGGCCGAGGTACCACCGGGGTCGGCCCCTACCCGCTACCGCTTCCTCCAGAGGAACCGCCTCATTGCTGCCCTCTCCGCGGTGACAGTGGTGGTGGAGGCGCGCTGGCGGTCTGGGGCGCTTAATACCGCCCATCACGCAGAGACCCTGGGCCGAGCCGTCGGGGCCGTACCCGGATCCGTCCACAGTGCCAACTCCGCCGGTTGCCACCGACTCCTCCGGGACGGGGGAGCCGTCTGCGTCACCGACGCGGCTGAAGTGGCCGAACTCGCCTCGCCGAGTGGATCTGCCCTTCCCGATCAGCCCACCGCAGACGCTGCAGTGCAGGACGGGCTGACACTGGAGGACCTGATCCTGCTGGACGCGCTTCCGCTTCGCTCCACTGCGTCCGTGGAAAAGCTCTCAGCCGTGGCCGGGCTTGGCCAGGACTCCGTCAGGGCAGGACTTGGGAGGCTGGGGCTGCTGGGACTCGCCGTATCGGAGCGGGGCGGCTGGAAACGCGGCAAGGCATGACCGTGTCCACCGGCGGTACCGGCCGGGCAACTGGGAAAGTAGAGGAGTGGACAATGAAGAACTGCCCGGGGAACTGGCCAAGGCACTGGACGCGTTCGCCGGGTACCTGTCAGGGGAGCGCGGGATGTCCGCCCATACCATGCGTGCGTACCTGGGCGACCTGCGCAGCCTCCTGGCCCATGCTGCATCGGAAGGCGTGGCAGGGCTGAAGGAGCTTGAACTGGGGACGTTCCGCCGCTGGCTTGGCAGCCAAAGTTCCGCGGGCGCCTCGCGGGCGACGCTGGCACGCCGGTCTGCCACGGCACGGGCCTTCACCGCCTGGGCCGTACGGGAAGAACTCATCACCGCAGACCCGGCCCTGCGGCTGAAGGCACCCAAGCGGGAAGGGTCCCTGCCGGGGGTCCTGCAGGCCTCCCAGCTCGCGCGCATACTGGAAGGCCTGGAAAGGGCGGCCGCGGCGGGCGAACCGCTGGCTGTACGCAACCGCGCCATCGTAGAACTCCTTTACGCCACAGGTATCCGGGTAGGCGAACTCGCCGGACTGGACGTCGACGACCTTGACCCGGACCGCCGGACGCTGCGGGTCATCGGCAAGGGCAACAAGGAACGCACGGTTCCGTTTGGAGTCCCGGCCGCGGTGGCCGTGGACGACTGGCTCCGGCGCGGGCGCCCGGGACTGGTGAAGGACACCAGCGGGCCCGCCCTCTTCCTCGGTGCCCGCGGTGGACGGGTCGACCAGCGGCAGGTGCGCGCCCTGGTCAACGCCCTGTTTGAGGCGCTCGGTGATACCTCCGCGTCCGGGCCCCACGCCCTGCGCCACTCGGCGGCCACTCATCTGCTCGACGGCGGCGCGGACCTCCGGGCAGTGCAGGAGATTCTTGGCCACAGCAGCCTGGCCACCACCCAGATCTACACACACGTTTCGGTTGACCGGCTCCGGAAGAGTTACCAGCAGGCGCATCCCAGGGCCTGATCGCCGAGGTAATCGCACTGGCGTAATTCCATGGCGTACGGCACAATAAGAGTCACGTCCGGCAACTTTCAAGTGCGGCTTGAAGCTCTCACGGCTTCGGACCGCGCGGCAAGCCCGGACACAGCTTGATCTGATACATCTGAATACAGGCAGGGAACCGTCGCCGCAGTGCAGGGCGCAGCAGTTCCATCCAGGCCGAGGTCGTTGGGGAAGACGTACCTAGAGCTATGGAGGATGGAATGTCTGTTGCAATGACCCGCGGTGTGCTGTTCGTTCACTCGGCCCCTACGGCGCTGTGCCCCCACGTTGAGTGGGCAGTCGGCGCCGTGGTGGACAAGCGGACGGACCTTGAGTGGACCCCGCAGCCTGCTGCGCCCGGAATGTTCCGGGCCGAACTGTCCTGGACCGGAACCCCCGGAACGGGATCGAAACTGGCGTCCTGCCTGCGCGGTTGGGCGCATCTCCGCTATGAGGTGACGGAGGAGCCCAGCCAGGGCGTGGATGGTGGCCGGTGGTCGCACACCCCCGAACTGGGGATCTTCCATGCCGTCACAGACGTCCACGGCAACATCATGGTGTCCGAGGACCGCATCCGGTACGCCTACGAGTCCGGAGCCGGCGACCCCGCCGCCGTCTACCACGAGCTGTCCCTCGCCCTCGGCGAGGCGTGGGACGAAGAACTTGAACCGTTCCGCCACGCTGCCGAAGGCGCTCCCGTTCGCTGGCTGCACCAGGTGGGCTGACCGCCGTCCACTTTTACCGCGACGACACCACAACACCTCCATAGCGCAAAGGAGGCCCCGCCAAGCGGCGGGGCCTCCTTTGCCGTCCGGGGTGGCTTCCCCGGGCAGCGCCTAGATGCTGCGGATAGCCACGACGGCGTTGTGGCCGCCGAAGCCAAAGGAGTTGCTCAGTGCCACGATGTTCCCTGCAGGGAGGTCGCGGGCGGAGGTGACCACGTCGAGCGGGATCTCCGGATCCTGGTTTTCCAGGTTGATGGTCACCGGCGCCTTGCGGTCATGGACGGCCAGTACGGTGAGGACAGCCTCAACCGCCCCCGAAGCGCCCAGGAGGTGGCCCATCTGCGACTTGGTGGCAGAGACCGCCACGTCGTCCACGTGGCTGCCCAGGGCAGCACGCAGGGCCGTGTACTCGGGCTTGTCGCCGACAGGGGTGGAAGTGGCGTGGGCGTTGACGTGAACCACGTCCTCAGCCTGGATCCGGCCGTCGAACATGGCCGCCTTCAGAGCGCGGGTGGCACCAAGCCCCTGGGGATCCGGGGCAGTGATGTGGTAGGCGTCAGCGGTGACGGACGTACCGGCGAGCTCGGCATAGATGCGGGCTCCGCGGGCCAGGGCGTGTTCCTCGGCCTCGAGGACCAGGGCGCCGGCACCTTCGCCCATGACGAAGCCGTCACGGCCGGTGTCGTACGGGCGTGAGGCGCCCTGGGGATCATCGTTCCGGCGGGACAGCGCCTGCATCGAGGCAAATGCTGCCAGCGGCATGGGGTGGATGGCTGCCTCGGCGCCGCCGCACATGACGACGTCGGCCTTGCCCGAGCGGATGAGCTCCAGGCCAAGGTGCATGGCCTCCGTGCCGGAGGCGCAGGCGGAGACGGGGGTGTGGGCGCCGGCGCGGGCACCGAGGTCCAGGCTCACGGCCGCGGCAACACCATTGGGCATGAGCATGGGCACCGTCATGGGCAGGACGCGGCGCGGGCCCTTTTCCTTCAGGGTGTCCCAGGCGTCCAGCAGCGTCCAGACGCCACCGATGCCGGTGGCAAAGGCAACAGCCAGCCGGTCCTGGTCGAATTCCGTGATGCCCGAATCGGCCCAGGCTTCCCGTGCAGCGATGACGCCGAACTGGGTGGACGGGTCCATCCGCTTGGCCTCGACGCGGCTGAGGACATCAAGGGCCGGCGTGCTGCACCGTGCGGCGAAGTGGACAGGGAGTTCGTACTTGGCTACCCAGTCGTCCTCCAGGGTGCGGGCACCGGAGACCCCCTTGAGGGCGTTGCTCCACATTGTGGGCACATCGCCGCCGATGGGCGTAGTGGCGCCCAGACCGGTAATGACTACTTTGCGTGTCATGGGATCACTCTTTCGTCGGTGGGGGTATCCGCCTGCGGCTGCCGCAGGGTCCCGCACAGTTTGATGATCGGCCAGTCCCGGTCGGCTGCCGGTCCGGTCAGTCCGGACCGGCAGCCCCGCCAAGCCGTAGGACGGCGAAAGCCCTTGGCTAGGCCTGTGCTCCGGCGATGAAGCTGACGGCGTCGCCAACAGTCTTGAGGTTCTTGACCTCTTCGTCCGGGATGCGGACGCCGAACTTTTCCTCGGCGTTGACCACGATGGTCATCATGGAGATGGAGTCGATGTCCAGGTCCTCGGTGAAGGACTTGTCCAGCTCGACGGCCTCCGGGGCCAGGCCGGTTTCCTCGTTGACGATTTCAGCCAAGCCGGCCAGGATCTCTTCGTTGCTAGCCATTGGTGGCTCCTTTTCTTGTATTGCCGGCAGGGACTGCCGGAAACGGTCCGGGCCGCGGTTGCGACCCTTGGGCGTATCTAGGGAAGGACAACTACCTGTGCGCCGAAGACCAGCCCGGCACCGAAACCGATCTGCAGGGCCAGCCCGCCGCTCAGTCCGGGGTTCTCCTGCAGGAGCCGGTGCGTTGCCAGCGGGATCGAGGCAGCGGACGTGTTGCCGGCCTCGGCAATGTCCCGTGCCACTGTAACCGTCTCGGGCAGCTTCAGCTTCTTCACCATCTCGTCGATGATGCGCATGTTGGCCTGGTGGGGGATGAAGGCAACCAGGTCTTCAGCCTGGATGCCGGCAGCATCGAGTGCCTGCTGGGCCACCTTGGCCATTTCCCACACTGCCCAGCGGAACACCGTCTGGCCGTCCTGGCGGAGGGTGGGATAGAGCTCCTGGGCTTCCTCCAGGAGCGCGAGGTCGCCCGTGGAGTCGGACTGCCGGGCGGCGAGGCCGAGGTCGCGGACGTCAAGCAGGGAGCGGGTCATGCCAATGGCGTCCCACTTGCTGCCGTCTGAGCCCCATACCGAGGGGGCGATGCCCGGGGTGTCGGAGGGGCCGATCACGACGGCGCCGGCACCATCACCGAGCAGGAAGGAGATGGTGCGTTCCCGGTTGTCGATGACGTCGGAAAGCTTTTCGGCCCCCACCACCAGGACATACTTTGCGGTACCGGAGCGGACCAGGGCGTCGGCCTGGGCAATCCCGTAGCAGTAGCCGGCGCAAGCGGCGGAAATATCAAAGGCAGGTGCGGGCGTGGCGCCGATCCTGTCGGCCAGGCTGGCTGCGGCGGAAGGCGTCGCGTAGGGGTGTGTCACGGTGGAAACAATGACGGCCCCGAGCTCCGAGGCGTCAATACCGGCCTTCTCCATGGCTTCGCGGGCAGCGCCCTCTGCCATGTCGATCACGCTGACGTCGGCAGCCGCGCGGTGGCGGGTGACGATGCCGGTGCGCTGGCGGATCCACTCGTCCGAGGAATCAATCCACTGGCACACGTCCTCGTTGGTGACGATGACGTCCGGCCGGTAGGCCCCCAGGCCAAGGATGCGGCTGTGCTCGTGGATGGGAACCTGTTTCAGTGTGGGAACGCTCATGCGTTGCCCTCCAGTTCTGCAAAGAGCGCCAGGGCCGCGGAGAGGTCATCAGGAGTCTTCACCGCAACGGTCTTGACGCCGGGCATGCCGCGCTTGGCCAGTCCGGCCAGCGTGCCGGCAGGGGCGAGTTCGATCACGCCGGTCACACCGCGCTTGACCATGCTCTCCATGCAGAGGTCCCACCGGACCGGGCGGGACACCTGGGCAATCAGGCTTTCGACGGCGGCATCACCGTCCGTGACTTCACCGCCGTCGAAATTCGACAGCAGCGGCACCTTGGGCGCCACCGGGTTCAGCTGCGGCTTCAGTTTCTCAAGCGCGCTGACAGCGGGCGACATATGGCTGGTGTGGAAGGCGCCGGCCACCTTGAGCGGGATGACGCGGGCCTTGGCGGGCGGGTTCTCGGCCAGGGCCTTCAGCTGTTCAAAGGTTCCGGCCGCCACTGTCTGGCCTGCCCCGTTGACGTTGGCGGGGGCGGCGCCGGCCGCCTCGATGGCTGCCAGCACCTCGGCCGGGTCACCGCCTACGACGGCGCTCATGCCTGTGGGGGTGACGGCTGCCGCGGCGGCCATGCTGTTGGCGCGTTCGCGGACGAAGGTCATGGCTTCCTGCTCCGTCAGCACTCCAGCCAGGGCGGAGGCGGTGATTTCACCCACGGAGTGGCCCGCGAGGATCACCGGAAGGGAGTTGAGTTCGACATCGAAGAGGGAGGCGGCGGTGACCAGCCCCGCGGCAACGATCAGGGGCTGCGCAACCGCAGTGTCCTTGATGGTTTCCTCGTCGGAGGTGGTCCCGTGGGCTATCAGGTCAATGCCTGCGATGTCACTCAGGGAGGCCAGCTGGCCTGCCACCGAGGGAAGTTCCAGCCAGGGGGCCAGAAAACCCGGGGTCTGTGAGCCCTGTCCAGGGCAGACTATTGCAAGCACGTAACCAGCTTTCCAAATTACTGTGTGATCCAGCGGTGTTTCACCGCACCAAGCTCACGGGGTCAGGTTGTAGGAAGTCTACAATGCCTCACGACTGGTTACGGGACGGTTGCCGCTCCGTGGCGGCCTTGGGCGGGGCCGACAGCCGGCCCACCACCAGCGCGGCCTGCAGGACGAACGCCTCCCGCGGCAGCAACGGATCCCAGCCTGTGACGTCGCAGACGCGCTTCAGCCGGTACCGAACAGTATTGGCGTGGACGAAGAGTTCCCGGGCTGTCGCCTCCAGCGAGTGGCCCAGTTCCAGGTACGTTCCCAGCGTTTCCACCAGGCCGTTGGACGCCGCCAGGAGGGGCCGGTAAATGTTCTTCACCAGCGAGCGGCGCGCCGCATCATCGCCGGAAATAACGCGTTCGGGCAGAAGGTCGTCCGCGGCTACCGGCCGCGGAGCGGAGGGCCAGGCGCGCGCGGCGGTCAGCCCCGCAAAGGCCGACTGCGCGGAACCGCTGGCTTCCAGCAGCGAGCTGGCCTCGGGCCCGTAAACCACGGGTCCGGGGGCGAACATGTCGCTGAGCTTCACATAGGCTGTTTCGCGGTCCTGCACGCCGCCAAGGATGAGGATCAGCCGGTCGCCCTGGATGCCTACCAGCGCGTCCTCGGCATAGCGCCCGGCCATCCGCCGCAACTCGCTGACGTAGCTGGCGCTGGGTTCGGAGGGCGAATTGCCCACCATCACGGTGAACCTCTCCTGCGCCTTCCAGCCAAGCGCTGCGATGCGTGAGCGCAGGGCGTCCGTGTTTTCGCCGCGCAGGATCGCATCCACGATCAGGGCTTCCAACCGGGTATCCCAGGAGCCGCGGGATTCGGCAGCGCGGGCGTACACGTCGGCGGCGGCGAAGGCCACCTCCCGCGAATAGCGCAGGACTGCTTCGCGCAGGGACGGCTGGTCGGCTTCCGGCGCGATGACCGGAACCTGGTCCTCCACCACCTCCACCACGATCCTGATCAGCTGCAACGCCTTCTGCAGGCTGATCGACCGCGTGAGTTCCGTGGGGGCTGTCCCAAAGACATCCGTGAGGATCCACGACGGCGAGCTCGGCCGCTCGTACCAGGTCACGAAAGCGGCGATGCCGTTCTGTGCCACCATTCCCAGTGCCGACCGCTCATCCGCACTGAGCCGGCTGTACCAGGGGAGCGACTGCTCCAGCTTGCGCATGGTGCTGGTGGAGAGCTGGCCGACGTTGGCGCGGAGCTGCTTGAGGGTTTCGGACTTCTCCGGCGTGACCTTCGGCGGGGTCGGTTTCCGCTTGGAGGACGGGCTGGCTGGTGCTGGCATTCTTTGAGCATACGGCCACCGTCGCGCAAGCTCCATTTGTGCGAAGGCTACAATCCGCCTTGTCACGGATCACAAGACGTCCGGCCCCGTCCGGTGCCGCACACTACAGACACGACGACGGCGGCCCCCACCTTGGTAGGTGGGGGCCGCCGTCGTCGTGATGCTGCTTGATACGCTGTCCAGCCGGAAGGCTAGGCTTCGCCCCCGGCATTGCCGGTGGTGCCGGCATTGACGTTGAGCAGCTTGTACTTCTCGATGGCCTTGATCGGGGCGTCAACATCCACCTCGCCACGGCGCGCCAGCATTTCAAGGGCACGCACCACGATGGAGTGGGTGTCGTTCTTGAAGTAGCGGCGGGCTGCTGCGCGGGTGTCGGAGAAGCCGAAGCCGTCGGCGCCGAGGGTGGCGAATTCGTTGGGGACGAACGCACCACGATGGAGTGGGTGTCGTTCTTGAAGTAGCGGCGGGCTGCTGCGCGGGTGTCGGAGAAGCCGAAGCCGTCGGCGCCGAGGGTGGCGAATTCGTTGGGGACGAACTGCCGGATCTGGTCGGGGACGGCTTTCATGTAGTCGGAGACGGCGACGATGGGGCCGGTGGCGCCTTCGAGTTGCTGGGTGACGAACGGGGTGCGGGCGGGTTGGCCGGGGTTGAGGAAGGCTTCTTCTTCGGCGGCGAGGCCGTCGCGGCGCAGTTCGTTCCAGGAGGTGACGGACCAGACGTCGGCGGAGACGTTCCAGTCGTCGGCCAGGACGCGCTGGGCTTCGATGGCCCAGGGCACGGAGACGCCGGAGGCGAGGATCTGGGTGCGGGGGCCGTCGATCTTTGCCGGGGCGAGCAGGTAGATGCCCTTGATGACGCCTTCGATGTCGAGGTTTTCGGGTTCGGCGGGCTGGACGATGGGTTCGTTGTACACGGTGAGGTAGTACATGACGTTCTTGTCCGTTGAGTCCGGCCCGTACATGCGTTCGAGGCCGGAGCGGATGATGTGGCCGATTTCGTAGCCGTAGGCGGGGTCGTAGGTGAGCACGGCGGGGTTGGTGGAGGCSAGCAGGGGGGAGTGGCCGTCGGCGTGCTGGAGGCCTTCGCCGGTGAGGGTGGTCCGGCCTGCGGTGGCGCCGATGATGAAGCCGCGGGTCATTTGGTCTGCTGCGGCCCAGAAGGCGTCGCCGGTGCGCTGGAAGCCGAACATGGAGTAGAACACGTAGACCGGGACCAGGGGCACGCCGTGGGTGGCGTAGGAGGTCCCGGCGGCGGTGAAGGCTGCCACGGCGCCGGCTTCGTTGATGCCGGGGTGGATCAGTTGCCCGGCGGGGGATTCCTTGTAGGCCAGGACCAGGTCGCGGTCCACGGAGAGGTAGTTCTGGCCCTTGGGGTTGTAGATCTTCGCGGTGGGGAAGAACGCATCCATGCCGAACGTGCGTGCTGGGGAAGAACGCATCCATGCCGAACGTGCGTGC